>CAIXNB010000175.1 GCA_903920695.1 uncultured beta proteobacterium
GCCCAGGGCGCCGGAGTGCACATGGCCGATCGTCCAGTCCGTGTAATGCGACAAGGCATTGACGGTCTTGATCGACATCATCGGACCTTCAAAGGTCGACATACCGTAGAACGAAAGAGAGACGATCAGGAAGCGCAGGATCGGGTCGTCGCGCAGCTTGTGCCAGGCGCCGGATAAGGTCATGATGCCGTTGATCATGCCGCCCCAGCTCGGCGCCAACAGGATCAGCGAGAACACCATGCCGACCGACTGGGTCCAGTCCGGCAGCGCAGTGTAGTGCAGATGGTGCGGGCCTGCCCACATGTAAGTAAAGATCAGCGCCCAAAAGTGCACGATCGACAGGCGATACGAGTAGACCGGACGCTCGGCCTGCTTGGGCACGAAGTAATACATCATGCCCAGGAAACCGGCGGTCAGGAAGAAGCCGACCGCGTTGTGGCCGTACCACCACTGCACCATGGCATCCTGGACACCGGCATAGGCCGAATAGGATTTCATGAAGCCGGCCGGAATGGCCGCGCTGTTGACCAGATGCAGCAGCGCAACGGCAATGATGAAGGCGCCGAAGAACCAGTTCGCAACATAAATGTGACGAACCTTGCGCGTTCCGATGGTGCCGAAAAAAACAACGGCGAATGAGACCCAGACCACCGTGATCAGAATGTCGATCGGCCATTCGAGCTCGGCGTATTCCTTGCCCTGGGTATAACCCATGGGCAGCGAGATGGCTGCGGCCAGAATGACCAGTTGCCAACCCCAGAAGGTGAAGGCAGCCAGCTTGTCGCTGAACAGACGAACCTGGCAGGTGCGCTGCGCGACGTAGTAGGCTGAGGCAAACAGACCGCAACCGCCAAAGGCAAAAATAACGGCATTGGTATGCAAGGGCCGTAAACGACCATAGGTGAGCCATGGAATGCCCATATTGAGCTCTGGCCAGGCGAGTTGTGCAGCAATGATGACGCCGACCAGCATGCCAACCACGCCCCACACCACGGTCATGATCGCAAACTGCCTGACGACTTTGTCGTTATAGGTCGTTGCCAGCGAATTGGGAAATATCATTCTCACCTCTTGTCAGTTAGTGTCGTCAAAGTCTCTCACGGCCATTGGGGACGCCGCATGATCTAAATCAAGTCGCAAACTCAAATCTTATCAATCCCTCAGGATTCTCTCGCCCTCGGACTCGATGTTTTCAAATTGCCCACGATGGATCGCCCACCACAGCCCGCCGAGAATGAAAAACACCAGAATCACCGAAAGCGGAATCAACAAATACAGAATATCCATCAGGTTTCTTGCCCTTGCCCGGTGGGGTACGACAGCCGCAGTGCGTTGAGCACAACCAACAACGAGCTTGCGCCCATGCCCAAACCAGCCAACCAGGCCGGCAGCCAACCCAGCACCGCCAGCGGTACACAGACGGCATTGTAGACAGCGGACCATACAAGATTCTGACGAACGATGCGCAATGTGCGACGGGCCAGCAACAGCGTCTGCGAGACCCTGCCGAGTCGATCTCCGAGCACCACAAAGTCGGCCTGCGCCTGTGCCAGAGGTACCGCCTGCCCAAACGCAAACGAGACATGGGCGCCGGCCAGCACCGGGCCATCATTGAGTCCGTCGCCCACCACCGCCACCTTGTGCCCACGCTGCTGCGCCTGCTGCAGGAAATCAAGCTTGTCCTGTGGTGTGCACGCCCCCTGGTAAGCGCTGATGCCGACCTGCGCCGCCACCCGCGCTACTGCCGTTGCCGCATCGCCGGACAACAAATGCACGGCGATGCCAGCCGCTTGCAATGCGGCAACAGTGACTGCAGCGTCGGCACGCACGTCCTCACGCAACTCAAAAGTAGCCAGCCAACCCTGTTCGTCGCACAGGAAGGCACGCGGCGAATCGCCGGGCGCGCGTGCCAGGCCACAAAATGCGGCCGAACCCAGGCGCAATTCAAGCGCGCCAGAGGCGTTGGCGCAACGGACCCGCCCGCCAATCCCCTGCCCGGCCACTTCCGCGACCAACTCGGCCAGCCATGTTTGAGCGCCCGCGCTGGATTGCGCTGCCAGCAGCAGAGCGCGCGACACCGGATGCAGCGAATACTGCGCCAGCGCCGCCGCCATAGCCAATGCCTGTGACGCAGAAACACCGGCGCGCACCTGCGTCGCGCCGATCACCATGGCGTCGCGGGTCAAGGTGCCGGTCTTGTCAAACAGCACGGTGTCGATGCCGACCAGACTCTCGAACGCCTCCAGACGACGCACCAGTACACCTTGGCGCGCCAGCGCGCCGGCAGCCGCCAGCATGGCTGCTGGCGTCGCCAACGACAGCGCGCACGGGCAGGTGACCACCAGCACCGCGACCGCGACCATCAGCGCGTGTCCGGGGTCGCGCCCCCACCAGTAAGCGCATGCCAGTGCCGCAGCCAGCAGGACGGCGATCAGGAACGGCTTGGCAATGCGATCCGCCAGGCGCGCCAGACGCGGCTTGCTGGTCGAGGCCGTTTCCATCAACGCCACGATCTGGGCAAAGCGGGTTTCAGGACCGACTCGTTCGACGCGTACCAGCACCACGCTTGAGAGGTTGTGGCTGCCGGCAATCACGCTGGCGCCGACGCGGTGCGCGACCGGGCGCGACTCGCCGGTAAGCAGCGCCTCGTCAACCAGCGTATCGCCTTCCAGCAGCACCCCATCGGCCGGGAAAGTCTCGGCCGGTCGGACACGGATGACATCGCCACCAAGCAGGCGCCGCACGGCGACGCGTTCAAACGTGCCGTCCGGCTGCAGGCGCGCCACACTGTCGGGCAGGCGATTCATCAGGGACTCCAGCGCCCCCGCCGTGCGGTCGCGCAGGCGTAACTCGAGCCAGCGCCCGCCGAGCAGGAAGAAGACGAACATGGTCAGCGAGTCGAAATAAACCTCGTGACCAAAATTTCCCGTGGGGTCGAAGGTCCCCATGGTGCTGACGGCAAAAGTGATCAACATGCCAAGGGCCACCGGCAGGTCCATGCTGACGCGGCGCTGCAAGACGTCGCGCAAGGCGCTGCTGAAAAATGGACCGCAGGAAAACAGGATCACCGGCAAGGACAAGACCCAGGAGGCCCAGCGCAGCAGTTGCTCCATCTCAGCCGACAAATCCCCTGGCCGCGCGATATAGGCCGGATAGGCGTACATCATCACCTGCATCATGCACAGGCCAGCGACGCCGAGCCGCCACAACGCCTTGCGCGCCTCAAGCTGTCGGCGCTCACGCGCCAGCGCGTCATTGGCTGGCACGGCGCGGTAGCCCACCGCCGCAATGGCGTGCAGCCAGGCCGATGGCAAGACCCGATCACTAGCCCAGACGACACGGGCGCGGTGGCTGCCAGCGCTGACCTCCGCTGTCACGACGCCGCGCACACGCAGCAAAGCGTCCTCGATCGTCAGCGCGCAGGCGGCGCAGTGCATGCCTTCAATCAGCAGGTTCGACTCCCAACAGTCGGCGCGTTGTTCATCGGGGTGACCGAAAGCAGGCCACTCCAGCGGGTCGTCAAGCAGACGCAAGTCATCGACGCCCATGTTGACATCCGCCAGCAGCACGGGCTCGCCAAGGCTCGCTTGAGAAGAATCGTATTGAGCCGCAGCAAAAAGAGCAGGACTGGCAGGTGACATAGGGTCCAAGTGGTCCAAGGGTGCGCGGCGAGGAAAGCAGTTTACCTGACAGAAATCAAGACAGCACAGGGTGAGCAGAGTAAGCTAAGGCATCTTCACTCACAAGGAGCAATACATGTACCAACGAATTCTTGTCGCCACCGATGGTTCGAATCTGTCCAAGCGGGCAGTGGCCAGCGCGATTTCGCTGGCGGCGCTGTGCGGTGCCGAGTTGGTGGCCCTGAAAGTCATCCCGCGCTATCCGCAAAGCTACTTTGAAGGTGGCCTGGCCCTGCAGGCAGCGGAAGTCAGCCGGGTCGAACAGAAATGGGCGGAAGACGGTCAGGCGATTGTCGATGCGGTCCAGAAGGCGGCTCTGGCAAAGGGCGTCAAGGCCAAGGCGGTCACGGTGAAATCAGACTTGGTGTCCGATGCCATCATCGCCGCCACCAAGAAGCAAAAATGCGACCTGATCGTCATGGCCTCGCATGGCCGGCGTGGCATCAAGCGCCTGCTGCTGGGCAGCGAAACCCAACTGGTGCTGACACACTCGCATGTGCCGGTTCTGGTGCTGCGGTAAGGCGTCGGTTTACCAGACGCGTGCCCGTATGGAGGGCAGCGCAATACGGGATTGATACCGTAATGGTGTCCCCGTATTACACCTTCGGCTTCATACGGGCTACGCGGCACCCGCACCAAAGCGCTCGCGCAGGACATTCTTCTGCACCTTGCCCATGCTGTTGCGGGGCAAGGCATGGATCACATAGCACTGCTTGGGTACCTTGAAGTTGGCCAGCGTTGATTTCAGCCGGGCAATGATCTCTAGCGGATCAAGCACAGCACCGGGCTTGGGCGTCACGACCGCCAAGCCGACCTCGCCGAAATCAGCGTGCGCCACGCCGATCACCGCGCTCTCTTCGACACCGGGCAAGTCGTTGATATAGGCTTCGATCTCGGCTGGATAGACGTTGTAGCCGCCGCTGATGATCAAGTCCTTGCTGCGCCCCACAATCGTGACGTAACCGAGCGCGTCCACTTTGCCGACATCGCCGGTCTTGAAAAAGCCGTCGGGCGTGAATTCCTCCGCGGTCTTCTCGGGCATGCGCCAATAGCCCGCAAACACATTCGGACCCTTGACCTGGATGCCACCAATTTCGTCAATGGCCAAGGCCTGGCCGGCGTCGTCCCGCACGCGCAGGCTGACACCGGGTAGCGGAAAACCAACCGTGCCGCCCCGGCGCGCGCCCTGCCCTGCGTCATACGGATTGGAAGTCAGCATGCCGGTCTCGCTCATGCCGTAGCGTTCCAGAATCGTGTGGCCGGTGCGCTTCTGCCATTCGGTGAAAGTCTCGATCAGCAAGGGCGCCGACCCGGCAATAAAGAGCCGCATGTTGCGCCCCGCTGCCAGCGTCAAGCCCGGCTCGGCCAGCAGCCGCACATAAAGTGTTGGCACGCCCATGAATACCGTCGCCTGTGGTAGCTTCTCAATCACCAGCCGCGGATCGAACTTACCCAACCAGATCATCTTGCTGCCATTGAGCAGCGCACCGTGAATGGCGACGAACAGTCCGTGCACATGAAAGATCGGCAGGGCGTGTATCAGCACATCGCCGGCGCGCCAGCCCCAGTAGTCTTTGAGCACCAGGGCGTTGCTCAACAGATTGCCGTGGCTCAGCATCGCGCCCTTGGAACGTCCCGTAGTGCCGCTGGTGTAGAGAATCGCGGCCAAGTCGTCGGCCTGCTTGACTGCCGGCCGCTGCTGATCAGAACAATGCGCGGCGCGTTCCAGCAAGGAACCACTGCGGTCCTCGTTGAGGGTGAAGACGTATTGGGTGCCGGCCTTGAAAGCGATCTTGCTGACCCAGCCAAAATTCTTGCCGGTGCAGACCACAACGGACGGCTCGGCGTTGCCGATGAAGTACTCAATTTCGGCTTGCTGATAAGCCTGGTTGAGCGGCAAATAAACATAGCCGGCGCGCAAAGTCGCCAGATACAAGAGCATCGCCTCAACCGATTTTTCAACCTGGACCGCAATGCGCGCGCCGGGCGGCAACTGCAATGAATCGAGCAGGTTGGCGAGCATGGCGCTGGCGCGCTCGATGTCGCGCCAGGAATAGCACAGACCGTTGTCGGTTTCGATGGCGATGCGATCAAGGTCTTTGGGATAGCCAGCGCGCAATGCGACAAAAAGATTGCCCTTGGGCAGCGTTTTGTTGTGTGGGGTCTTCATAGCAACTTCCAAAAGGTCAAAACAAAGGTTTGCGCTTCTCCAGAAAGGCCAGAATGCCTTCCCGGTGTTCCGCGCTATCAGCGTAGGCATAGGCCTGATCGTCGTCGCTGCCAGCGCCACTAACAGTACCCGCAACTTCCAACAGGGCACGAATGGTCTGCTTGTTCAGGCGCGCCGCCTGCGGTGCCAGGCTTGCGATGCGCCGGGCGCTGGTCTGCACTTCGGATGCCAGTTGCTCGTCGGCCAGCAAACGGCTGATGAATCCTGCAGCCTTCATTTCCGTGGCGCTGAAAACCATGGCTTCGAGCAGCATCTGGCGCACCACAGTCAAGCCGGTCTCGCGCGCCACCAGCGCTGCCTCGCGCGGCGCCATCGGAAAACCGAGCCGGGCAATCGGTGCCCCAAAGCGCGCCGACGTGGCCGCCAGTCGGATATCGCAGCAACTGGCAATCTCCATGCCCGCGCCCATGCAGTTGCCCTCAATGTGTGCCAGCAGCGGCACATCGCAATCGAGCATGGCCTGCAAAGCCGGCCAGACATCGTTCTCATGAAAGTTACACAAACTCGTCTCGTCAAAACGAAAGCCTGCGTATTCCGAAATGTCACCGCCGGCGCAGAAGTTGCCATCTTCGCCGCAGACGACGACGCAGCGTACCTGCGCGTCAGCGTGAACCTGCTCAAAGGCCGAGCGCAGGTCCTGCCACATGTGGCGCGACATGGCGTTGAGCTTGCCAGGGTTGCACAGCGTGACCGTGGCCACCGCATCGCGAATCGACAGCCGCACGGTGCCGCTCATACTGCTACCCTCATCATCGCACCGCCGCCAGACCCATGACTGCATCGGGCAGCGCGGTGGCGATGCCGGGAAAGACGCAGATCAGGAACACCGCCAGAAACATCAGCAGGACAAAAGGCAGCACGCCCCAGATGATGTCGCCCAGCGCGATATCGGGCGCAATGTTCTTGATGACAAAGATGTTCAAACCCACCGGCGGATGGATCAGGCCCGCCTCCATCACGATCGTCATCAGCACGCCGAACCAGATCAGGTCAAAGCCAGCGGCTTTCAGCGGCGGCAGGATGATGGGCGCGGTCATCAGAATGATGCTGACCGGCGGCAGGAAGAAGCCAAGCAGGATCACCATCAGCAAGATGGCCGCCAGCAGCACCCACTTCGACCAATGCATGCCGACCACCCACTCGGCCGTGGACTGGCTGATGTGCAGAAAGCTCATCACATAGGAGAACAGCAGCGACATGCCGATGATCATCATCAGCATGGTGGACTCCCGCAAGGTCGCCGTCAGAATCGGCGCCACATCGCGTGGCCGCCAGACGCCATAGATCGTCGCAATCAAGAGCAGCGCGAGCAAGGCGCCGAGGCCCGCAGTTTCCGATGGCGTTGCAAAGCCGCCATAAAGCGCCACCATGACGCCGATCAGCAACAGAACGAAGGGCACAACGCGCGGCAGCATCTCAAACTTCTGCCGGTTCGTGAAAGTCTCATTGAGCAGCAGGGCCGACGCCGTGCCCGAGCGCTCAAACTCGGCCTTGGCCAGTCGGTGTTCCTTGCGGTAGCGCAAGGCGGCATAGACGGCGAACAGCCCGACCAGCAGCATGCCAGGAAAGATGCCGGCCAAAAACAAGCGGCCCAGCGACTGCTCGGCCGCCACCGCGTAAAGAATCATCGTGATCGACGGCGGTAGCAGAATGCCCAGTGTGCCGCCGGCCGCGATGATGCCGGCCGCAAAGCCGGGCGAATAGCCGCGCTTGCGCATCTCGGGAATGCCGGCGCTGCCGATGGCCGAACAGGTGGCCGGGCTCGACCCGGCCATCGCCGCGAACAGCGCGCAGGCGAACACGTTGGCAATGCCCAGGCCGCCCGGAATGCGGCCCATCCAGACGTGCATCGCGGCGTACAAGTCCTGCCCGGCGCGCGAACGCCCGATGGCCGCGCCCTTGAGGATGAACAGCGGAATCGATAACAGCGTGATGCTGGCCATCTCCTCGTACACGTTCTGCGTCACGGTATTGAGTGACGAGGCCGGCATGAACAGGTACATGAACAGCACTGCGACACTGCCCAGGGCAAACGAGATCGGCGCGCCCGAGAACATGAACAGCAGCGTCACCGCGCCAAACAGCAAACCCAGACTCAGCATCGTCATGACGCCACCCGAGACGTCTGACCAAGCATGGCGTTGATGCGCGCGCTGAGTTGGATCAGCAGTTGCAGGCTAAGCAGCGTCATGCCGGCGGCCATCAGGCCGTAGGGTATCGACAGCGGTGGCGCCCATGATGACGAGGTGGTCTGGTGCTCAACCCAGGCCTCATGAAACAGCGTCCAGGACTTCCAGGCAAAGAAACTGCAGAACAGGCAACTCAGCAGATCGACCAGCAGCAGACGCAGGCGGTTGAGCGAATTCGGCAACAGCCCGGCGACGGCCTCGATGCCGACATGGCCGCGCAAAGCCTGCACAAACGAACTGCACAGGAAAGTGGCGCCGACCAGGCAGAACACGGCCGCTTCGTCCTGCCAGTCGGTGGAGGACTTCATCACATAACGCGAAACCACGCTGTAGGTCAGCACAGCCGAGGCGATCAGCAAGGCAAACATGCCCAGCATCACCATGAGACGATTGAGCCGCATCAGCACAAGGGCCAGCGGCAGCAGCAGGCGCGGTGTGTCGGGGTCCACGCCCAGCACGGCGGACCCGATCTCGACGCCGTGCGTCATGCCAGCTTTTGCGCTGCCTTGAGCAGCGCGGCGCACGACTCGCTCTTTTCGGCGAAGTCCTTCCAGGCCGTTTCACGCGCGATCACCTGCCACTTTTTCAGCACCGCTTCGTCCATGTCATAGACCTTGGCGCCGGCCTTGGCATAGATCTCAGCCACCGCCTTGTCATCGGCACGCGCCGCTTCCTGGCCAAAGGTTTCAAGTTCGGCGCCAACCGCCATCACCACATCCTGCTGCGCCTTGGGCAGCTTCGCGAACACCTCCTTCGAGATGATCAAGGGCTCCAGCATGAACCAGTAGGTCTTGTTGCGTCCGGTCGTCAAATGCTTGGCAATCTCTTCGAGCTTGAAGGAGATGAAACTGGTGCTCGATGTCATGGCCGCGTCCATGGCGCCAGTCTGCATCGCGGCATAAATCTCGTTAGATGGCAGCGTGATCACGGAAGCACCGGCGGCTTTGAGCATCATGTCCATCTCGCGGCTGCCGCCGCGCACCTTGAGGCCTTTGGCGTCATCGGGTGTCAACAGCGGCCGCGTGCGGCTCGCAACGCCTCCGGCCTGCCAGACCCAGCTGACGATGATCACGCCCTTGTCGTCGAGCATCTTGGACAGCAACTTGCCGACTTCGGCATTCTTCCAGAGCGCGCCCTGTTCGTAACTGGGCACCAACGCGGGCATCAGACCGATATTGGTCTCGGCCACCTCGCCGCCGGCGTAGGACAGCGGATAAAGGCTCATATCGAGGGCACCCTTGCGCACAGCAGAAAACTGCGCATTGGTCTTCATCAGCGAGGAGCCCGGATAGACCGATGCCTTGAGCGCACCGGCTGTGCGCTTTTCGACCTCGACCGCAAAGCGCCGGCACAGGCGATCGCGGAAGTCGCCCTCTGTCAGCGTGCCACCAGGGAATTGATGCGAGATCTTCAGGCCGCCAGCGCCGCTTTGCGCCCAGGCGCCGCCCGCCATGGACGTCACGGCGGCAGCACCCGCCGCCTGGATCAGATTGCGTCTCGATAAAGTCATTCTTGTCTCCTCGGTTATCGCCGGATATTTTTCCGGCGTATTTTAAAAAGCGGTCAATTCACTCCATTCCAATAACAAACCTCGACACCGGCAGACACGCGGCTCGTCTCCTGGTGCATCAGCGCGCCGGACGCTGGTTGGCCCACAGCCAAAGCGCAACCCCGCCCACGATCATCGGCAGGCACAGCCACTGCCCCATGCTCATGCCCAGCGACAGAATGCCAAGGTGAGCATCAGGCTCGCGGAAGAACTCAGCGCCGAAGCGGAACAGGCCGTAGCCAAGCAGGAACATGCCCGACACCTGGCCCTGCTTGCGCTCCTTGCGCGCGTACAGCCACAGCAGCACGAACAGCAGCAGGCCCTCGCCGAGAAACTGGTAGACCTGCGAAGGATGGCGTGGCAGATCGCCAGCGCCGCGAAACACCATGCCCCAGGGCAGCTCCGGATCGCTCAGGCGACCCCACAACTCACCGTTGATGAAGTTGCCAACCCGGCCCGCCGCCAGACCGGTTGGCACACAGGGCGCAACAAAATCGGTTACCTGCAACCAGGGCTTGTGGCGCGACCGCGAAAACCAGATCATGGCGACAAACACACCCAGCATGCCACCGTGAAAGCTCATGCCGCCGGCCCAGACCGCAAAAATCTCAAGTGGATGCGCCAGGTAATAGAGCGGTTTATAGAACAGGCAGTAGCCAATACGCCCGCCCAGCACCACGCCCATGACGCCCATGAACAGGATGTCTTCGACGTCGCGCCGCGTCCAGGCGGCCGCGCCTTTCATCGATGCAAAGGGTTCATGACACAAGCGCCGGTTGCCCAGGAACATGAATAACGCGAACGCCGCCAGATAGGTCAGCCCGTACCAATGAATAGCCACAGGTCCGAGTTGCAGCGCCACCGGATTGATTTGAGGATGTATCAGCATGGACGCCATTGTGCACGCAAGAAACCAATCGCCAAGCGCTGCGATGGGGTCGCCACTTAGAATCGCCCCAGCACAAATGCGGGGCGTCATGCCCAAGCTCAGGCCGAATCCGGATCGGCGGCAGGGGCATGAACCCGCGCTACCAACCAACTTCAAAGTGTCATGAACCATCCCAATGCGATGAATAGCCGTACCGCCCTTTTGCTCCTGGCCCTGGCCGGCGCCTGCAGCAGCAGCGTGCACGCCACACCACTCGACGACTTGCGCACGGCCACCGTGTCGGCCGCCGAGTTCGGCAGTTTCAGACTCGAATACGCCCTTAACGCAATCAAGGATTGGCCCACGCCGGTCGAGGGCGCGGGCGTGTCGCTCAGAATCGACCCGGATCGCATCGACATCGTGATCGCAGCCAAGAAGGTTCCGGCCGCATCGTTTCAAACGGTCTGCGCCAAAACCGTCGCGCGGGTGCGCGAGTTTCTCTACGTCAATGCCGACGGTACGGCACCGATGGGGCGCTCCTACCTGATCTCTTACTTCCACGGCAGTTGGCGCGCCAACGCACGCGAAATCGCCTCCCGTGCGCTCGACGCCAGCACCTCGATACGGGTCAACGTGGTCGGCGTCGGAAGCTGCCAGGCGGCGCTGATCAAGGCGCCCGTCACCTTCGATAGCAGCGCCCCAAATGATCGGGCGCGCGCGCCGGCGTCGCGCTTAAAATAAACCGCAGCCTTAGCATTTCAGGCCCCTGCGCGGACCTGAAACCGGACCCATCCTTCCACCCGACACCAGAGACAGCCATGACCACCAAACCCGTCATTCCGAACCCACGCAGCCAGAACATCACGCAAGGCAAGTCACGCGCGCCGAACCGCTCCATGTACTACGCCATGGGCTACCAGGAGGAAGACTTCAACAAGCCGATGGTCGGCGTGGCCAACGGGCACAGCACCATCACACCGTGCAACAGCGGCCTGCAAAAACTCGCCGATGCAGCCATTGCCAGCATCGAGACCGGCGGCGGCAAGGCCCAGGTGTTCGGCACGCCAACCATCAGCGACGGCATGGCCATGGGCACCGAAGGCATGAAGTACAGCCTGGTCAGCCGCGAGGTGATTTCCGACTGCATCGAGACCTGCGTGCAGGGCCAGTGGCTCGACGGCGTGATCGTGATCGGCGGCTGCGACAAGAACATGCCCGGCGGCATGATGGGCATGTTGCGCGCCAATGTGCCAGCGATTTTTGTTTACGGCGGCACCATCCTGCCGGGCCGCTACAAGGGCAAGGACCTCAACATCGTGAGCGTTTTCGAGGCCGTGGGCGAGAACGCCGCCGGCCGCTTGAGCGATGAAGACCTGCTTGAGATCGAACGCCGCGCCGTGCCCGGCTCCGGCTCCTGCGGTGGCATGTACACCGCCAACACCATGTCGTCGGCCTTCGAGGCGCTGGGCCTGTCCCTGCCCTACTCCAGCACCATGGCCAATCCGCACGAAGAAAAAGTGGACTCGGCGCGCGAATCAGCCCGGGTGCTGCTCGAAGCGATCAAGAACGATCTGAAGCCACGCGACATCGTGACACGCAAATCAATCGAGAACGCCGTCGCCGTGATCATGGCCACCGGTGGCTCAACCAACGCCGTGCTGCACTTTCTGGCCATTGCGCATGCAGCCGGTGTCGATTGGACCATCGACGATTTCGAGCGTGTTCGCGTCAAGACACCGGTGCTGTGCGACCTCAAGCCCAGCGGCCAGTACCTAGCGGTGGACCTGCACCGCGCCGGCGGTATTCCGCAAGTGATGAAGATGCTGCTGGGCGCCGGGTTGCTGCACGGCGACTGCATCACCATCAGCGGCCAGACCATCGCCGAAGTACTCAAGGACGTTCCAGCCGTGCCGCGCGCTGACCAGGATGTCATCCGCCCCCTGTCCAACCCCATGTACAAGCAAGGCCATCTGGCCATCCTCAAAGGCAACCTGAGCCCGGAAGGCTGCGTCGCCAAGATCACCGGCCTGAAGAAGCCGGTCATGACCGGTCCGGCCCGCGTCTTTGACGACGAGCAGTCGGCCCTGGCCGCTATCCTGGCCAACAAAATTGTGGCTGGCGACGTCATGGTGCTGCGCTACCTCGGACCCAAGGGCGGCCCCGGCATGCCGGAAATGCTGGCGCCGACTGGCGCATTGGTCGGGCAAGGCTTGGGCGAGTCGGTTGGCCTGATAACAGATGGCCGCTTCTCAGGTGGCACCTGGGGCATGGTGGTAGGTCACGTCGCGCCGGAAGCGGCGGCCGGCGGCACCATTGCTTTCATCCACGAGGGTGATTCCATCACCATCGATGCCCACCAGTTGCTGCTGCAACTCAATGTCAGCGACGAGGAAATTGCGAAACGCCGCGCCGCCTGGACGGCACCGGCACCGCGCTACACCCGCGGTGTGCAAGCCAAGTTCGCCTTCAACGCCTCAACCGCCAGCAAGGGCGCAGTGCTGGACAACTACTGATCCGCTTACGGGCACTGCGATTGCCATGTGACGGCAATCGCAATGCCTGACCATACCATCAGCGCTTTTTCGACGTTCCCATCGCCTTGCGATTGCTTTCAATGCGCTCATCGCGGCGCCGGCCCTCACGCTCCATGGCTTTCTTCTCGGTGTAACCCGACCAATCGGCCCACGCCCACCACAGCACGGCCAACGCAAAAGGCAGCACGACGAGCCACCAATCCCACGCCGCGATGGAACTGATCCCGAAGAATTTCAGGGCCAGAAGGACCAGCCCGAGACCTAGTAAATACATTGGCAAGTTCCTTCTCAAACAAGCTTTGGGCAACACCTGATTTGCACTTGTTTACTACAATGGCGTCGGCCAACTGTACCCCAATCGATTAGGAACCCATCATGACGCGTGCTCTCTTCATCCTGGCTGCAGCGCTGACGCTGGCGGCACCGGCCGACGCCGATCAAGCACTCGCGCAAGCCAAGAATTGCCTGAGCTGCCATTCCATTGACAAGAAGATCGTCGGCCCGGCCTACAAGGACGTAGCCAAGAAATACGCAGGGCAAAAAGACGCGGCCGACAAGCTGACCGCAAAGATCATGAAAGGCGGCGCCGGCGTCTGGGGCGTGGTGCCGATGCCGGTCAACAGCCAGGTCAACGAAGCCGAAGCGCGCAAACTGGCGAACTGGGTGCTGTCGCTGAAATAGGCGGTCCGCGTCGCCACATTGTTCCAGCCGGCCCCCTCCGACCGGCGCTGCTGCGCGACGTAGTTTCGGTTGAAATTGACACAGCACAAAGAGACTACTGTTTTAGACACGAACGCGACCGTCAACATTTCGATTTGCCTGCTCCAAACCGGTCCGTCAGAACGGGGATTCAGGCGAGGGATTACTGGCGGCCATTGTGTGCTTCCCCATATTGACTGAACTCAGGTTGGCACCCGCCCCAATAGCGCCTCAAACTCCTGAGCCGACAGCGCCGGACTGAACAGATAACCCTGATAGTTGTGACAGCCGAGGTCGGCCAGTAAGTCGCGCTGTGCTTCGGTTTCAACGCCTTCAGCGATCACTGCTAAACCCATGCTGGCGGCCAGCGCGATGACCATCCTGGCAATAGCCGCATCATCAGGATCGGTCAGGATGTCTCGCACAAATCCCTGGTCGATCTTGATTTCATCTATTGGAAGACGTTTCAGGTAAGAAAGTGACGAATAGCCGGTGCCAAAATCATCCAGTGAGAAGGTGATTCCTTTTTCTTTGAGCGCGTCCATTTTGGCTATCACCTGGTCAACATCCCTGAGCATGATGCTTTCGGTCAATTCCAGTTTCAGGCGCTGCGGATCGGCCCCGGTATCCAATAGTACTTGGGTAACCTGATCGACGATATCGGTTTGGCGGAACTGATATGAGCTCATGTTCACCGATAAGGAAACACGTAACAGTCTTGGCTGCATCGCCCAACGCGCCAATTGGACGCAGGCTGTCTCTAGCACCCATTTGCCCACGTCCCCGATGAATCCAGCCTCCTCGGCCAGCGCGATAAATTGCTCAGGTGCAACCCGTCCGCGTTGCGGGTGCAACCAGCGTACAAGTGCCTCTGCTCCGAGCACAACACCTGCCGAGTCAACTTGCGGCTGATAATGCAAAACAAGTTGGCCCTTTGCAATCGCCTCCCGAAGATCCATCTCCATGGCGCCACGTTCGAGCACCCGGGCTTGCATTTCAGCGTCGTAAAAGCGAACCGTATTGCGACCCGCATTCTTGGCTTGATACATCGCCACGTCCGCCTGCTTCATTAGCTCGTCTGCCGAATGTTCTTTCGGAGAAAACAAGGCTACACCGATGCTCGCTGTACGGTGGTGGAGTTCAGACGGGCCGAGATTGTAGGGTTGACTGATCCTTTGAAGAATCTTTTCGCTGACCACCTCGGCATACCGCGCGGCACTATCCAAATCGGCGCCAAGATTTTCCAGCATGACGATGAATTCGTCGCCGCCGAATCTGGCAACTGTGTCCACGTCCCGAACGCTGGCGACGAGCCGCTGCGCCACCTCCTTGAGAAACAGGTCGCCCACGATATGGCTTTGCGTGTCGTTTATGTTCTTGAAATGGTCCAGATCGATGAACAACAGGCATCCATTTTCTTCGCTGCGGGCAGCAAGGTGGAGCGATTTTTGCAAGCGAGCCATCAGTTCGCGGCGATTCGGCAAAAGCGTGAGCGGATCCTCACCTGCGAGCATTTCAAGTTCGCGGCGCAAAAGCGAACTTTTCGCGTATTGATGAAAGATGATGGCGGACAAAATGATTGACAAAACGACTGCGGTCAGCGCGTTAAGACGCATGATTTCCAATTGCCGTCCGCTCTCAGTCATGAGCAACATTTGCCATACGGCGGCAAAGGCGATGCCGAACAATGCGAAGGAAATTGCCGGGCGCATGAGGAAAAGGCTTGCCACGCCAAAGCAGACCAGTATGAATGCCTGTGTGCCCCCGACCGCAATATCAAAGTATGAAACTGCGACACCGTACATCAGACAAGTGAGAGACAACAGAATTTGCAAAACGACAGCGAACCGGGTGTCAAGCTTTTCCCTACGCAAAAGGCGGACTCCGACAAGCGTCAGCAGCAAAGTCGCTACGGCAGTAATCGCATGGAGCAGAAACAAGGAATTCGCCCAAACCAGTGCCTCTGGCTGATCTGCCGGAACCTTGTAGTTCCGGTACCAGACCGCCAAGACGACTTCGAGGGGTGCCAAGAACCAGAAGGTGACCGATATGCGCCTTATTGACTCGATTGCGGCTTCGTCCTGCACCGCTCTGTAAGCGATCATTAACGCCCGCAACCGCGCAATTGCCCGTGAAAACAACAAATGCTTCTTCATGTCTTGATCGCTCTGTACCTCAAATTTATTCAATGGATTTGAACTTCAAGGCGTCGCGAAACGACAGACCCGGTCGCGAAATGAAATGTTCCCCCGGGGCGACCCAGCGACCCCTTCACTATGGCTGTGCTCGGGGCCTGTAGCTTTGCGTATGCAGAATACTCTGCATTTGCCAATGAACTGAAATGTACCAGAGGTCTTGCCGTCTACCCCAAACGCGACCACCATGATTGGCACGCGCGAGCCACAGAGTGCGGCAACCGAGTTGGGGTCGGCAGCGCAGCAAGACCCATCCCAAAAAAAGCCCGCAGCAGCGGGCTTCTCTCTTGGCCTGTGGCCCGACGCGAATCTGCCTCAGTAGGTCTGCCCCAACTGGTCCAGAATCGCCGGGTTCTCCAGCGTCGAGGTGTCTTGCGTGATCGACTCGCCCTTGGCCAGCGAGCGCAGCAGGCGGCGCATGATTTTGCCGGAGCGGGTCTTGGGCAGGTTCTCGCCGAAGCGGATGTCTTTCGGCTTGGCGATCGGGCCGATTTCCTTGGCCACCCAGTCACGCAGTTCCTTGGCGATGGCGCGCGCCTCGTCGCCGCTCGGGCACGGACGCTTGAGCACGACGAAGGCGCAAATGGCCTCGCCCGTCATGTCGTCCGGACGCCCAACGACGGCCGCTTCGGCCACCAGATCGGTCTTGGCAACCAGCGCCGATTCAATCTCCATCGTTCCCATGCGGTGGCCCGAGACATTGAGCACATCGTCAATGCGCCCGGTAATGCGGAAGTAGCCGCGGTCGGCACTGCGCACGGCACCGTCACCGGCGAGGTAGGTGGTGCCACCGAGTTCTTCGGGGAAATAGCTCTTCTTGAAGCGATCCGGGTCATTCCAGATGGTGCGGATCATCGACGGCCACGGGCGCTTGACGACCAGCAGGCCGCCGGAACCATTGGGCACATCGTGGCCGGCTTCATCCACGATGGCGGCCATGATGCCGGGCAGTGGCAGCGTGCAGCTACCGGGCACCAGCGGCGTGGCGCCGGGCAGTGGCGTGATCATGTGGCCGCCGGTCTCGGTCTGCCAGAAGGTGTCGACTATCGGACAGCGCTCGCCGCCGACATGCTTGTAGTACCACATCCAGGCTTCCGGGTTGATCGGCTCGCCGACCGAGCCGAGGATGCGCAGGCTGCTCAGGTCCGAGCGCGCCGGGTGCACTTTCTCATTGCTTTCGGCGGCCTTGATCAGCGAGCGGATTGCGGTGGGCGCCGTGTAGAAAATGCTGCACTTGTGGCGCTCAATCATCTGCCAGAAACGCCCGGCGTCCGGGTAGGTCGGCACGCCTTCGAAAATGATTTCAGTCGCGCCGGCCGCCAGCGGCCCGTAGGCGACGTAGGCGTGGCCGGTGATCCAGCCGATGTCGGCCGTGCACCAGAAGACGTCGGTGGGCTTCAAATCAAAAGTCCAGTCCATCGTGAGCTTGGCCCAGAGCATGAAGCCGCCGGTGGAATGTTGCACGCCCTTGGGCTTACCCGTGGAGCCGGAGGTGAAGAGAATGAACAGCGGGTGCTCAGCGCCGACCGACACCGGGGCGCACACCATGCTTTGCCCGGCCAGGGCTTCGGCAAAGGTCTTGTCGCGCCCCGCCATCATGTTGCAGGCGGTAGCGGTGCGCTGGTAGACAAAGACGGTCTTGATCGACTCGCAGCCACCCAGGTCCAGGCCTTCGTCCACGATGGCCTTGAGCGGCAACTCCTTGCCGCCGCGCATCTGGTAATTGGCGGTGATGACGGCCACGGCGCCGGCGTCGATGATGCGTTCCTGCAGCGCCTTGGCTGAGAAACCGCCAAACACCACGCTGTGCGTGGCGCCAATGCGGGCGCAGGCCTGCATCGCAATCACGCCTTCGAGCGTCATCGGCATGTAGATCAAAACCCGGTCACCCATTTTGATGCCACTGGCTTGCAGGGCATTGGCAAACTGGCTCACGCGTGCCAGCAGTTCCTTGTAGCTGGTCTTGGTCACGCTGCCATCGTCAGCCTCAAAGATCACGGCGGTCTTGTTCTCGACCGGCGTGCCCATGTGCTTGTCCAGGCAGTTGGCCGACGCATTGAGCTGACCGTCCTCGAACCATTTGTAGAACGGCGCATTCGACTCATCGAGTGTTTTCGTGAAAGGTTTATCCCACATCACGTTCTCGCGCGCCAGCCGGGCCCAGAAACCTTCGAAATCATTCGCCGCCTCAGCGCACAGTGCGTTATAGGCGTCCATGCCCGAGATACGTGCCGACTTGACGAACGCCTCGCTGGGCGGAAACACGCGATTTTCGACCAGAACGGATTCAATGGCGGTCGATGGTTCACTCATGCTGATATCTCCTCTAGTTGTTGAAAGCTGTGCGCGACTGTCGGCGCTGGCACTTACAAGCCACTGACTGGCATCAAACTTACTGCAGATTCATTTTTGCCGATCCGGATTTCACCTGTTCCGAAAGCGGGAATGGTTAAACTAGAAGGCGCTGCCAAGAACCATCCCCTCCAACGAAAACTGAGGTTTTACATCATCATGACCACCATCCGCCAGGCTGACCTGATCGAGTCGATTGCCGCTGCCCTCCAGTACATCAGCTACTACCATCCGGCCGACTACATCGCCCATCTGGCGCGCGCCTACGAGCGCGAACAAAGCGCCGCGGCAAAGGACGCCATCGCGCAGATTCTGACCAACAGCAAGATGAGCGCCACCGGACACCGCCCGATCTGCCAGGACACCGGCATCGTCAACGTCTTCCTCAAGGTCGGCATGGATGTGCGCTGGGGCGAGTTCACCGGCAGCCTGGACGACGCCATCAACGAAGGCGTGCGCCGCGCCTACAACCACCCCGACAACACGCTGCGCGCCAGCGTCGTGGCCGATCCGCAGTTCGAGCGCAAGAACACCAAGGACAACACACCGGCCGTGATCTACACCGAAATCGTTCCGGGCAACACGGTCGAAGTCACGGTCGCCGCCAAGGGCGGCGGCAGCGAGAACAAGAGCAAGATGGCCATGCTCAATCCGGGCGACAGTGTTGTCGACTGGGTGCTCAAGACCGTGCCGACGATGGGCGCGGGCTGGTGCCCGCCGGGCATGCTGGGCATCGGCATTGGCGGCACGGCAGAGAAAGCCGTGCTGATGGCCAAGCAAAGCCTGATGGAAGACCTGGACATGCATGAGCTGCAGGCCAAGGCGGCTGCGGGTCAGACCCTGAGCAAGACCGAGGCCCTGCGCCTGGAACTGCTCGACAAGGTCAACGCCCTGGGCATTGGCGCGCAGGGCCTGGGCGGCCTGACCACCGTGCTCGACATCAAGATCAAGATGTACCCGACGCACGCTGCCGGCAAACCCGTGGCCATGATCCCGAATTGCGCCGCCACGCGCCACGCCCATTTCGTGATGGACGGCAGCGGCCCGGTCTACCTGACACCGCCCTCGCTCGACCTCTGGCCCGATGTGCAGTGGACGCCCGACTACGTCAAGAGCAAAAAGGTTGACCTCAACACGTTGACCAAGGAAGAAGTCGCAAGCTGGAAGCCCGGCGACACGCTGCTGCTCAACGGCAAAATGCTGACCGGCCGCGACGCCGCGCACAAACGCATCCAGGACATGCTGGCCAAGGGCGAGAAGCTGCCGGTTGACTTCACCAACCGCGTGATCTACTACGTGGGCCCAGTGGACCCAATCAAGGGCGAGGCCGTGGGCCCGGCCGGCCCGACCACCGCTACGCGCATGGACGGCTTCACCGAGATGATGCTGGCCAAGACCGGCCTGATCTCCATGATCGGCAAGGCCGAGCGTGGCCCGGTCGCCATCGAGGCGATCAAGAGGCACAAGAGTGCTTACCTGATGGCCGTCGGCGGTGCCGCCTACCTGGTCTCGAAAGCCATCAAGACCGCCCAGGTGGTTGGCTTTGCCGATCTGGGTATGGAAGCCATATATGAATTCGACGTCGTCGACATGCCGGTCACCGTGGCGGTCGACTCAGGCGGCACCAGCGCCCACATCACAGGCCCGGCGGAGTGGCAAAAACGCATCGCCACCGGCGAGTTCAAAGGCATTGCCGTCGCTGGCGCCTGATCAGGAATCATCATGAAAATCTGCCCCATCGCCATCGCAATCGGCTGCAAGAAATGCCCGGTGTTCAAAGTCTGCCCGGTCAAATCGGTAATCGGGGATGCGCCCGAGGCCGGAGCGGCGCCGGCCGCCGTCAAGCCCACAAAGACGGCAAGACCGGCCAAGAAATCACCGGCTGCGCGGAAAAGACAGAAGAAATAGCCGCTTCTGCGCGTCAGCCGACGCGGTCGTGAGCGGGGTCGGCTGCTCACGCGGGATAATCGCAGACCATGAATCCACTGCTATCCCGGCTCCAGCCTTATCCCTTCGAGCGCCTGCGCCAACTTTTTGCCGGTGTCACCCCCAATCCAGCCCTGCAAGCGATCAGCTTGGGCATGGGTGAGCCCAAGCACGCCACGCCGGCCTTCATCCGAGAGGCCATGATGGCATCCGTCATGGCCACGCCGAGCGGCCTGGCGTCCTACCCCGCCACCGCCGGTGAACCGCGCCTGCGCCAGGCCTGCAGCGACTGGCTCAAGCTGCGCTACGGCCTGGACGTGAACCCGGCCACGCAAGTGCTGCCGGTCAACGGCTCACGCGAAGCCCTGTTTGCCCTCACGCAAACCATCATCGATCCCGCACCCGCAGGCCGCGACGCGGCGCTCGCGCCAGTGGTTGTGTGCCCCAATCCGTTCTACCAGATCTACGAGGGCGCAGCCTTACTGGCCGGGGCCGAGCCCTACTTCGTGCCCAGTGACGCGGCGCGCAATTTCGCGCAGGACTGGGACAGCGTGCCAGCGTCGATCTGGGAGCGCACCCAACTGCTGATCACCTGCTCGCCGGGCAACCCGACCGGCGCCGTGATGCCCTTGTCAGAATGGGAAAAGCTGTTTGCCCTGAGCGACCGCTACGGCTTTGTCATCGCCTCCGACGAGTGCTATAGCGAGATTTACTTCCGCGACGAGCCGCCGCTCGGTGGCATGGAGGCGGCAGCGCGCCTGGGCCGCAGCGACTTCCGCAAGCTGGTGTCGCTCACCAGCCTGTCCAAGCGCAGCAATGTGCCGGGCATGCGCAGCGGTTTTGTCGCGGGTGACGCCGCGCTCATCAAGCAGTTCCTGCTGTATCGCACCTACCACGGCAGCGCCATGAGCCCGGTGGTACAGGCGGCCAGCATTGCGGCCTGGGGCGACGAGCAGCACGTGATTGAAAACCGCGCCCTGTATCGCGATAAATTCGCCCAGGTCACACCTTTGATTGCCGGGGTGCTGGACGTGGCCTTGCCCGACGCCGGCTTTTACCTGTGGGCCAAAGTCAAGGGCAATGACACCGAGTTCGCACGAGAATTGTTCACTCTTTACAATGTGACCGTATTACCGGGTACTTTCCTGGCCCGTGACGGGCAAGGCGTCAACCCGGGCGCGCAGCGGATCCGCATGGCCCTGGTGGCCGAAACCGCCGAATGCGTCGAAGCGGCCCAGCGCATTGTCCAATTTGTCAAATCCAGAACCTGAAACCTTGCGCGACAGCGCTTCAACACTGTGCGCCACCGATTAGAAAGAAGACCATGACCCAACAACTGCAAACCATCCTCGACGCCGCCTGGGAAAACCGCGCCAGCATCTCCGCCAAGTCCGCGCCCAGCGACGTGATTGAAGCGGTCGAACACGTGATCAGTCAACTCAACTCGGGTCAGTTGCGCGTTGCCACACGCGAAGCGGTGGGCCGCTGGACTACGCACCAATGGATCAAAAAGGCGGTACTGCTGAGCTTTCGCCTGAAGGACAACGCCATCATGCGCGCCGGCGACCTCGGCTTCTACGACAAGGTGCCGACCAAATTTGCCGGCATGGACGACGAGGCCATGCGCGCCACCGGCGTGCGCGTGGTGCCGCCTGCGGTGGCGCGCCGCGGCAGCTTCATCGGCAAGGGCGTCGTGCTGATGCCGTCCTATGTCAACATCGGCGCCTATGTCGATGAAGGCACGATGGTCGACACCTGGGCCACCGTGGGCTCGTGCGCGCAGATCGGCAAGAACGTGCACCTGAGCGGCGGCGTCGGCATCGGCGGTGTGCTGGAGCCGATGCAGGCTGGCCCGACCATCATCGAAGACAACTGCTTCATCGGCGCGCGCTCGGAAGTGGTCGAAGGCGTGATCGTGGAAGAGAACTCAGTCATCTCAATGGGCGTGTATCTCGGCCAGAGCACGCCGATCTATGACCGTGCCAGCGACAGCGTCAGCTACGGCCGCATTCCGAGCGGATCGGTCGTCATCAGCGGCACCCTGCCCAAGAACGACGGCAAGTACAGCCTGTACGCGGCCATCATCGTCAAGCGCGTCGACGCCCAGACCCGGGCCAAGACCAGCCTGAACGACCTGCTACGCGACTGAGCACAGCACAAGGCGCAATCATGGCAGACATTGAAAACTCGGGAACAATGGAGCGCATTCTTCGCCTGATGAGCGAGAAAAAAGCCTCCGACGTCTACCTGTCGGCCCAGTCGCCGGTGCTGATCCGGATCAACGGCGTTTGCCTGCCGATCAACAACCAGGTGCTGCCGCCCGAAGCGCCACGCCAGTTGCTCAGCGAGATCCTGCCGCCCGAACGGATTGAGGAACTGGAGCGGACCAATGAACTCAACATGGCCTGGGGCTTGGGCGGCGTCGGCCGCTTTCGCATCAGCGCAATGCGCCAGCGCGGCTCGCTGGCCGCGGTGATCCGCTTTATCTCGGTCGAGATCCCAACGCTGACCACGCTGTGCGTGCCCCCGGTCCTGAGCCAGCTGGTGATGGAGAAGCGCGGCCTGCTGCTGATGGTTGGCGCCACGGGAACGGGCAAAAGCACGACCCTGGCCTCAATGCTCAACCACCGCAACGAAAACTCGGCCGGGCACATCCTGACGATCGAGGAGCCGATCGAGTTCCTGTTCCGCAACAAACGCTCAGTGGTCAATCAGCGCGAAGTCGGCATCGATACCGAATCGGCTGAGATCGCCCTCAAGAACGCCTTGCGCCAGGCTCCGGACGTGATCCAGATCGGCGAAATCCGCGACCGTCAGACCATGTCAGCGGCACTGGCCTACGCCCAGTCCGGGCACCTGTGCCTGGCCACCATGCACGCCAACAACAGCTACCAGGCCTTGAACCGCATCCTGAGTTTTTACCCGGTCGAGGTGCGCCCGACCATGCTCGGCGACCTCGCTGCCGCCCTGCGCGCCGTCGTGTCGCAGCGACTGTTGCGCACCAAGGCGGGTGCGCGCACGCCCGCTGTCGAGATCCTGCTCAACACCAAGCTGATCTCCGAGCTGATTGAAAAAGGCGACTTCTCGGGCCTCAAGGATGCCATGGAAAAATCCATGACCGAGGGCAGCCAGACCTTTGAGCAGGACATTGCACGCCTGATCACCGATGGCATCATCGAGCGCCAGGAAGGCCTGGCCAATGCCGACTCGCCGACCAACCTGTTGTGGCGGCTGCAAAACGACTTCAAGGCCCACCCCAAGGCACAGGAAGAAGCCGAAGACCGGGACGATCAGCCCTCTTTCACCGAAATCACGCTGGACGTCAACCATTGACCACGACATGCTGACAAGCCGCACGCTAGACCTGGCGCAACAACTGATTGCCCGCCCTTCCCTGACACCCGACGACGCACGGTGCCAGGCGCTCATCATCGAACGCCTCACTGCGCTGGGCTTTGTCTGCGAAACCATCGTCAGCGGACCGGTCGACTTTCGCGTCACCAACCTGTGGGCCAAGCGGCCTGCGCTCACGGACGCAGCTGCGCTGCTGGTGTTTGCCGGCCATACCGACGTCGTGCCAACCGGCCCGCTCGATCAATGGCAGAGCGACCCGTTCACGCCAACCGTGCGCGACGGCCGGCTCTACGGGCGCGGCGCCAGCGACATGAAGATCTCGATCGCGGCCTTCATCGTCGCGCTAGAAGAGTTTCTGGCCGCCACGCCAGCGCCGGCGCTCTCGATCGCCCTGCTACTGACCAGCGACGAAGAAGGCCCGGCCAACGACGGCACGGTCGTGGTCTGCCAGGCGCTCGAACAACGCGGCGAAAGGCTCGACTACTGCATCGTCGGCGAACCGACGGCACTCAATCGCAGTGGCGACATGATCAAGAACGGACGCCGCGGCACCCTGAGCGGCCGCCTCACGGTCAAGGGTGTGCAAGGCCATATCGCCTATCCGCAACTGGCAAAGAATCCGATCCACCTGCTGGCACCGGCCTTGGCGGAACTGGTCACCATCGAATGGGACCAGGGCAACGCCTTTTTCCCGCCAACCTCGTGGCAGGTCAGCAACATCCACGGCGGCACTGGCGCCAGCAACGTGATCCCGGGCAGCGTGGTGCTGGATTTCAACTTCCGCTTCTGCACCGAGTCGACGCCGCAGGCGCTCAAGTCACGCCTGCAAGCCGTGCTGGAGCGCCATGGCCTTGACTTCGAACTGACGTGGGTACTTGGTGGCGAGCCCTTTCTCACCACACCGGGCACGCTGGTGCAAGCCGTCGCCAGCGCCATCCGGACCGCAACCGGTATCGAAACCGCACTCTCCACCACCGGCGGCACCAGCGACGGGCGTTTTATCGCCCGGATTTGCCCGCAGGTGATCGAACTCGGCCCCCCCAACGCCAGCATCCACAAGATCAATGAATACGTGGAACTGGCCGACATCGAGCCACTCACAGCCATTTACCGCGGCGTGCTGGAAAACCTCAATGCGCAAGTGAAGCCATGACTGTTCTTGAACTGATAGAAGCGGGCGCGGCTCAGCTCACCGATGCTGGCGTGGTCTTTGGCCACGGCACGCGCAACGCCTTCGATGAGGCGGCCTGGCTGGTGCTATGGCAACTTGGTTTGCCACTCGATAGTGCGCTTGAGGGTCCGGACTCCATCGCCAGCCGGCAAGCCAGCGCCGCGCAGCAGGCACAGATCACAGCCCTGTTCGCGGAAAGAATCCAGACCCGCAAGCCGGCGGCCTACCTGACGCGCGAAGCCTGGCTGCAAGGCCAGGCCTTTTATGTCGATGAGCGCGCCATCGTGCCGCGTTCGCTGATTGCCGAACTGCTGGTTGACGGCGCCATCGATCCCTGGCTCAGCGCGGCGACGCGCGAGGTGCTCGACCTCTGCACCGGCAACGCCAGCCTGGCGGTGTTGGCGGCGCTGAGCTACCCGGAAGTACGCGTCGACGCCTGTGACCTCTCGGCCGACGCACTGGCCGTGGCGCGCATCAACGTTGACACGTATGCATTGCAAGAACGCATCCGTCTGTTCGAGTCCGATGGTTTGACCAGCGTCCACGGCCCCTACGACCTGATCCTGTGCAACCCGCCCTACGTCAACGCGCAGAGCATGGCGGCATTGCCCCCTGAATACCTGGCCGAACCGGCACTGGCGCTCGATGGCAACCGCGCGGGTGGCAGCGACGGCATGGACTTCATCCGTCAGTTGCTGCGGGATGCGCCGCAGCACATGACGGAACAAGCCGTACTGGTGCTCGAAATCGGCAACGAGCGCGGCCACTTCGAAGCGGCCTTTCCCGCACTGGAAGCCATCTGGCTGGAGACCAGCGCCGGCGAAGACCAGGTGCTGCTGCTGACGCGTGAGGCGCTGCTGGCGGGTGGACTCGTCATTGCGGGCTCCGACCCGCAATCCATGGATGCCCCCGGATCGGAGTCCGGGGCAGGCTCCGCAAGTCCGGGATGACAAAACCATGTGTCATCGTATCCCGAAGTGTTATTGCCGCCCCGAATTATTCCCATATCAACCTGATCGACTCCCTTGATTACTCTTAAAAATGTCACCCTGCGCCGCGGCGTCAAGGTGTTGCTTGACGGCGCCACCGTCACCCTCAATCCGGGTGAAAAAGTCGGCCTGGTCGGGCGCAACGGGGCCGGCAAGTCTTCGCTGTTCGCCCTCTTCAACGGCACGCTGCACGAGGACGCTGGCGAATACAGTATTCCAGCACAGTGGCGCATGGGCCAGGTGGCGCAGGACATGCCCGAGACCGAGCAGAGCGCCACCGATTTTGTCGTCGAAGGTGACACCACGCTGCTGGCGGCGCAGCAGGAAGTCACGGCCGCCGAAGCGACGGAAGACTACGACCGCATGGCGCACGCCTACATGGCCTTGCACGACGCTGGCTCGCATGACGCGCCGGCGCGCGCCCAAGCGCTGATCCTGGGGCTCGGCTTCAAGACCACTGAACTGACGAACCCGGTCAACAGTTTCTCAGGCGGCTGGCGCATGCGGCTGCAACTGGCGCGCGCGCTGATGTGCCCGTCGGACCTGTTGCTGCTTGACGAGCCAACCAATCACCTGGACCTGGACGCACTGGTCTGGCTGGAAACCTGGCTCAAGAAATACGAAGGCACGATGATCGTCATCAGCCACGACCGCGAGTTTCTTGACGCCGTGACCAACGTCACCTTGCACATCGACGCGGCCAAGCTGGTGCGCTACGGCGGCAACTACAGCAAGTTCGAGGACCTGCGCGCCGAGCAGATGGAACTGCAGCAGAACGCCTTTGCCAAACAGCAGGACAAGATTGCGCATCTGCAGAAATTCATCGCACGTTTCAAAGCCAAGGCGAGCAAGGCCAAGCAGGCGCAAAGCCGCGTCAAGGCCCTGGACCGCATGGAGAAAATCGCGCCGCTGCTGGCCGATGCCGACTTCACCTTCGAATTCAAGGAGCCGGCCAATCTGCCCAACCCGATGCTGTCGATGCAGGGCGTTAGCTTTGGCTATCCCGCGCCCGAAGATGCACCCGAGGGCACGCCACCCACCGTGATCGTCAACAACGTCAGCCGCTCGGTGCTGGCGGGCCAGCGCATCGGCATCCTGGGCGCCAACGGCCAGGGCAAGTCAACACTGGTCAAGACCGTGGCGCGCGCACTGCAGCCCATCGGCGGCGAAATGACCGAAGGCAAGGGCCTGAACATCGGTTACTTCGCGCAGCAGGAACTCGACGTGCTGCGCCCGGCCGACACACCGCTGGAGCACATGATCCGGCTCGCGAAAGAACTGACAGCGGCCGGCAGAATAGCCGGCCAGGCCACGCGCGAGCAGGACTTGCGCAGCTTTCTGGGCACCTTCAACTTCGGCGGCGACATGGTCAAGCAAGCGGTCGGCAGCATGAGCGGCGGCGAGAAGGCGCGCCTGGTGTTGTGCATGATCGTCTGGCAGCGCCCGAACCTGCTGCTGCTCGATGAGCCCACCAACCACCTCGATCTGGCCACGCGTGAAGCGCTGTCCATGGCGCTCAACGAGTTCGAAGGCACGGTGATGCTGGTCAGTCATGACCGCGCCCTGCTGCGCGCCGTCTGCGACGAATTCTGGATGGTCTCGCGCGGCGGTGTCTCGCCGTTCGACGGCGACCTCGATGACTACCAGCGCTACCTGCTCGACGAAGCCAAACGCCAGCGCGAAGCGATCAAGGAAGCCAGCAGCGCCAGCGCCAAGGCCGAACGCAAAGCCCAGGCCCAAGCGGCAGCGACGCCGACCAAAGCCAAGCCGGCGGCGCGCGGCACGCTCAAACGCCAGCTCGAAGACATCGAGGCGCGCATGGCCACGCTGCAAGGGGAAGGCGGCGCCATTGAAGCCCACCTCTGCGCCGCACCGCCGCCGGCCGACTTCGCCGAACTCGGCATGCGGCTCAAGCAGGTCAACGACGAATTGCAGGTACTGGAAGAACAGTGGCTGACGCTGTCAGACCAGCTCGAAGCCGTGACGCATTGACGGCAGCGCCAGGGGGCTGCATCGGCACCGACCGCCCGGCCCCGCTACCGAGCTCACGCAAGCGCTTGTTGTGCAATTTTGACAAGTGCGTCGCAGCCGTCCTCGATCTGGTCGAGCACTTGCTCAAAGTCCCGCTCATCGCCATAAAAGGGATCGGGAATACTCTGGTGCCTGGGCGCGCCGAGATAGGCCGAGAAATACTGCAGGCGTGATTTGTGGCTGGGCGGACAACGCATCTGCAGCACCTGCATATTGCTGGCGTCCATCGCGAGAATCAGATCAAAGCGTTCGAAATCTTCGAGCAACAGCAAGCGCGCCCTGAAAGCCGAGAGGTCATAGCCGCGGCGCGTCGCATGCTTTTGCGAGCGAATGTCGGCCGGCTCCTCGACGTTGTAGTCGTGCGTTGCAGCCGATTCGACTTTCACGCGGTCTTGCAGCCCGGCGTCGCCCAGTTTCTGGCGCAATACCGCTTCGGCCGTCGGGCTGCGGCACAGATTGTCATTGCAGACGAAGAGAATGGAATAGTGTTTCATGGGTCAAATTATCTGCCTTTGCCAGCGTTGCGATCCATTTCATTGACCGCTAAGGCCGGCTCTTGATCCAGGCCACGATTTCGCTTAAGGCCAAAAAATCCGAACGCCTGAATCTTTATGCAACATCAAGCGGTGGGAACACCGTCCTTTCGGTCATGCTGATCACGTTGATGCAACACACTGCAGCGCACTTTGCGCAGCCACTACAAGCATCGCCATCGTGCAGCACGGAAATTTTTCGCCAGCCTTGACGTTCAAAAGAAAACAGCCCGAGATGACAGGCGGCGATACACCGTCCGCAGCCGGAGCAGCGGGTGGCATCAATGATTGGAATGCGGGCTGGCATCGAAGCTTGTGTTGGACCTTGCGCGTCAATGATAGGGGAATGTTGCCTCGTTTCTGAGTCGATGCGCTTGGGCTCAAGCGATTGACCAACCGGAGTCGCCTCGGCTGCGCTGGCCTTGGTCTAAGCCTGAGCCCCTGCGGCACAAGTGTCAGCCAACAGGAGACATGCGGTGTTGCGCCTGAAAATGACGCCTTGGAATGAACCTGAATTTGTCATACGGACCTCACTGCCTTTTCGAATCACCCCAACAAAACCAAGGCTTCCCACACGCGGTCGCCCTCATGCAGTTGCGCTTCACTTCGCTCGCTGTGCTGAGCTTGCGGGAGGGCTTGCACCGCCAGGAGTGCGCCCAGGCGGGGCGCACGAAAAAAAGGCATCCGGAGATGCCTTTTTTCATGTGTCAGATGTCTTAGATCTTCTTGCAAACGGTAACCCAAGGGGCTGCCGGATGATCAACATATCTAATTGCCCCGGATACCGTATTCGTGGGAATCGAGTTCTTGGTGGCGCTCACACCAAAGCCGTAGCGGGAATTGAAGTTTCAGCCAATTCCTCATCTCGGTAGCTTTATATTTGCATGCACACGGTCCATGGGGTGAGGGTGGCAGTTTCGTTATACGCAGTTGCCGCCGGAAGAGCCGCCACCGGCGCCAATGGTGCAGCACCAGTAGCGGCACGAAGAGTACCCACGGTGTTGCCAATGTTGCTTGCCGGCAGGGGGCCGTCAACCAGGACATCAATGGCCGCCGCCTGCTTGGTGGTCAAATTCGAAGCGCAAACGAAGGTGCCACTCAAGCCATAAACTTGTCCAGTCGCGATACCAATGGTTCCATTCGCCGCATGAGTTGGAAGCGCAGGAACCCCGACAGCGGTGGCATCGCCGGACAACAATCCGGAAGCGCGCAGCGATTGCCAGAACGACTGGTTTTCACCAGCGGCGTTTGTGAAGGTAGACCCTATCGGAGCTGCGAGGATCCCATTGGAAGCAAGAGGACCCACAGTATTGGGCCAGCCGCGTGCATTGGTTGTCACTTGGAGTTCATCGCCTGGAATCGCCTTGTATCTGTCCACATATCCGTTGTAAGCCGCCTGGATGGCCTTCATGTCATTGACGACACTTTTGGTTTTGGCATTCTCAATCATCTCCTGCCCCTTGAGCACGCCGCCTAGCAGCAGGCCGATGATGACCAGCACGATTGCGATTTCAACCAGGGTGAAGCCCGATTGACGGGCAAAACTGCGATGTTTCATAAAATGATCCTTTCCTGTGAAACAGAGGCCAAACCCACGATCAGGTCGGTACTCATGGGTGCATTATCGGGTTTGGCTTGCAGAAGGGGGAGTCTGAAATTTTTACGGTGCCTTCGCCGGCATTCGCAGCATGAAGCTCAAACCTGCCTCGCTCGGCACGGCTCTTAGTTCACCGCCGGCTTCACGCAGGCTCTTGCGGGCCTGGTACAGACCGAGCCCCAAACCACCGGGACGGCCACTGGCAAACGGTTCAAACAGTTTTTCAGCTGGGATTTGCTCGCTGACGGCGCGCCATGGACTGGAGAACTCGATTTCAGCCATGGCCTGCGTCGTTTCGCTGGCCCCGGTCATTCTCAATTGCATCGTCGGTTTCTCTGCCTCTACCGCGCGCCAGTTGGGTGCCAGGTTGGCCAGCAGATTGTCCAGCACGCGCGCCAGCAGGTCGTGCGCAATCCAGGCTTGCGCCTGACCCGACAGGATGACTTCAACGCCGGCCAGTTGCGCTGCCCGGGCGATGGCCAGGCGCAGATCAATCTCACCTGGACTCTCGCTGATGGGTTTCTTGCCCAAGGCGCCGATCAGGCGCTGTGCCCGCTCCTGCGCCAGCGGTGCGTTTTCCTGCAAACGGCGTGCCGCCGCCAGCAGGGCCTGGGGGTCCGCGCAGGCGGCAAAGTCGGCGCCAACCCAGCCCACCCATTGCGCCAGGTTGCGCATGTCGTGCTGCAGGTAAAGCGTCAGCCGCGCCCGTTCGGCCAGCGCCACTGCCAGGGCTTCGGTGCGCGTGCGCAAGCCGGTCTTCAGCAGCAGCACAAAAACCAGCGACAGTTGTTCGGAAAAAAGGCGCTTCTCGCCCCGAACGGCGCTGTGGGACAGTGTGAGCACGAGGCGCACATCATCACCGCTATTGATTTGCGCCGTCAGGGCGTACGGGGCTTTCGATGCCCGCAATGGCGACTTTTCCTTGGCCCTGGTTCCCAGTTCGGTGTTAACCGCGTGTCCAAACCAGTCTCCCTGCAAGCTCAGATGTTGCCAGCCAGCCTCCAGCAGCACCGGCCAGGCCGCAGCGGGAATGGCCAGCGGCTCAAGGTCCTGGCTGCCGAGACTCAGCAAGGTTTGCAGGCCGCTCCGATAGCTTCGGGAGCGCCGCGATAGCCCCACGTTGGCCGCCAGCAGGGTCAGCCCGGCCACCAAAAAAATCAGCTGGAGACTAGCCAGGACGCCGGAGTCCATATTTGTTCAGGTAGTAATAGACATTTTCGCGCACCAGTCCGAGGCGGCGTGCCGTCTCAGCCACGTTGTAGCCAGTGTCGACCAGCACCCGGCGCAACAGCTGCTCTTCTGCGTTGGCGGCCGCTTCTTTGGGACCTTCGTCGAGTCGGGCGGTGAGCTGCAGTCGCGCTTCTCCGGCCAAGGCCAGATATCTCTCCTGGCGCACAAACAACTCGGCCCGGCGCAAAGCGGCAAAGACAGTGGTCAAGGCCGCTGGTTTGACCAGGAAATCAAAAGCGCCACGCCGCACGGCTTCCAGCGCAGCGGCGCCTTCGTCCTGGCCGGTCAACACAATCACCTTGCTGTGCGGTGTCAAACGCAAGGCGTCGCGCAGCAACGCCAGGCCCTCGGTCATGCTGCTGGCGTGCGGTGGCAAGCCCAGATCCAGTAGCACCAGTGCCGGCGGCTGGGGCGCGCTCAAGACCATGAGCGCCTGGTCGCGATGGTGGGCGGTTTGCACCGCATAGCCTGCGTCTCGCAACGCCGACGCCAGGTAGCCGCACAGTGTCAGGTCGTCTTCTACCAGCAAAACGGCGCGGGCAGCGTCGTCCGACGCCTGGGTCGTGTCACTCGTCGCCACCGGTGATCCTGGACAAGATGGGCAAGACGGCAAGGCCAAAACCAATTACCAGCAAGCCAAAGCCGGCGAAAACCCGGATCAGGGTCCAGTCGGAGCGCGTATCCGGGCTGACGCCCAGCAAGGCGAAACCCGAGAACAGCATCACCAGGCCGCTGATGATGGTGAGGAGCCGCCGTCGGCTGCGTAGCCGATGCCGGGCGCGCAGTTGATCGAAACTGCCCTTTTTTTCTCTGTAGCTCATAGCGGTTTGCCCGCCTGGACCATGCGGTTGAACAAGATATTGGGGGAGAGCCAGGTGACGATGTCGTCGAACTCGCCACCAAACGCGGCTGCAGGGCTTTCGCTGGGGGTGCGCTGGATGAATGTCACGCCGGCCACTGTCCCGGTGTTGTTACTGATCTCGTCAAGGTTGGTGTTGCCGACTGATGAGTTGGGGATGGCAGCACCAGCATCGGTGGTGCCAAAGTTGTACTTGCCATGGGAAAAAATGACAGCCGGCACACAGCCGTTTGCGGTGGTGCAAGCGGCGGCAGTTCCGGCCAGATAGACCAAAGCGCCGACGCCGTCGCGTGATTGAATTTTTTTGGTGGGCACTGTGGCCAGGGTGAAGGTGCCATTGGCAAAGAATGGTGTGACGCTGTACCGAACGACCTTGCCCCAAGCGTCGAGTTTGTTCACTCCCAGCGTGGCCCAGGGAATCAATCCGGTACAAGCCGCTTCGGTTAGGCAGGTCGCCTTTTCCACGCCATCGCCGGCTGAAGTAGCAGGCCGAGGCAAGCGCCCATTGGCTATGGCAAAACCAACCAATGCCTCCTTGGTATCTTCGAGCAGTCGCTGCGAATCTTTGATCTTTTGCGACTCGATTTGAGTGCCAAGCAAGCTAATCCCGGCGCCCAGCAGCAGGCCCATGATGAGCAGCACCATGGCCATTTCAATCAGCGTAAAGCCGCGACTACAACTAGGGGGAGTTTTCATGATTACAGTTTTCCCGCTTTCTGCATGCGGTTGAACAAGATATTGGGGGAAAGCCAGGTGACGATGTCGTCGAACGTCGCAGTGGGGGTTTTGCTTACAAAATTAGGGTTGCCGTCGCTGTTCTCAACCTCATCAGCGTCAGTACTGATGGGCAGCACTTGTTTGCCATTGGTGTTGTAAGCCCCGCTGCCGTTTTTGCCATGCGACACAATGACTGCCGGCAAAGTGCTGGCCAAAATCGCACCCCCGGATGTGACACGAATCGTTGAATCGCCAAGCGTCGCCAAACCGAAAAGAGTGCCGGGGTCGGCAAATTCTTTGGTCACGCGGTAGGTGTAGCGGTTGCCCCACGCATCAGTTTCGCTGAGTCCCAGCGTAGCCCAAGGTAACGCACCGCTGAGGCCGCCGGTGCATGTGCCGCCGACGGGAAATAGGCGCGCTAACCCGGCGCCAACGGCGCCGCTGACAAGTGTTGGGTCAGCCGGGCAGGGCAAGCGCCCATTGGCAATAGCAAAGCCGAGCAATGCATCATTGGCCTGTGCCAGCGCCTGCGTGGTGGCCGTCACCTTGTCTCTTTCAGCGCCTGCACTGTTAAACGCACGCAATGCAAAAAAAGCCCCCATCACGCCTGCAATCATCAGAATCACGAGCAAGGCGACACCCCGTTGCGACTTCATTTGGACGGCCTGGTGGTGACGGCGCCGGGCGCCACAATGTCGCTGCGTTGCAGCGTCGTGAGGTCCAGCGTTTCGCCGACACGCACCGGCTTGCCGTCGAGGGTGACGCCACGCTCGGTGGTGGTGAGTCGGCTGGCCGGTGGGACCGATTGGCCGTCCTGAACGGCCTGGCCGTTGACCCAGGCGGTGCTGTTGCCGCTCTGGCGCTTGACCAAGCCATTGATCGTCATCAGGCTGCTGACAGGTGCCCCCGCCGTGTCAGTCGGCCCCTGGCGTGCGCGCACCAGGGCGTTGCGTTCGGCTGCGGAATAAAACAGGGTGCCCAAGGGGTCACCGGCTGGATTGGATGCCTCGCCGGCGACCGCCCACCCCACCAGCATGATGCCCAGCAGACCCAGCCCGGTGCGGCGCAGCAGCGCCAAAAGCAGCAAACGCCAACGCGCCCATGGCGGTCTTGAATGACGGGTTAATTGAGCGGCAGGCATGTAGCAAGTCTAGCGGCAATGCAGTGATTGGCAAGTCACGGCTGTTTACTGCGCCGGGGGCTTCGTCGGGCCGTCGGGCACGGTGAAGAAGCGCAGCGTGCAATGGGCCGACAAGCCGATATCGCTGCGCCCCGACAATGTGCAGGCGTTGACCCGAAAGCGCCCATTGACCTGCGCCTGATAGTCGCGCAGCAAGGCCAATAGTTCTTCTTCTTGAATGTTGCTCAGTTCCATGTTGAGGTCATAAAACTGCGGCCCGGTCGCTGCGCCGGGAGCCGCGTCCACCTGTGGCGCCGCCGGGTCTGCCGCGCCACCCTGTTGTGCCAGCGGTTTGGGTACCTGCAAGGCGTAGGACAGGGTGTCGGGCAGGCCACTGCGCCGGTGGCTTGCCAGAAGTTGCTCGATCCAGCCCGCGCGGTCGGCCTTGCCCACCAAACCTTGTTGACGCAGCACGGTAAAACGGTCTATATCGTCTTGCAGGTTGTTCAGATCAGTTTGTTTTCCGGCCAAACTGGTTTGGAGGGCGTTGTCGGCTGCCTGCACTGCGCTCAGTTCGACCTGTATCTTGTCTTTTAAAAACAGCGAACCAAAGTAGAGCGCCAGCCCCGCACTCAACCCGCCGACCAGAACGATCAGCCAGCGCCGCGCGATGGAAAAGATGGCTTGCCAGTCGCTCATGATTGGCTGTTGACGGTTGGATTGGTGTGGCTGGCGGGTGCGGCGCGCACCCCTGGCAGGGTCAGGCACCAGACCAGCGCCTTGGCGCTGCCTTCCTGCTGGCGGGCTACGCCGCCGCTCAGCACCTCCTGCCCCAACTCCCTGGCGGGATCCTGCAAGAGCGTGGCCCCATTGATTTTGCGCATCAGTGAAGAGAGGTTGACAATCGTCTGGAAGCGTGCGCGCTCGCCCTGATTGGCAGCAAGTATGAGCTCCAAGCTGACCTCAACCAAGCGTTTGGCAGCAGGGTCCGGTGCTGCGGGTTCGGCCGGGCTGGCCGTCGTCGCGCCACCACGCGTACAGGCGGCTTGCCCAGCGCTCAGGATGCGCCAGTCGAATCTTTCCAGTCGCGTCGCGTCGTGCTGACCAATGACTTGCGCAATTTGCTGCATTTGCAGTGCCAATGAGGGAGCCGATTCGACTTCTGCTTGATCGAGCGCCACCGCGCTGCGTACCAACTCGGCGGGTACGCCAAAGCCAGCCATCTGTTGCTCGGCAGCGGCGAGCTGGGTGGTCAGTAATTGGGCGTGATCCTGAATCTGGCTGCGCTTTGAGTAATCGGCAACGCCGTTGCGCAGATTGTCAGCGGCGGCCAGAAGGCCCAGCGCCAGACACAGGGCGGCCCCTGCGTAGGCGGGCGCGCGCATCCGGTTGGCCACGTACTGCGTGCGGCGCGACAACGGTGCCATCTGTCCGGCCGGCGATGTCAGTGCCAGGTCAAATAGGGCAAAAAGCCAGTCACTCGCTGGCAATTTGCCCCACGGTGCAGGCGGCGCAATCAGGTCCAGGCGGTCTGCCCGCAGCAGCGCTGGCAGATCTTCTGCCTCGCCCAGCAACAGCAGGGGGTGCTGCTGGCCGGTGCGCTCGATGACACGGGTGTTCTCAAGGTGACGCAAGGTACGGATGATTTCTGCCGCCTGCTCGGAGGGCCGGCTGACGCCAGGGATCAAGCGGCTTAGCACCGGCACATGGTTCTTGATATAAATGATGCGCAAGGCATCCGCCCCCGGCAACACTACAAACAGCGCTGACGGCAATGATTTTTTGCAGCCGATGTGGGCCAGCAGCATGGACATCGGCCAGAGGCCTGCAATGGGAGCCGATAACGAATCCAGTGCCGCATCGACCTTCTGAGCCGCATCAAGTCCCATCAGCGTCCGCCGGGGTGGTGCCAGGCGATCCATCAGCCCGCCAGCGGGATAGGCTGCCAGCAGCGTGCGAAACGGCGTTTGGGGGAACTGGTTGGCGAGTTGACGGGTCAGAAAGTCGGTCCGATCACGCCCGAAGACGCGTGGCACCTGGATCTCGGCAAGGCTTTCTTCAGGCAGATTGGTTAATACCCAAACCGGCCCGTCTGCCAGCCCTGCCGCTAGGTGCCAGCCGGCGCGGTCGCGACACCAGAGCTGGGCACCGGTGGCGGTTAAGTAAAGCAGGTATTTCATGGCAGCGGTCGATCGGCCAGCGTCAGGTCTTCATTTTTGCGATGGTATCGTAGATCGGGCTCAGTACGGACAGCATGATCCAGCCCAGAATCAGGCCCATCACGACGGTCAGCACCGGCTCGATCATGGCCTGCACCTTGGCAACGGATTCATTGATATCGCGGGTATAAAAATAGCTGATATTGCTTAAGGCAGCGTCCAGTGCGCCAGTGGACTCACCGACTTTGAGCATACGGATCACCAGCGATGGGAACAGCATCTCGGCGGCAAAACTCTGAGACAGTGAAGTGCCATTGAGCACACGCTCGCGGGCACGGCGAATCGCGTTTTGAATCACCAGGTTGTTGGATATCGCCTGGCAATACACCAAGCCTTCAATCAGCGGAATGCCGGTGCGGTACATCAGTGCAAATGTATCGGCAAAGCGGGCAAGAATCATTTTCTTGAGCACCTGACCAATGAAGGGAATTTCGAATTCCATCTGGTGCAGGCGGTATCGCAGTGCCGGAAACGTTGCGGCCAGCGCGCCGATCGCCGCAAACAGCAAGGGTGGCACGGTCAGGATCAGCCACCAGTACTTGACAAAAAACCCGGATACCGCAATCAGCAGCCGGGTTTGCAGCGGTATCGTCTGACCCATGTTGATCAGGAACCCGATCAGCTGCGGCACCAGGTAGATCATCAGGAAGAACACGACGCCGCCGACAACGACCATCACGAAACCGGGATACATCAAGAGTTTCTTGGTGGTGCTGGCCATTTCGTCCTGCCACTTGAGGGAGCGCACGATTTCCTTGAGCACGTCCGGTAGCTGACCGGTCACTTCGCCGGCGCGAATCAAGCTGATAAGGGTTGGCGAAAAAACACCGGGATAGGCAGCCACGGCTTCGCCAAAAGTGGAGCCGGCCTCAACTTTCTCGAACAAGCCGTTGGCCAGGTCGCGGCTGGCGGGAGACTCCGCTTCATCGCGCAGGTCGCCCAAGGTGGTCAACAGAGGCACGCCGGCTCGCACCAGCATTTCGAGCTGGAAGAAAAAATCAATCACCTCACGCCGCGGCATGCTCTTGACGACGCGCTGGCGTGGCGGCAAGGCTTTGGCCGACAGCAGCATCAATTCGATTTGTTTGAGCTGGGCTTCCAGATCAAGCTCGTGCAATGCCTCGGTCTGGCCTTTGCTGATGCGGCCTTCGGCGTTGCTGGCGCGGTATTGGTACAGTGCCATCAGCCGATCAGCTCCGTCAGATCCACGACACGGCCAATTTCTTCGACCGTCGTGATGCCTTCGCGCACCCGGCGCAGGCCGTCTTCGGCCAGTGGCACAAAACCATGCTGATGCAGATGATCACTCATGGTCTTGAGGCTGACCCTTTGGGTCACCATTTCATCAAGAATGGCATCAAATTTGAGTAGCTCCATGATGGATACACGGCCCTTGTAACCCTGGTTCTCACACGCCGGACAACCCACCGGCTGATAAATGCCGGTCAACTCGCCGGGCGCGAGCTTGAGCAATTGGGCTTCGAACAGACTGGGTGTATGGGGCTTTTTGCAGGCCGTGCACAAGGTTCGGATCAGGCGTTGAGCGACGATGCCGATGACGTTGCCAGCGAGCACATCAGGCTTGATGCCCAAATCAACCAGGCGGGGAATGGCGCGTATGGCCGAGTTCGTATGCAAGGTGGAAAACACCTGATGTCCCGTCATGGCGGCCCGAAAAGCCATTTCGGCAGTGTCTTTGTCGCGCACTTCACCCACCAGAATGATGTCCGGGTCTTGCCGCATCATGGAACGTATGCCTTCCGCAAAATCCATCTTGACTGCGTCCGACAGTGAGGTTTGCCGGATCACTGGCATCGGGTACTCGACCGGATCCTCCAGCGTCATGATGTTGACCGCCTCACTGTTGAGATGCCCCAGAATCGAATACAGCGTGGTGGTCTTGCCCGAGCCGGTGGGACCGGTAACCAGCAAGATACCCTCCGGGCGCGACAGCATCAGTTGCAACAGGTTGAGTTGTGTCGCTGACAGGCCGAGCCCGGTGATGGGCACAATGCCGCGCTTGCGGTCCAGAATACGCAGCACAAAGTTTTCGCCGTGAATGGTGGGCTGCACAGCCAAGCGGAAATCAACCTGCCGTCCCGAAATCGAGAGCGAAACCCGGCCGTCCTGGGGCGCCCGGGTCTCGGCAATGTTCATGCCACCCGTCACTTTCAGGCGCACCACCATAGCGGACCAGTAACGCAGGTGCAGCGAACGCACCTGCCGCAACACGCCGTCAATGCGATAGCGAATGCGCAGAAATTGCGGCTCTGGCTCAAAGTGCACGTCAGAGGCGCCGCGTAGCGTGGCATCCGCCAGGAGGGCGTCAATCAGGCGCACCACCGGGTGACTGTAGCCCTCGGACTCCTGCACCAGGCTGGCCAAATCAATCGTGCCGGTTTCCAGCTCGTGCAGTATGCCGTCGATGGAGAGCTCATGGCCGTAAAACTGCTCAATGGCACTCAATATTTCGGCACTGCCAGCCAGCCGCCAGCTTGGACGTGGACCACCGGCCAACAACGCGTTGATTTGATCACGGACCACGATGTCGTTGGGGTTGGCGCTGGCAATGATTAACTGGTTCGTGTCGAGGTCGAGGCTGACCGGAAACAGCGAATGGCGCTTGGCCATTGGCTTGGGGATCAGCGCCAGCGCCCGAGGATCGGCCACTATGCCTTTCAGCTTGATGGCTTGCTCTCCCAGCGTCTCTGCCAACGCAGCACGCATCGCATCTTCTGTCACAAATCCCAATACCACCAGCGCCTCACCCAAGGGCTTGCTGGTGTCCTTTTGCTCATGAAGCGCAATTCGAAGCTGATCTTGCGTGATTAAACCCAAGCCCATTAGTTTTTCACCAAGCCGAACCGGTGGCTTATTGGGCGTACTGGATGCGCTGCGCATAGGAGGCGCCTCAGTGCAAAGTTGCAGGCAGGTCTGCGCCGACACCGCGCAGTTGCGCCAGGCGCTGCTGTACCACGCCATTCGGTACGCCACTGGCGCTTTCACCCCCGGATTGAGCTGACAACGCGATAGCGCGCTCGTAATATTCAACGGCCTGCGCATAGCTGTGCAGGCGGTCCAGCGCCACAGCCAGATTGAAAGCGTGCAGCGCGACGCCTGGTTCCAGTTGCAAAGCGCGGGTAAACGCCAATCTGGCGTCAGCCAAGCGCCCCTGACGGGCCAGACTTTGCCCCAGCACCGACTGGGCAGTGGCTGAGTCGGGGTGTTGCTCGGCCAATTCACGCGAGCGGCTAGAGAGCGTCAGCGCGTCCTCGTCCGTGCTCAGGTTCAGCAAGCCCGCCTGGGCGACCGGATTGCCGGGCTCCTGCCGCAATACCCGCCTGTAATAGCTTTGCGCTTCCTCCACACGACCGGTGCGATCGGCGATATAGGCCAGACCGAGCAGGGCATCGCGTTCCTGCGGATTACCTGCCAGGGCCAGGTTGTAAGCCCGCTGCGCCTCCTGCAGGCGGCCCTGGGTCAAAGCCGCATAGCCGGTTTCAAGGGCTGACGGCGCAGCGCTGGGCTGTAGCAGGGTGGCAGCGCTATTGCCTGACGCTACGGCTCGGAGAGCGCTTTTTAGCGTATTGTCCGCTGACGTCCGGGCCGCCGCATCAGGGCTAGCTGGCTTACGGTCTGCCGCTGCGATGGTGGGGCGTGGCTTGACCCGCGGTTTCGCGGCGGGCGTGTCAGCAACCACCGGGCCCGCACTATGACCAGGTGCCGAGGCTGGTTCCGTCACTGCCATGGCGGTGCCAAGCGAAGTGGCGGCGGGTTCAATCGGTCTCGCGATCACTGCAATCTGGCCTGCCGGCCTCAGCGGGCTCGCGCTTTGAAACCAGGCCATGGGGTCACCCCATGCACCCAGCATGACACTGCCCAGAGCTATTGCGATCGTCACCGCTACCGCGCCGAGCACGATCAGGCGCGTGGGGGCGGTGGTGGTAGCGCCGGGTTCCTTGGCGCGCAAGATGGCTTGCGCCACTTGGGGGCCACCCGTGGTAACGGGTGCACTGGAGGCTGCCGATCGGGTTGTGTCTGCATCGCTTGCCTTGAGCACCGGTTGCGCCGTGGGTTCGGACATAACGGCCAGCGTCGGTGGCTCCGGTTCAATGACTAACTGCATGCTGGTGTCATGCGTCACAGGTTCTTCGACAGCGGATGACTGCCAAACGGGTTCAACGGTGGGCCACGATAGAGACTCGGACTCGGACTCAGGCGCGGCTTCAGCCCGTGGCGTTGCGGGTTCGATGGCTTTCGGCACCATGGCGGCGGCGGCCTTGTCTTTGCTGGCGCGATTCAAGGCATCAAGCAGCAGGCTCATGGTCAATCCGGCACGCCAGGGGCTTGTGCCCGGCGGGTATCGCCCTGACTTCGCATGGCATCGATGGCGCTCGGCAGCACGCTCCGAAATCCCTGGTAGTCAGCATTCAGACTGGCATCCTTAAGCACCGTGGGTCGCAAGAAAATCACCAGTTCCGACTTGCTGCTGCTGTCATTGCGGTACTTGAACAAATCGCCCAGAAAAGGTACTCGATTGACGCCCGGAACCTCGTCTGAATTGTTGTTTTGGCGGTCTTGCATCAAACCACCCAGAATGGCGATGTCTCCCGACCGAACGCGCAGCACCGACTCCATTTCACGCGTCTGGACCTCGGGGATGCGATTGACCAGATTGTTTTGGGCCAGCACCGGGTTTGGATCGGTGGCATAGCCCGTGATGCGGCTGATGGTCGGACGCAGGTTCAGGGTCACCTCGTCACCCTCGCTGATTTGTGGCACCAAGGTCATCAAAAAGCCGATCGGTACAGTTTTAATATCGGTGCTGTAGGTGGCTGGGGTCGCTGCCGTGGTCAAAGTACCGGGCGTGCCGGGCGTTACCGTAATGGTGAAGTAAACCTTGTTGTCCACCACCTTGAGCACACTGCTCTGATTGTTCAACACCGACACTTTCGGGCTTGACAGTACGCGCAAGGTGCCAAAGGATTCGAGCAGATTCACCATGGCAGACAAGTCCGTATCGCCATTCCACAGGCGCAGTTGCTTAAAACTCAGTGTGGCAATAGAGCTGACCACACCGCCAGTCTGCAAGCCACTGGCGCTGCCTGACGGGCGAATGGTAATGCCTGAACCGGCATTGGCACCGGCGGTTTGTAACAGCGACCAGTCAATGCCCTGCTGATAACCATTGGACAAATCTACTTCGACAATAGTGGCTTCAATCAGCACCTGACGACGCGCGGAACTCAGCACCCGATCAATAAACTCGCGCACCTTGGCGTGCTGGCTCTGCGTGGCGCGCACGCTGATGTTGCCGGTTTCCGGGTTGGCGATGACCGAGGCGGCCTCGCGAAAGGTGGTGCGCGGCGCTGGTAGTGAGGCGGTTAATCTAGCCGTCGCTGCAGCAGCCAGTCCCGCGCCTTGGGCAGCCAGTCCCGCGCCTTGGGCAGCCACTGCCGCGCTTTGGGCAGCCGCTGCCGGGGCGACGGCGCCAGCGTTGCCTTCTGGCAGCACCTTGTCGGTCTCGCGCAACAAGTCAATCAGGTTGGCCTTGAGGGTTTCCCAAAACCGGTTGTTGGACGTGTTGTCGATAGATGAGGTTGAAGCATTGCTGCCGCCGCCGCCGCCCCCCGCGCCACTGCCGGTGCTCGCCACATTGGTTGAAGTGCTGATGCTGGTCTTGGCGTCGCGCTGCAGGTTGGGGTAATCCACCCGGTAATTCTTGAGGTAAGGCGAGTCGGGTTGAATCGACAGATTCTTGCCCACCATCTCGTAGCGCAGATCGACCTGACGCGCCACCCGGTCAAGTATCTCAGTCAGCGTCTGGTCATGCACGTTCATGGTCACCGTGCCAACGATGCGGGGGTCAATATCCACATTAAGTTTGGCGTCACGGGCCAACGCAAACAGCAGGTCTTGCACGTTGACATTGCTCATGACCACGCTGTAGAGTTCCTGTCGCACAATCGGTTGTGGCGGCTTGGGTAGTGGCGGAACAAAGGCAAAGTCAGGTACCTTGCCCGGTACCTGTGGCGCTGGCACCAGATGTTGGCTGGACGGTGCGGCAACAGGGGGCGAAGCACAGGCCACCAACGAAAGCAGCAAGATGGCGACCGCCCAGCCTGCCGACAATCTGGCGCCTCGGTGAGTTGTGGCCAATGGCAAGATAGGCGTCATCAAGGTTGTTCCTGCTTTATCTTGGCCCATGACCGGACCACAGGGCGGTTGCTCTTCATCGCTGCAGGCAACCTGTCAATTGCCGATGCGGCTGCGTTGCTGGACTCAAAATTGCCGTAATAAACAGACATATAAGTGTTGCCCCTATAGATACTGTGCAGCGCATAGATCTTGGACGCATCAAGTTGCATTGCAGCCATATCCAAGTAACTATTTGGACTGCTACTTGAATGCAACGACGCCAGTTGAATAGTGTATCCGGCCAAATCGGTTTGGTGCAGTCTGGACTGGGTCCGCGTGAGACTAGCCTCAAGGTAGCTGTCCTCAGGCGCAGCCGGTGATGCGACCACTGGCGGCGCTGCAATGGGTGGGCTTGCACGACTGGCAGCATTTGATGCGGCGACGCCAGGCGCTGGATTTGCGTGGCCGACAGGCTTGCTCGCGGGCTTGCTCGCGGGCTTGCTCGCGGGCATGCTCGCAACGATTGCCGGAGGGGCCACCTGAAGTTCAACGGCCAACGCTGGAACTGACGGGGCGACCGCAGGTTCGACCGGTACCGGTTTGCCGACCGGCCGGACGGGCAGGGATGGCTGGCTTGCGACAGCTGCCACCGTTGCCGGCGCATTGCGGAACCAACCCAGGAGGCTGATCACGACTGCCGTCATCACGGATGCCAACGCAATACTCCAGCCGGCCAAGTGCCAACGATTGAGGTGCTGGGCGCTAACGGGCTCTCGACTAACTGGGAGTTCCCGTATTGCACTCTTCACGTTTTGAATTTCGACACCTTGGCCGCCCTGCGCGTAGCCCGCCAGCAACGCCTTGTCGGCCAACAGATTGATGCGACGCGCACGTCCGCCAGAGGCCTTTATCAAGCCTGCCACGGCAGCAGGTGAGAACAATCTGGCACCTTGCCAGCCAGCGGCGCGCAGACGATGGTCCACATAAGCAGCGGCTTCGTCGGCATGCAGCGGTTGCAGCTCAAATCGATGAATCACCCGATCACGCACCTGGCGCAGTCGCGAGTCAGCCAATAATTCATCAAGCTCGGGTTGCCCAAACAGCATGATATTGATCAGCTTGTGCTGACCGGTCTCAAGATTGGAGAGCAAGCGAACTTCCTCCAATGATTCAATTGGCATGGCATGGGCTTCATCGATCACCAGCAGGACGCGTTGCCCGGCCGCGTGGCGACGCAGCAATTCTTGTCGCATGGCCGCCAGTTTCGCCTCGCTGTTGACTCCGAGGTCGGTCAAGCCCAGATCACGCGCGATCGCAGTGATGATTTCATCACGACTAAAACAGGGATTGGCCAGATAGACGGCGCAAATTCCCGCCCCGAGCCGACTGATCATCAGGCGTGCCAACAGGGTTTTCCCGCTTCCTACCTCGGCCACAAGCGTGGTGATCCCTTCGTCATGGGCGGCAACATGTAGCAGAGCCGCAAGAACGTCACCCCGTCGGCCGCCGGAAAAGAAAAAATCTGGATCGGGCGTAATTTGGAACGGCTGCCTCGACAATCCAAAATGATCAAGATACAGGGATGACATGGGCGGAGTATAGACGGCCTGACAGTGTTTGGCCCTAAAGCCGGCGAGTACATCGTTTACCTGTCGCTGATCGACGGCGGGGTGCGGATAGTATCCGGATTCATCCCAGAAGTAGATTTCAGCGCCGTGCGCTTTGGCGTGCTTGGCAATGGCGAGGAATGTATCGCCCTGCCATTTTTCGATCGCTTGCGGATCGCGCTGATAGGCGCGCTGCAACGGGTTTTGTGGCGTGAGGCGCAATCTGGCCAACAATTCACCAACAGCCGTCAGTCCCAAGCCCACCACCACCGCCCGTGTCAACAGGCCAAAGTCTAAACCATACTGACGCGGTCCGCGCTGACGACAGGTGCTGCCTCGGTGCGACTTTCGCCAGGTCTGCTTTGCTCGCTTTTGGTGCCGAAGAGGCGCTTTTGCAGGTCCCGCACCTGAGCCAGTGCTGAGTCCAGCGCGGCCTGCAAAGCAGCATTTGACGTCAGGGCTTGTGCCTTGAGCTCGCGTACGATGCGGTCGTGGCGAACTTCTTGGCGATCGCACTTAGCGAGCGCCACGCGGTGGAATCTTTGTCACTGCTGGGCAGCCACCTTCAATTCGATAGGCTCTTGCTTGGTGATAGTTACGAACTCCAAGGCAAAGGGCACTGGCGGTGCTACAACGACGGCCTTGCTGGCAGCGGTGTCGGGGAAAGCGGAGTTTGCACGCACAGGTGCAACGGTAGAGGAAAAAGTTGACTGTGTTCAGCAATTTCTGCATTGCCCTATGGGTTCACCGAATCAATACAAGCGGATGAAGCTGCGGCAATTGAAGGTAAGCCGGATCAAGATCACAAGTCCATTGTTGCGACAATCGCCCGCCACAACGAACACCGCGCCATCGTCAACGCCATCATCCAGATGAACAATAGCCTCACGCTGCGCGTGATCGCCGAGGGCGCAATACCGGGACACCTCTGCGTTACCGATCCCGTATTGCGCTGCGCTCCATACGGGCGACGCATCGGCATGACCAGGGGCGATCTCAGGCGAGCGCGTCCAACTGGGGCGCTGGCTGTTCCTGGAAGCCGTGCACGCAGGCACGCAGCACGCGGCGCATGGCATCGACGTCTTCATCCTCGGCCGCCTGGCGCAACTGTTGCAAACAGCCTTGCAGCTCGGACCAGGGCATGAAATCTTCGTGTGCCTTCATGATGCGCGGATGCGTGGTCGGGGTCGGGTTGTCGCCAATCAACAGCTCTTCATACAGCTTTTCGCCGGGACGCAATCCGATGAAGGCAAATTCAATATCGCCATCTGGATGCTGCGCGTCGCGCACCTGCAGCCCCGACAACTCGACCAGACGGCGCGCCAGATCGACGATGCGAACCGGTTCGCCCATCTCCAGCACAAACACCTCACCGCCAGTGGCCATGACGGCGGCCTGCAACACCAGTTGCGCGGCTTCAGGAATGGTCATGAAATAGCGCGTCACCTCCGGGTGCGTCACCGTCAGCGGGACACCGCGCGCGAGCTGCTCGCGAAACATGGGCACCACACTGCCGCTCGAACCCAGCACATTGCCAAAACGCACCATGCTAAAGCAGGTTGCGCCGGGCCCGGCCTGCCTGGCCAGCGCCTGCAGCACCAGTTCGGCCATGCGCTTGCTGGCACCCATCAGGTTAGTCGGACGCACCGCCTTGTCGGTCGACACCAGCACAAAACGGGCAACGCCGGCCGCCTGCGCGGCCTGCGCCATGTTGAGGGTGCCGAACACGTTGTTGATGATGCCTTCGGACGGGTTGCACTCGACCATCGGCACATGCTTGTAAGCAGCGGCGTGATAGACCGCAGCCGGCCGGTAGCGGGCGCAGATCCAGTCCAGACGCCGGCGGTTGACAACGCTGGCCAGCAAGGGCACCAGTTCCACCTCGCAGGCCTGGCTTTCGCACCAGGACTGTAACTCGCGCTGCAGCTCGTACAGACCGTACTCATGGTGATCCAGCAGCAACAGGCGTTTCGGGCCTTGTCGCAGAATTTGGCGGCACAGTTCGCTGCCGATGCTGCCGCCCGCGCCTGTCACCAGAATCGTTAACCCGCTCAGACTGCTGCCAAGCAAGCCGGCCTGCGGCGTCACCGCTTCGCGCCCGAGCAGGTCTTCGATATCGAGTTCGCGAAAATCCTGCACCGTGACGCGGCCGCTGGTCAGGTCCGCCAGACCGGGCAGGGTCCGCGTGTGCACCGGCAGCGCGCGCAGGCTCTGGATGATCCGGTTGCGGCGCTCGCGCGAGGCGCTCGGTATCGCCAGCAGGATGTCGCTGACCTGCAGATTGCGCACCACCTCGGCCAGTGCCGACGGCGCAAAGATGGGAATGCCGTCTATGGTCTGGCCGATCTTGAACGGGTCTTCGTCGATGAAGCCGAGCAGTTTGGAGTGGTCGCCAATGGCCATGGCCGATGAGGTCTGAACCCCGGCGGCACCGGCGCCGTAGATCAGCATGCGACCGCGATTGGCCTGGTTGGCAACGCTGCTGCCGGCCAGCCAGACGCGCGCCACGGCGCGGCTGCTGGCCACCAGCAGCAGGAAGAGGATCGGCTGCAACACGCCCAGCGTCAGCGGAAAAACAGGCCCCTGCCACCACAGCAAGACAATGCGCACCAAGGCATAGAGCGCCACCGCTTTGGCCGTGGCCAGCATGGCGTCCAGACCCGAGTAGCGGAAGATGGCGCGGTAAAGCCCGAAGCGCAAAAAGATCGGCAGCGCCAGCACCGGACCCAAAGCATAAACCCACCACTGCCCACCCTGCGGCCAGTGCAGGGTCTCATAACGCAGCGAATAGGCAATCCAGGTGGACAGCAGTGCCGAGGCCACATCCATGCAGATCACCACCGAGCGCTTGACGCCACGTGGCCAGTTCAGAGCCTGTCTAAGCATTGCGTCGACAAATTTTGATCGGGGCCTGGTGCCGAGCCCTGGCGTCGCGGTATCTCATCTTCACTCCCGTGGGAAGCCGGGTGGCTGGTTACTGTCGGTCATGCTGCTGCCAATGGTAGCAGCAGCCAACTCAGGCCGGCAGCGCAGCGGGTACGGCGTGAAATCGGACCCCATTGCACCCAGCAGCCTTGGTCTGCGTCAGGCGCACCTTCGGACAAGTCCTGCTTCCTGCTCAGGAAATCCGCTCGACCAGAACGCGAAACCAAAAACGGGAACCCTGTCCACTCTGGCTGTAAACGCCAACCTCGCCGCCCATCAACTCAGCCGGTCGGCGCACGATCGACAAACCCAAGCCGATGCCGCCGTAATTGCGAGTGCTGCTGGCGTCGACCTGCGAGAAGTCCTGCAACAGCAGGCCCTGGTTCTCGCATGCAATGCCGCAGCCCGTGTCGCTGACTGAAAATTCAAGCGTCGCCTGCTGGTGCACCGTCGCAAGCTCGCGGGCCTCGATGCGCACGCTGCCACCCACCCTTGCTCAAGCTTGAAGCGGCGAGCCAGTTCACTCGCGTTGGCCGCTTCGCCACTGCAGGTAGCCCAGATTCAGCCAGGCCAGCGCCACCCAGATCTGAACGTGGATACTCAAATTTTCCAACATTGGATCGACTCTCGAACTCGCGATTGAGCGTTCAACAAGGTACTCACCCAACTTACGTCAAAGACGAAGGAACGGCGGGCTCGCAGGCCTAGAGACCATAAGGCATTGCGCCGGTCTTTATCCTCTGATCAAAGTTGAATTTCACCCGCTGTTCGGGTTCCCTCAGGCTCGGTTTGCGAAAAGACGGGCCCGCCAATCCGGTGCTGTATCGCATAGCGTATCAGGTCGGCCATGCTGGTGATGTGGAGCTTCTCCATCAGCCGGACCTTGTGTGTGCTAACGGTCTTGTTGCTGATGGCAAGTTGCGTGGCAATTTCGTTCACCCCCAAACCAATGATCAGCAGGTGAAGCACCTGCAATTCACGCTCGCTCAGCAGTTGATGGCGCGCGCGCTCCGAATTTGATGTTTCATCAAACAGCATCTTCTCGGCCATGCCCGGCGCGATGAAGGTCTGCCCGGCCGCAACCTGGCGGATCGCCGGCAGCAGAATGTTGAGGTCACAGTCTTTGGTGATGTAGCCGCTGGCACCATTCTTGATGGCGCGCACGGCGACATAGGGTTCGTCGTGCATGCTGAGAACCAGAATCGGCAAACTCGGGCGGTGGGCTTTGACCCGTATGATCAGTTCAGGCCCGCTGATGCCAGGCATGTCAAAGTCGAGCAGCAGGATGTCGAACGCAACCTGGCGCAGCAGCGCCAGCAGTTCAAAACCGTTTGCCGCCTCGCCCACCACCTCAAAGTCGTTGACCTGCGCAAAAATCTGCTTCAAACCGCTGCGCACGATGGCGTGATCATCGGCCATGATGATGCGAATCATGAATCTTCCCCTTTGTCGGCAGAGTCGAACGGTATCACGACACTGACGGTCGTGCCCTGGCCGATCGCACTGTGAATCTCGAGGCGCCCGCCGAGCACAGTGGCGCGCTCGCGCATGCCCAGCAAGCCAAACGATTTCTTCGTTCGCGCCAGCGCCACGTCAAAGCCCGCGCCATCGTCCCGCACCGCCACCGACAGTTCATCACCGCGGTGGCGTAGATCGATATCGACCCGGCTGGCCCGGGCGTAACGCGCAACGTTGGTCAGCGACTCCTGAACAATGCGAAAAACAACGACCGAGCGTGTCTCATCCAAGTCAATGCTGTCGTCCTGCACGTGCAGCACACATGGCAAGCCGGTGCGTCTGGAAAACTCCTCTCGCAGCCATTCGATGGCGCTGACCAGACCGAGGTCCAGCGCCTGCGGTCGCAGGTTCAGCGCCACACCGCGTACGCCGTGAATGGCTCGGTCAACCAGCGATTTCATGTCCAGCACGACCTCGGCCAAAGCCGGATCCAGCGCGCAAAAGCGCATTTCCATGAGCAACAGGTTCATACGCAGCGCGGTCAAGACCTGGCCCAGTTCGTCATGAATTTCGCGCGCCACGTGCTTTCTCTCGTCCTCGCGCGCCTTTTCGTTTTGCGCCACCAGTTCACGCAAGCGCTGGCGTGACTCCCCGAGTGCGGCCTCGGCGCGATGCGCCGTCAACTCTTCTTCCGCCAGCTTGCGTTCGGTGACATCAGTGATGAAACCGTGCCATAGGGTGGCGCCATCGGCTTCGCGCTGCGCCAGCGCATTGCCATGCAGCCAGCGCACCGTGCCATCGTCAAACTCGACCCGGTATTCCAGGCTCCACGGACTCAGCTCACGCGCGGACTGTGCCATCGATTCAACAAAATGCGCACGGTCGTGCGGATGCAGACGGGCGATTACCTTGGAGGCGTCGTCGCGCACCTCCTGCGGACTGACACGGTAGATTTCACGGATCGCATCGCTGGCATAGGGAAAGCGGGAACTGCCATCGGGGCGCAACTCGTATTTGTAGACCAGGCCCGGCACCCGATTGGCGATCTTCTGCAACAAAGCCAGCGCATCGCCACGCTCCTGCTCGAGCCACACGCGCTGGGAAATTTCGGTATGCACAATGACCACGCTGCCCAGGGTGGCGTCACCCATCGGCGTCACCTTCATGCTGAACCAGCGTTGTTGCTGCGGCCCATGGCACGGGTATTCCAGCGTATAGCTCGACACGTGCCCCTGCATCACGGCCTGGATGCCGGCCAGGGATTGCGCATCGCAGACCTTGAGGTAGCTGGCACCCGGCATGATGCCGGCGACCGGGTTTTCGGCAATGGCGCCTTTGTCCATGCCAAAGAGCTGCCAGGAACGATTCACCGCCAGCACCATGCCAGCTTGGTCGAGCACGACAATTTCATCTGAAATGGAGTCCAGGATGGTCTGCTTGAAGTGCTTGCTTTGCTGCAGGGCCGCTCGGGCTAGTATCTGTTCGCTGATGTCCGACAGCACGATGCGCAGCACAGCCGGTGCGCCGCTGTGCGACACGCGCATCGCGTTCAGGCGGGTCCAGACCGGCAGTCCGTCCTGGCGCATCAGGCGCAACTCGCAGGCCCGCGTTTCACCGTTGGCAATGATCTGTTGGCGCAGCACGTAAAAGATGTCCTGGTCATCGTGGTGAATAAAGCGCGAGAAGCGGTCCTGCAGCAGGACACTGCGCGCCACCCCCAGCATACCGGCGGCGGTCAGGTTGGCTTCCAGAATCAGGCCGCGCTCGCCCACCGTGCAATAACCGACCGGCGCCATGTCGTAAAAATTGAAATAACGCGCCTGCGAGCTGTCGAGTTCAGCCAGGACGCGGCGCAACTCCTCGTTCTGCATCTGCAGTTCGATCTGGTGCACGCGCAACTCCTGCAAAGCCTGTTGAGCTGCTTGCGGCAGCAGCGCCTCAGACTGCTGCGTCAGGGCCGGCACAACGCCGTCCAGCGCCGCTTCGGCGCGCTGGCGCAGCGGCCAGCCCGGATTGTCGGGCGTCGCCTCAATTAATGCAGGATCCGGATCCGTCACCTTCACTGTGCGTCCCTGGGTTTGCGCCATTTTGGCAATTTACGCCAAGCCGTCTGCGCAGCGGGAATGTGACCCCGTGCCGCAGCATGGCACTGAGGCACGATTAAACCGACGCGTTGGCAACAGTTGGCAAAAAGTACACACACTGCAGAAAAAAAGCAGCGTAAAGCTGCCTTTTGTATTGGTGGGATGTGCGGGGGTCGAACCCACGACAAACGGATTAAAAGTCCGCTGCTCTACCAACTGAGCTAACATCCCTGATCGTCTTCGCTGTCCCGTTTTCACGGTGCAGGAAAGGGTCGAATTGTAGCTGCCTTTTCAGTGCTTTCCGGCCTGGCTCGAAATTCGGTCAAGGATCCAGCCCGCTGCACATTGACCAAAGGTGGCCGTGACGCTGACCACCGAACCGTAGCCATGGCAATTGAGCGTTCCATCACCCTCAAGGGCACAGGATGCATCGGGCGGTTTGACCGCTTCACGGCTGAAAACGCAGGCCACGCCGATCTTCTTGCCTTCACGCGCGGCGCCGTGCTCTTTGCGCAGGCGGTAGCGCAGTTGCGCCAGCAGCGGATCGTGGGTCGTGAAGGCGATGTCATCAATATCCACCTGATGCGCCTGGCGCTTGCCACCGGCCGCGCCCACTGCAATGAAAATGGTGCCGCTGGCACGCGCCCAGGCCGCCATCGCGGTCTTGGCCTTGACCTGATCGCAGGCATCGATGACGGCATCAACGCCGGGCGGCAACAAGGCCGGCCAGTTGGACGGCTCCACAAACTCTTCGATGCAGTTGACAGCGCAGGCCGGATTGAACGACAGAATGCGCTCGCGCATGGCCAGCACCTTGGCCTGGCCCAGCGTTGACTCCAGCGCCTGTATCTGGCGGTTGATATTGGATTCGGACACATGGTCCAGATCGATCAGGGTCAGGCGAGCGACGCCGCTGCGCGCGAGTGCTTCAACGGCCCAGGAGCCGACGCCCCCGATGCCGACCACCGCAACATGGGCCGCCGCAATGCGCTGCGCGCCCAGGACGCCATACAGGCGCGCCACACCACCGAAACGTCGATCCGTTGTCATGCGCGCTGCAGCAGGCTACTTAAGCCGCGTCAATCGGTCCTTGGCCGCGACCGCAGCCTCTGACTGCGGATAGGCCTTGATCAGATCGTCGAGCGTCTTCTTCGCGCCCTTGCTGTCCTTGAGTTCAATCTGGCAGTTGGCGATGGACAGCACCGCCTCGGGCGCACGCAGGTGCTCCGGTTCACGCGCAATCAGGGCCCGGAAGTTGATCATGGCCTCCTTGTAGTCGCGCGTTGCATACTGCGCGTTGCCAAGCCAGAACAGGGCCGATGGCCCATAGCCGCTTTGCGCATAGCGCTTGAGAAAATCGATGAGCAGAGGCTGCGCCGCAGCAAAATCGCCCTTGCGGAAGACCAGCAGGGCCGCTTCAAAATCGCGTTTTTCTGCCGGCTCGGCCGTGAATTCGCGACCGTCGAGCGCCACCTTGACGGGTTCAAACTGGCGCAACCGGCTGTCGACACCCTGCACCACGTCCTTCTGCACGCGCTGCATCTCGGACAGGTCGCGCGCGAGTTGCTCGTTCATGCCCCTGAGCTTGGCGGTTTCCGCGCGCAGGGTCTCGATCTGGTTCTGCAACTCAAGCAGACTGCGCCGCAAGTCGGCGTTCTCCTCGCTGGCCCGGCTGGCGCCCTGCTCTGCGGCCTGCACGGCCTGCAGGCGAACCGCCTCGACCCGCTGGCGCAAGTCGAGGATCGCCTTGCGCGCCTCCTCGTCGTCAAACAGACCGGCATGGGCCGAGGCCGCAGCCAAGCCCAGCAGCAGAACACTGGCGGTTCGCGACCAGGCTTTCATGGCACTGCGCATCAACGGGCTCATCGGTAGCTGATTTCTGCGCGCCGGTTTTTCGCCATGGCCGCTTCATCCGAGCCCTGCTGCGCCGGCTTTTCCTTGCCGAAACTGACGGCTTCCATCTGTGCATCGGCCACGCCGAGCAAGCCAAGCGCGCCGCGCACGGCTTCGGCCCGCTTTTGCCCCAGGGCCAGGTTGTATTCGCGGCCACCGCGCTCATCGGTGTGGCCCTCAATGGCAATCTTGCGGCTCTTATCAGCCTTGATGAAGCGCGCCTGGGCTTCGATGATGGACTGGAATTCCGGCTTGATGATGAAACTATCGTAGTCGAAATAAACCAGCCGGGATCCGGCCGGTAATGCGACCTGCGCAGCGGACTTGCCAACATCGACCGAGGTCACGCCGCCCTTGCCGACCGCACTGCCAGCGCCAGCGCCCGCGCCATCGGCCCCGGCCTGCGAGACACTGGTCCCCGCCTTGTCCTCGACCGGAACGTTATCGAGTTTGACCGCCGAACCGCAAGCCGCCAACAGGACTGTTGCGCATAAAACCAGAATCTGTTTTTTCATTCTATTTCCCTTTATCAAATTTATTACTTTTGGAACGGACCCCAGGCCGGTTCCCGAATATTGCCGCTTTGCCCGGTCAGCCGCGCCTTGATGCGGCCATCAAGCGTCGTGGTCATCAGCACCTCGTGCCCCTGCTGCTGCGTGGCGTAGACGATCAGACGGCTGTTGGGCGCAAAGCTCGGGCTCTCATCGGCAGCACTGTCGGTCAGCGCCGTGATGCCGCCGCCGGCCAGCTCCATCAAATGCAATTTGAAAGCCCCGTTGACCCTGGAAATGTAGGCCAGCCAGCGGCCATCCGGACTGACGGCAGGAGAAATGTTGTAACTGCCGGTAAAAGTTACGCGTTCAGCATTGCCGCCATTGGCGGGCATTTTGTAGATTTGGGGTGCGCCGCCGCGGTCGCTGACAAAATAAATCAGCTTGCCGTCGGGGCTGTAAACCGGTTCAGTATCAATGCTGCTGGACTGTGCCAGCCGGCGCGGTTCACCGCCATTGGTATCGATAGCAAACAGTTGCGAACCGCCGTCTCGGCTCAGCGTGACGGCCAGCGTATGGCCATCGGGCGACCAGGCCGGCGCGCTGTTGGAGCCCTTGAAGTTGGCAATCAAGCGTCGTTTGCCGCTGGCCACGTCATGGCTGTAAACAACCGGCTTGCGCGACTCAAAAGACACATAGGCGAGCTGCGCGCCATTGGGCGACCAGGCCGGCGAGATGATGGGCTCGGGACTCGCCAGCGCCGACTGGGCGTTCTCGCCATCGGCGTCGGCGACCCACAACTGGAAGCGTTGCGCATTCTTGGTGACATAGGCAATGCGGGTCGAAAAAGCGCCTTTTTCACCGGTCAGTTTTTCATAAACGAAATCGGCAATGCGGTGCGCCGCCAGGCGCAAATCGCCCTGCGTCACAGCGTAGCTCTGACCGCCAAGGTCCTGCGCGCGCACCACGTCCCAGAGCCGAAAGCGCACATCGTAACGGCCATCGGCCAGCCGCGCCACGCTGCCGGAGACCAGCGAGTCAGCGCCCTTTTGGCGCCACAGGCTCACGTCCGGGCGGCTCAGTTCATCCAAAGCAACACCGGCCGGATCGATGGCACGGAACTGGCCGCTGCGATCGAGATCGGCCTGCACGATGGCCGCAATCTTTTGCTGTGCCGCGTCTTCGCCGCGAAAGGCCGACACCGCGATCGGCAACTGATTCAAGCCGACGCCAGCGACGTCGACCCGGAACTGGGCGGAAACCACACCTGTTGACGCTGCAAAAATACACCCCACCACAACCCTACAAACAAAATTTAGAAATACATTGGGAAAGCCTGTTTTCATGGAGAATATGAGAATGAGTAAAGCTACGCTGACAGTGATTATCGCCGCCAAAAACGAAGGGCACCAAATCCGGACCTGTGTCGACTCAGTTTCCTTCGCCGATGAAATCCTGGTTCTCGATTCGGGAAGCTCAGATGACACAGTTGCGCAAGCCCGTAGTTGCGGTGCAACTGTCCACATTACAGACTGGCAAGGTTATGGCCCACAACAGCTGCGGGGCATTAATCTTGCGAAATGTGACTGGGTATTGTCACTTGATGCCGATGAAATCGTAAGCTCCGCCCTGAGAAATGAAATTCTGGACGCGATTGCAAGGCCGAAATTTGACGGTTATCGCCTCCCTCGGCATTCAAGCTTCTGTGGCGTATTCATTGAACACAGTGGCTGGCGACCAGACTTCACCTTAAGGCTTGGTCGCAGGCCTCTTTCTGGATTTACCGATCACTTCTTGCATGCCCATATGACTGTGAATGGAAAAACCGGAGATCTCCATACGCCTATCATCCACTACAGCTACAGAAACCTTGACGATGTACTCGAAAAGTTAAACCGCTACTCCAGGGGTGCGGCTCTTGATCTGAAGACGAGGGGCGGATCTTCAACACTTGCTAAAGCGCTCATGAAAGGATTCTGGTCTTTCGTCAGGACGTATTTTTTAAAGCAGGGTTTCCGAGATGGAAGCATGGGCTTGGCACTCGCCATCTACAACAGTCACACCACCTATTACAAGTATCTGCGTTTGTGGATGCAAGAACGCGGCGCCGCCGCACGAATAGATGCAGGCGATGAAAACAGACAATGATTATTTTTGGCTGAATGATGCGTCAATCGTCGGCAAGACGTGCAAACCATGATCTTTGTCACCGGCGGCGCCGGCTATATCGGTTCTCACACCTGTGTCGAGTCGCTCAACGCGGGGCTGGAGGCGACCGTGTTCGACAACTTCTGCGACAGCCAGCCCGAGGCGCTGGCGCGTGTTGCGCGCATCACGGGCCCCGGATGCCGACCCTGGTGCAGGACGACGTGCGGGACCGTGCTGCACTGACGGCCGCTCTGAGCGGCAGTGGCGCTAAAGCCGTGATCCACTTCGCCGGCCTCAAGGCTGTGGGTGATTCGGTGCAAGACCCGCTGGCCTATTACGACAACAATGTGGCGGGCGCTATGCCTGCTGCAGGCAATGGCCACGTGCGATATCAAAACGCTGGTTTTCAGTTCATCGGCTACTGTCTATGGCATTCCGCAGTGGTTGCCCTATACCGAAGACCACCCGCTCGCAAGTACCAACCCCCTACGGTCAGACCAAGTTTGTCATCGATGAGATGCTGCGCGACCTGCACCGCAGTGATGCGGCCTGATTGGCGAAGATCCGCAGGGCACGCCCAACAACCTGCTGCCCTTTGTCGCGCAGGCGGCGGTAGGGCGGCGCGAGTACTTAAATGTCTGGTGCAGCGATTACGACACGCCGGATGGCACCGGCGTGCGCGACTACATCCATGTGGTTGATCTCGCGCTGGGCCACCTCAAGGCCTTGCAGCGCCTTGAACAACACGCCGAATGCCGCGCCATCAACCTAGGCACTGGCGTGGCCCACAGTGTGCTCGCCATGGTGCGGGCTTTTGAGCAGGCCAGTGACCGCCGCGTTTCCTGCAAACTGGCACCACGACGCGCTGGCGATCTTGCTTCCTACTACGCTGACCCCTCCCCCGCCTTGACCCTGTTGGGCTGGCGCGCCGAACACACCATCGCTGACATGTACTTCGACGCCTGGCGATGGCTATGCGGCAGTCCGAACGGGAATAAACCAACGCCAGAAACTTAGGGAAAGTTAGAGGCTGACTCCAAGTCAGCGGGTGCCGTATCCTGATGGTCGATTTCCAGTGACGCCCCTCGGACGGTGTGCAGTTTGCAGTACGCCGCTCATCTGCAATCAAAACCCGGGCCATTGGTGGCTCTGAGTTTGCGGACCGGCACGCACCATAGCGCAAGGATCAGCACCGATAATGGTCGTCCCGGCCTCTTTCAAAGACTTATTACCGCCCCACGCATGACAAGGTCGCTTCCTACCGCTCGCTTTTCTCTTGTCTGTCTGGCGGCTGCCGCCGTTTCCTTTCCGATTGCCATCATCGGACTTGCCAAATTGCTGCTGCTGCTGTGCGCGCTGATTGTGCTGGTCTGTCAATTGCTTCGACATGGTGAGCGATCTCCGCTGCTGCCGGGCGCCGCGTCCCCGATGATGCTGCTAGCCCTGGCGTACCTTGCTGCAGGCGCACTGTGGAACACCGGGTCGACTGAGGAAGCACTACAGGCGCTGGTCAAACACGGCAAGCTGATCCTGATTCCGGTCGTTCTGAGCTTGCTGCGCTCGCGCCGCGAAGCCCTGATCGCGCTGGCCTTTTTTGGCGGCGCGCAAGTCTTTCTGCTGGCCAGCACCTGGCTGCATTACGCAGGTGTGCCCATTGCCTGGATCACGTCAAAGGAACAAGGACTCTGTGACACCTGCTCGTATGCGATTTTTTCCAGCTACCTGGATCAGTCGATCATGTCGGCCGTGCTGGCGGCCGTGGCCTGGCACTGCCGCAGCTACCTGCCGGGACGCTGGCGCACCCTGCTGGCGCCGACCATCGCGCTGCTGGCCTTGGGCTGTGTCTTTTTGATTTTTCAGGGGCGCACAGCCTATCTGATTGCGGTTGTCCTGATCGCACTGACCATTGCTTGGGAACTGCCACGGCGCCTGCAACTCGGCGCAGCACTGCTGGTCCTGGCCCTTCTGGCGGCGCTACTGGCGACTTCAAACCAGGTGCGCCAGCGCGTGCTTGAGGTTGACTATGGCATTCAGGGCTATCAGCAGTCCGGCAAGCCTTCCAGTTCGGCGGGAACCCGGATTTTCCTCTGGCTAGGCTCGCTGCGTCTGATCGAAACCAGTCCGCTCCACGGGACAGGTACGGGAAGTTGGAAGAAGGAATTCAACGAGTTGACGCGCAGCAGCGCGGATCAAACCCCGACCCAGGGAACATTAGCAGCGGTTTATCCAAACCCGCATCAGGAATTCCTGCTCTGGGGTGTGGAACTCGGCCTGCCCGGCATCGCCTTGTTGTGTGCCGTGCTGCTGGCCCTGTACCGCGACAGCCGGCAACTCGAAACACCGGCCCGGCGCGCCATGCAGTCGATACTGGCGGCACTCACCCTGGCCTGCCTCTTCAACTGCGCCCTGTATGACGCCCTGATCGGCGATTTTTTCTGCATCGCGCTGGCACTGATGGCAGCGCTGCGCACCCAATCAACGCCACTTGAAGCCACTGCACCAGCCCCTCCAACCAGCGCCTGAGCAAACCGCGACATGTCCACACCCCTTGATCCCAAAACACCGATGCGCCTGATCGCCAGACTGGCGCGGCTGCTGCCCTATTTCGGCAAGCCCTACAGCGCCTGGATTCTGGTCTTTCTGACAACGGTGGTGATGTCGCTGACCGAACCCATGATTCCAGCCCTGATGAAACCATTGCTGGACAAGGGTTTTACGCAGGGCGCCCTGGCCATCTGGATGGTTCCGGTGGCTCTGATCGGGCTTTTCGGCGTGCGCGGCCTGGCCAGTTTTTCAGCGCAAGTGGCACTGGCCAAAGTCACCAACAACGGCATGCTGATTCTGCGCCGTGCCATGTTCGACCGACTGCTCGACGCCAAGCTCGCGTTATTCCGACAGCAGTCATCGAGCGCGCTGGCCAATACCCTGGTCTACGAGGTTCAGACCGGCTCCATGATGCTGGTCAACGCCCTGACCACGCTGGTGCGTGACAGCCTGACACTGGTGTCCCTGGTAGGCTATCTGCTGTATCTGAACTGGAAGCTGACCTTGATCGTCACGACCCTGTTTCCGGCAGTCGCCTTTGTCATGCGCACGCTCTCGCGCCGGCTCTACCGGCTGACCAAAGACAGCCAGCAGGCAACCGACGAACTGGCCTATGTGGTGGAAGAGAACGTGCTGGCGCACCGCGATGTGCGCCTGCAGGCGGCACAGGCCTCTCAGGCCCAGCGCTTCAACCTGCTGGGCGAATCGATGAGCCGGCTGAATATGAAATCGACCACCGCCTCGGCCGCCATGACGCCGCTGACGCAGATGCTCGCAGCATTTGCCCTGTCAGCCGTGATTTCAGTGGCCCTGGTCCAAAGCGCTGGGCAAACCACCTCGGTTGGCGGCTTCGCCGCTTTTGTGAGCGCGATGCTGATGCTGATCGCTCCAATCAAGCATCTGTCGGAACTGGCGAATCCAATCACGCGTGGCCTGGCAGCGCTGGAGCGCGGCCTGGATCTGATCGCTCTCACGCCCAGTGAATCCGGCGGCAGTTTCGCCATGCCCAGAGCGCAGGGCCATATGCGTTTCAAACGGGCCAGCGTCATTTACCCTGACAGCAACAGTGCAGCGCTGGAGCGCTTCGACTTCGAAGTGCAGCCCGGCGAGACCATCGCCATCGTCGGCGCCTCGGGTTCCGGCAAGACCACACTGGTCAACCTGCTGCCGCGCTTTGTCGAACTCTCCAGCGGCAGCATCGAGCTTGACGGCGTTGAGCTCGCGCAGTGGGATCTGCAGTCGCTGCGCGCCCAGTTTGCGCTGGTCAGCCAGCATGTGCTGATGCTCAATGACAGCATCGCCGTCAACATCGCCCTCGGGCAGGAGCCTGACCGCGAACGCGTTACCCAATGCCTGCGCTCAGCCAACCTGGCCGACTTGATTGCCGACCTGCCGCAGGGAATCGACACCATCGTCGGCCACAATGCGATGCAGCTCTCGGGCGGACAGCGCCAGCGTCTGGCCATTGCCCGGGCACTCTACAAAAATGCCCCCATCCTGATCCTCGACGAAGCAACCTCGGCACTGGACACTGAGTCGGAACGCGCTGTTCAGGAGGCACTGCAAGGCCTGATGCAACAGCGCACCACGCTCGTGATCGCACACCGGCTGTCGACCATCCAGCACGCGCAGCGCATCGTCGTGATGGCGGGTGGCCGCATGGTTGAATGCGGCAGCCACGCCCAATTGCTTGCGGCGCAGGGCACCTACGCGCAGCTCTACCAAATGGGATTTGCGGCCAGCAGCCCGACTTCCGCAGACGAACTTGGCGCACAGATCCGGCTCAGGTAATCCACCCGTACTGGCCTGGGGTACGAATGCGATCACCCGTCCCGATTACCATTCTGCCGATTAAAAACCGAAAGGACATCACCGCAAATTCTCTCAAAATTGATGTCACTGACGTCTCCCGTACTGCTAATAATTGCATTGCAAACGTGTTGCTCTGGTAATCGCCATGATGGCGAAATACCCTTGGTGAAAAGGGAAATGATCACCTCTGTACCCGCGCATACAGCCAAATGCATAGCTCCACCATCGGCAGCCAAGAGCAGTTTTGACTCTTTCATTGCTTGCAACGACTCTTGTACGGACCAAACATCGACAGCGTTTGTGAACTTCATCGTGATGTTTGGATCATGCATTATTTTTTCGGCACAATTTCGCGCAATTTCACCCGTGCCCAATAGCAAGCAGCGATGCACGCCATCACTTGAAAGCTTGCGAAGAACCTCCGGCCAGTAGTTGTATGTTCGCCCTCGATCAATACCACCCATCACCACTGCTAATTCATGTCTCTGCATAGGTGCATCGATCGGCACAGTGGAAATCGATAATTTCTGAATTGAATGTCTGGCAAGCATTTTGGAATCATGAGGTATCTCAAGAAGATCCATGAGTCGCTGCGCCCCCCACATCCCTCTACAGAAATCCGGTACGTCATAGTATCCTTGTATACAAAGCCAAGGATGGGTTTTGAAATACTTAACTTTGTCGCGCAGTGCCCGATGGTGCACGCTTTGGACGATAACAAAGTCATAATCTGCCGGGCACAGAGCCGTCACATCATCTGTAACAAGGCCAAAATATGGGTCGCCTTTGTACAGATCCGACAGTGTCCTGTTCGTCAACAAGTCAATCTGACAAGAGCGCTCTGCTAACAAACTCCTTGCCGCCAAATCCATGAGTGAATCGCCGATTTGGGCAGTCCTTAGGTATATCCACAGACCGCGTTTCCATCCTGGTTCAATTTGTTGACGAAGGCAGGCCTGTTGCGATGTGAACTTGAGGTAGGCTTTTCGTTGTAATACGCGCCAACCGAGTTTGCGAAGTCCCTCAGTTCGCTGGTAGTCCTCCTGGTTCCCCCCAACTTCTCTGGACAGAGGTTGCCGCAGTATTGCAGTGCCTTGTTGATCCACCCATTTGCCTATAGAAAACATGCATGTACCCCGCCGGTTATCTTGGGATTTTAGGGACACTCTGCAAAGCCTTGACATCGAATGAGATGGTGCAAAGGTAACCGGCGATTGACCTTGCCCTCGAAAAACGTATCCCATCCCTGGCAAAACCAAATCGACCGCTAATGCGAACCTAGTTGCCGATAAATCAGTGCCTGCTCGCGCGCCACGCCCGACCAAGTATGTTGCTGCGCAAATTGGCGCGCACCGTGCGCCAATTGCTGGCGTAGCGCGGCGTCCGAAAGAACCCGTTCGACACTTTTCGCCAGTTCCTCAACATCGGTCGGTGACGACAGAATCATGGAATTCAGGCCGTTTGACAGCAAAGCCGCTATGCCGCAGTAGCGCGCATCACTCACAATCACCGGCAGTCCATGCGCCATGGCCTCCAGCACCACCATCGCAAAAGTGTCTTCCAGTGTCGGATGCACCAACAGGTCAGCCGCTTCATACAGGGGAGAGACATCCTTGAGGGGGCCCAGAAAATGAACACGTGCGCCCAAACCCAAGCCATTGGCCTGATGTGCAAACCGCTGAATGTGGGCCGAATTACCGACCACCGCAAGTTGCACTTCAGCCGGTAACTGACGCAAGGCCTGCAGCACCGCTGGCAAACCTTTTCTAGCGTAATCGTTGGCGACAAAAGCCAGCAAACTGACCGCGCGCGGCAAACCCAGAATGTCTCGCGCAGCCTGCTTATCCAGTGCATCGTCCGGCAAGGTCACACCGGGCGCCAGCAATCGCAAGCGGCAATTCGGGTACGCGTCGCGCACCAGGTCATACAGTGTGGGCGAGGTCAGCACCATGACCCGGTCAGGACGCGTCGCAAAGCGCAAGCGCTCCAGGGCCAGATGGGTCAGCAAGCGCGGGCTGGTGGCGACCGTCACGTAACGCAGCGCCAGGCGCCAGCCGCGCAGGCCATGAAACAGCTTGTGTTTCACCGGCAGCACATGCACGGTCTGAACCTGACCGTGCCAGGTATTTTCATGCGAATGAACGACATCGAAACCGTGGCGCGTCGCCCACCAGGTGGCGCAGTCATACCAGAGTTGGTTGATCCAGCGTGGCCGGGTCAGCGGCGCCGACACGCGGTGGTAGCTGACACCGGGCCAGTTGTGCTCGATTCTCTGGGCAAATACATGGATCTCGTACTCGGACGCCAGGTGTTCAACCAGCGCCATCGAATAGCCTTCGGCCCCGCCTGCTGTTGGCGTAAAGACCCGGTTCAGCACCGCGATGCGCAAACGCTGCCGCTCCGTCATGCGTGCCGCCGATCTTCGTAGCCACTGGCGAGCTTGAGCCACAGCAGCGGCAAAGAGGTGGACCGCAGTACGGGCACGCGCGGCAGCTGCAGCAGGTCTTCACCGCCCTGGCAGCGGCTGCGCTGGGTCGTGGTGGCCGACTCAAAGCCGGCCGCGCGCACCATCGCCACATGCTCGGCCGTGAATTCACCATAGGGATAACAAAAATGCCGCACCGGCGCACCCGTGAGCGCCTCCAGCTCAGACTTGCAAAGCGCAATTTCCTCAGCGCAGGTGGTGCTGCTGGTCCGGGTCAGGTTCACATGGTGACGGGTATGCGCGCCCACCTCCTGAGCGCCCGCGCACCATTGCCGCAACTGCGCGGCGCTCATGAGCGGCGTTTGCGCGACGCCAGCGGCGCGGTCCCATTCGTTGCTGCGACCGAGTTGCTGGCTGACGGCGTAGCAGGTCGATGAAAAACCATGTCTTTGCAAAACCGGCAGGGCATGGCTCAGGTTATTGAGGAAGCCGTCGTCAAAGGTGATGCCGACCACCTTGCCCGTTCGTTCGCCCTTCAGATAAGGCATCAGTTCGGACATGCACAGCCCACGGTAACCGAGCAGCCGCAGTAAAGCCATCTGACGCGCGAAAGCTCCGGGTGAAACGTACAGACTTCGGAAAGGCGCGCCCTTGGCGGGTGCGATCTCAATCTGATGGTAGGTCAGGACCGGAATCGGCGTGCCATTGGCAGTGTGAGAAAGTGACATACCAGCGCGCGTCCCCATGGCCTACAACAGCACAATATCGTACTGTTCCTGCGCCATCGCAGCCTCGCTCTGCAGCGACACCGGCTTGCCGATGAACTCGCTCAGGCCCGCCAGATGCTGGCTTTCCTCGTCGAGAAATAACTCGATCACTTTGGGTGAGGCGACGACGCGGAACTCGCGCGGATTGAACTGGCGCGCTTCGCGCAGGATCTCGCGGAAGATGTCGTAGGTCACGCTGCGCGCCGTCTTGACAATGCCCTTGCCCTCGCAGGTCGGGCACGGTTCGCACAGCATGTGGGCCAGCGATTCGCGCGTGCGCTTGCGCGTCATCTCGACCAAACCCAACTGCGAAAAGCCGCCGGCCATGGTCTTGACGCGGTCGCGCACGAGCTGCTTGCGGAACTCGGCGAGCACCGCGTCGCGGTGATCCTCGCGCACCATGTCGATGAAGTCGACGATGATGACGCCGCCCAGGTTGCGCAGCCGCAACTGGCGCGCAATCGCCTGCGCCGCTTCCAGATTCGTCTTGAAAATGGTGTCGTCAAAGTTGCGCGCACCGACAAAGCCGCCGGTGTTGACGTCAACCGTGGTCAGGGCCTCGGTCTGGTCCACGATCAGGTAACCGCCCGATTTGAGATCAACGCGGCGCCTCAAGGCCTTGGCAATCTCCTCGTCAATCGCATAGAGGTCGAAGATCGGACGCTCGCCCGTGTAATGTTGCAACTTCTGCGCCGCCGCCGGCATGAACTCGGAACCGAAAGCCTTGAGCGCGTCGAACTGCTCGCGTGAGTCGAGCTTGATGCTGTGCGTGCTCTCGGTCACCAGGTCGCGCAGCACGCGCTGCAACAGGTTCAGATCCTGATGCAGCAAGGAGGTCGGCGGCAGCGAGACGGAGGCCGTGCGGATGCGCGCCCAGGCCTTGCGCAGGTAGCCAATGTCCTCGGACAACTCGGCGTCGCTGGCGTCCTCACCATTGGTGCGCAGGATGAAACCACCGCCTTCGCTACCGGCGAGCACCTGCAGGCGCGCGCGCAACTCGTCGCGCTGGCCTTGTGGAATTTTCTGCGACACGCCGATGTGATCGTCCTGCGGCAGAAAGACCAGCATGCGCCCGGCGATGCTGATCTGGGTCGACAGGCGCGCGCCCTTGGTGCCAATCGGGTCCTTAATGACCTGCACCATCAGCGCCTGGCCCTCGAACACCTGCTTCTCAATCGGAACCTGCGGCAAGGTGTTGCGCACCATGCTCGGCGGCTCGCCATCGGGCTGGCGGTGCCAGACATCGGCGACATGCAGAAAGGCCGCACGCTCCAGGCCAATGTCGATGAAAGCCGACTGCATGCCCGGCAGCACGCGCGAGACCTTGCCCAGGTAGACGTTGCCAACCAGGCCGCGTTCGAGTGTGCGCTCGACATGCAACTCCTGCAAAGCGCCCGATTCAATGATGGCAACGCGCGTCTCCTGCGGTGACCAGTTGATCAATATATCTTCTTGCATGGGTTCGTTTTTACGGCCGGTTCGTCGTCTTACACCTTGAAGGCAAAAGATCGCAGCAATTGCGCGGTCTCATACATCGGTAGCCCCATGATGCCAGAATAACTGCCGCTGATATGGGAAATGAAAGCTGCGGCGCGGCCCTGCACGGCATAGGCACCGGCCTTGCCTAGCGGCTCTTCCGATGCGACGTAGGCCTTGAGCTGGGCGGCGCTGACGGGGCCAAACGTCACACTTGACGCGGACAGCGCCTGCACACGCTTGCGTGCGCTGCCGACCGCCACGGCCGTCAGCACGCGGTGCGTGTGAGCGGACAGTTCGCCCAGCATGCGCACTGCGTCGGCCGCGTCGGCCGGCTTGCCGTAAATCGTGCGACCGAGCGCAACCGTGGTGTCGGCGCAGAGCACAGGCGCTGGCGGCAAGCCGCGGCGCTTGCGCCGCAGCAGGGCCGCGTCAAGCTTGAGCTGTGTCACGCGCTGCACGTAGGCCGCCGGTGCCTCGCCCGGCAACACCACTTCCAGTGCTTCGGGGTCTTCATCGGCATCGGGCAGCAGCAATTCATGGCGCACGCCGAGTTGATCGAGTAACTGGCGCCGGCGCGGACTCTGCGAGGCGAGGTAGATGAAATTTGTCATTGCGGGCTCCGACCCGCAATCCAGGGCGCGCGTAGCACGGTCAGAAGGCATGGATCCCGGATCGGGTCCGGGATGACAGCCGGGTCCGGGATGACAGCCGGGGGCGGGATGACAGCCGGGGGCGGGATGAC
>CAIXNB010000176.1 GCA_903920695.1 uncultured beta proteobacterium
CACGCTCATCGCCACCAGCAGGCCCGCTAGGCCGAACCAGTGCAGCGAACCCATGCTGCCGTGCGCAATCAGCCAGCCGCCGCTGCCCGCGCCCAGCGCCTGGCCCGCGTACATGGCGGAGGAGTTGAGTGCGATTGAGCCGGAAGCCAGTGCTGGCGCAATGCCCAGCAGTCGCGCCTGCTGGGCTGAGTTGGAGGCAAAGCAGCCCAGTCCCCAGGGCACGCAGATCAGCGCCGCCAGTATCACGCTGCTGCCCAGGGGCCACAGCAGCAAGCTCAGACCCATGCTGCCCAAGCTCCACATCACCGCGCTTGCGGCGCCGATGCGGTCAATTCGGCGCGACATCAGGACATTGCCGATCAGGCCAAACGCCCCAAACCAGGCAAACAACAGGCTCAGTTGCATCGGTGTGGTGTGCAACTGCGCCTTGTAGTAGGGCGCGAAGTAGGCAAACAGCACAAACTGGCCTGCTGACTGCAGCAAGGTGACCGCCACGCACAGCATTAAGGCTCTGGAGCGCAAGGTTTCAGCCCATGCCGCCCGTGACAGCGCGGGTGGCTTGACGCCATCGGGCAAGGCGCGCCATAGCCAGACGGCGCTGATCAGGCCCAGCATGGCGACAGACGCGAATGCGCTGCGCCAGCCCAGCGTACCGCCAATCCAGGCGCCCAATGGCATGCCCAGCACCGAGGCCACGGACCAGCCCAGAAAGACGAAGGTAATGGCACGCCCGCGCTGATGCGGCGGCACCAGCAGTCCGACACAGGCGGCGGCCTGGGGCGTGAAAATGGCGGGTGACAAAACAGCGAGCACGCGCAGCGCCAGCAGCGAGCCGAACCCCGGCATCAGCGCGCACAGGCCCAGACACAGGGCGTACCACAGCATGGACAGTGTCAGCAGGCGTCTGCGGTCCCAGCCCGCCACCACGCTGGCGAACAGCGGCGCACCCAGACACATGGTCACCGCAGCCGCCGTAATCAGCTGCCCGGCGACGGCCACCCGAACGGCCAGCGAACTGCTGATGTCATTGAGCGTGCCTGGCACAACCATGACGCCGCTGCCGATGACAAAGTTGCCGAACAGCAAAGGCCAAAGGACTTTGGGCAGCGCAGCACTGCTGCGGTCTATGGGTATGGTGGGCCGCAACGGGCCGTCCTGATCTGAGGGCTGAGCGGTTTGCGCTATCAGGCGTGCAGCTTTTCGTATTTCTGCTGCAGTTCCTCGGGACTTTCCTTGAACGCCGGGTTGAATGTGATGCAGTCGGCCGGGCAGACTACTTTGCACTGCGGCTCATCCTCGGCGCCCACGCACTCGGTGCAGCGCTGTGGATCGATGACATAAAGCGGATCGCCGACACTGATGGCTTCGTTCGGGCAGGCGGGCCGGCAGGCGTCGCAAGCGGTGCAGTCTTCGGTGATGAGCAAGGCCATGAGGGTCTCCTTTTTATACGCAATCAGGTTTGACAATCCGGTCGCAGACCGGGTTTGACTTCAGCGTTGATTGTGCCTGAAGACACCTCGCGCTGGCGCGCCCGTGGCGGCCCTGTCCCGGGTGTCAGTTGGTAATGGTTTCATCTCTGTTGCTTTCGCAGAAAATGCGGTACTGTCAGAGTCTGAAGCGATATGTGCAACCGTCTTGTCCATGCCCAAATTTGAACTACCCCGACTCACCAGCGCACAGGCGCCGCTGACGCGCGAGACTATCGCGGTCAACGAGAGCGGGGAAGAAGTGCTCAGCACCATTCCCTGCGAACGATCCCTCACCGTCTACGTCGACAAGCGTGAGCTGGTGACGCTGATGACGCTCGGTGCTTATCCTGAGTTGCTGATCCTGGGCTATTTGCGCAACCAGCGACTGCTCGGTTCGGTACACGATATTGAATCGGTCACCGTCGATTGGGAAGTTGGTGCCGCCGCCGTCAAGACGCGCAACGGGATCGATCAGGTCGAGCAGCGCACGGCCCGGCGCGTCGTCACCACCGGCTGCGGGCAGGGCAGTGTTTTTGGCGGCCTGATGGACGACCTGGATCGCATCGAATTGCCGTCGGCCGTGCTGCAGCAATCGCAGCTCTACGCCATTGTTCAGGTGATCCGCGAGCAGCAGAGCATTTACCGACTGGCCGGATCGGTGCACGGCTGTGCACTGTTTCGGGGTGACGAGCTATTGCTTTTCATCGAGGATGTGGGTCGCCATAACGCCATTGACACCATCGCCGGTTGGATGTGGATGCAAGGCATGGCAGGGGGTGACAAGGTGATGTACACCACGGGCCGCCTGACCAGTGAAATGGTCATCAAGTCGGCGCAGATGGGAATTCCGATTGCCGTTTCGCGCAGCGGCATCACCGAGATGGGCTTGGAAGTGGCGCAGCGTCTTGGCCTGTGCGCCATCGGCCGCGCCACCGCGAAACGCTTTCTTTGCTACAGCGCCTTCGAACGACTGCAAAGCCAGGACGAAGCCGCAAGCGCCAGGCTGCGCGCTGTCGCCTGAAGCCACGGACTTGGTCGACACCGGTGCCGCCCGGACCGGATCAGCGCCGCTTCCCGGGATGCGATACTTGGGAGAACCCCATTGAAGATCCGCACCCACACTGGAGAACACATGTCTGAAGTCATTCTGCTGGGCGACGAAGCGGTCGCGCGCGGCGCCATCGACGCCGGCATCAGCGCCGCCTACGCCTATCCTGGTACACCGTCGACCGAGATCTACCAGACCATAGCGGATTACGCGAAGGCGCTGGGGCTGCCGGTGCGCGGCATGTGGTCAAGCAATGAGAAGGTAGCGCTGGAGGAGGGCGTGGGCGTGTCCTACGCTGGTCGGCGTGTTATGGTCTCGATGAAGCATGTGGGACTCAATGTGGCGGCTGACCCGTTCATGAATGTGGCGGTTTCCGGAACGCACGGCGGCCTGGTATTGGCGGTGGCCGATGACCCTTCGATGCACAGTTCTCAAAATGAGCAGGACTCGCGCTACTTCGCCGACTTTGCGATGGTGCCTTGTCTGGAGCCGGCCGACCAGCAGCAGTGCTACGACTTCACGCGCGAGGCGTTTGATCTGTCCGAGAAACTGCAGGTGCCGGTCTTGTTGCGCCTGGTGACACGGCTGGCGCACAGCCGCTCCAAGGTCACACTGACCGCGCCACGCCCACAGAATGAGGCGCGCTATGTGGATGATCCGAGCCGCTTCATTCTGTTGCCCGGCAATGCGCGGCGCGCTTACGCCAATTTGGTGGAAAAGCAGGGTGCGCTGCAGGTCTACTCGGAGGCCCATCCGGTCAATGCGCTGACGCTGCGCGACGGCAAGCGGCCCGGCATTCTGGTCAGTGGGCTGGCCTGGAACTACTTGCAGGAGGCGCTCGGCGCTTCGCTTGGCGATTACAACCTGCTGCGCATCGGTTGCTATCCGCTGCCGGTGAAGAAGATCCGCCAACTGCTCGACGCGTCGAGCGAGATCTGGATCATCGAGGAAGGTTACCCTTTCATCGAACGCTACGTCAGCGCACTCGGTCTGATGCGCGAGTGTCCGATCCGCGGCAAGCTCACCGGCGACTTGCCGCGCATGGGCGAACTGTCACAGGACGCGATCAAACGCTGCTTCGGCCTGCCGGTCAGCGTCGGGCTTGAAATCCCCGGGCTCACCGACGTGTTGGTTGGGCGCCCGCCAGTCCTGTGCGACAAGTGCCCGCACAGCGACGCCTACATCGCCATCAACGAGGTGATTGCGGAGTTTGCGCCGAACACGCGCGTGATGGGTGACATTGGCTGCTACACGCTGGGCGCCATGGCGCCCTACAAGGGCATCCATTCCTGCCTGTGCATGGGCGCCTCGATCGGCATGGCCATTGGCGCTGCGCATGCCGGCATGAACCCCTCGCTGTGCGTCATCGGCGACGGTACCTTTACGCACTCCGGCATGGCGCCGATGCTGGATGCGGCGCGCGATAACACGAACATCAAAGTCTTCATTCTGGACAACAGCATTATTGCGATGACCGGTGGCCAGCCGACCATGGCGACCGACGAGGAGGTGGTTGATCTGGTGGCCGGCCTCGGTGTGCCGCGTGAGCACATCCGCATCGTTGTGCCTTCGCCGCACAAGAAGACCCATACCGTGGCGACGCTGCGCGAGGAACTGGCCTACACCGGCCTGTCGGTGATCATTGCCCGGCGCGCTTGCGTCAATTACGCCAAGGAGATCAAGGACCTCAAGGAAAAACGCGCGCTCAAGCGCGAGATCAAGGTGGTGGCAGCATGAACTACGACCTGGTGGTGTGCGGCGTTGGTGGTCAGGGTGTGCTGACGATTGCGGCCGTGATTGACCGCGCCATCCACGACGCCGGCCTGTACCTGAAACAGTCCGAGGTGCATGGCATGGCGCAACGCGGCGGGGCGGTTTCGGCCTTTGTGCGCATATCGGATCAGCCGGTGGCCAGCGACCTGATCGCCGAGGGCACGGCCAGCATGGTGTTGTCGGTCGAACCGATGGAAGCGCTGCGCTACACGCAGCTGCTGCGCCCCGACGGCTGCATCGTCACCGACATCACGCCGATGGTCAATGTTGCGGTTTACCCGAAGCCGGCTGCGTTGTACGAGGTGCTGTTTTCGGCGCCGCGGCTGGTGGCGATCAACGGCACACGGCTGGCGCACAAGGCCGGCAGCATCAAGGTCCAGAACGTGGTCGTGCTCGGGGCCGCAGCTTCCTTTCTGCCGCTGCCCCCCGAATTGCTGGAGGCGCAACTGCGCACTCTGTTTGCGCCCAAGGGTGAGCGCATCGTCAAGGCCAATATCAATGCCTTTCGCATTGGCGACGCGGCCAGCCGTTTCGCCGCAGCGCTGCTGGCGGCGGGCGTGGCGCCGGCGGTGATTGCACGGGTTGCCTCGCAGATCGTCTTTGAGCCCGAGGCCGTGGCACCGTCCTGCGTGGCCGCCTGGTGCCAGCGCCTGCTGCGCGCCGACGCGGGTCAACTGGCACAAGGTCTGTTTGAGGCTGATCAAGCTGTGGCACCCGACGCCGTGCCGGTGGTTTAGGGTGATCGCCTCAATGTATTAAGGTTTGGGGGCGCTATGTGGCAACGCAGCGCCTAAAATTAACACTTTCATTGTTGGAATTTCCCGCCCCATGGCCACTGCCCCCCGTTTTGTCAAGCCACCCAGTTTCGAGATCGCTTTGGAAGAGTTGGAGCAGTTGCTGGCACGTCTCGAATCGGGCGCCATGCCGCTGGAGCAACTGCTGACGCAGTACCAGCGTGGCGCCGAGTTGCTCAAGTTTTGTCGCGAGCGGCTGGAAGTCGTTGAAAGTCAGGTCAAGGTACTGGACCAGGGATTGCTCAAGACATGGACGCCGGAGTGACCACCGAGATGGCATTGGACCTTGGCGCCTGGAGCGCCGCGCATCTGGAGCGGGTCGAGCGTGCGCTTGACGGCTGGGTCAGTGTCAGCGCGCCGATCAATCTGGAACACGGCGCACCGGCCGAACTGATAGCGGCCATGCGCTATGCCGTGCTCGATGGCGGCAAACGGTTGCGCCCGCTGCTGGTGCTGGCAGCCTGGGAGTCGGTGCGGGCCGAGCACGCGGATGCGGCGGGCCTTGGCGCATCGGATTCAGCACCATGTGAGGCGGCGCTGCGTGCGGCCTGCGCGGTTGAACTGATTCATGCCTATTCGCTGGTGCACGACGACATGCCCTGCATGGACAACGACGTCCTGCGCCGCGGCAAACCGACGGTTCATGTCAAGTTTGGCGAGGCTGGTGCTCTGCTGGCGGGTGACGCCTTGCAGGCACTGGCGTTTGAATTGTTGACGCCGCAGGCGGGCATGACGGTGGCGCAACAGGCCCGCTTGTGCAGTCTGCTGGCCCGGGCTGCTGGCAGCGCCGGCATGGCCGGCGGGCAGGCGATCGACCTGGCCAGCGTCGGCACCACGCTGACGGAAAGACAGTTGCGCCAGATGCACCGCCTCAAGACCGGTGCCCTGTTGCAGGCCAGCGTGATGATGGGTGCCGCCTTTGGCGACATCTCCGACGCCGCGCAGCGTGCGCTGCAGGACTATGGCGCTGCCATCGGGCTGGCGTTTCAAGTGGTGGACGATATTCTGGACGTGACGGCGGACTCTGCCACGCTGGGCAAAACGGCGGGCAAGGATGCCAGCCAGGACAAGCCAACTTACGTGTCGGTACTGGGTTTGGAGCGCTCGATCACCTACGCTCAGGAACTGCTGGGCCAGGCCCTGCTGGCACTGCGGCAAAGCGGTTTGCGTCAGACGCAGGCCTTGCAGGGACTGGCCAATATGGTCGTGAACCGGGCCAGTTGATGCAGACCGCTAAGCCCATCCTGCGGACCAGGAAATCATGTTTTCAGCGCTTAACTGCTAAGCTCTGAAAGCTGCAAAAATAGAGCCTATGTCGAAAAATTTGTACCCGTTGCTGGAAACCATCAATGACCCCGCCGAACTGCGGCGTTTGCCGCGTGCCCAGTTGGTGATGCTGGCGGCGCAACTGCGGGCCTATGTGCTTGACAGCGTCTCCAAAACCGGCGGGCATCTGAGTTCCAATCTCGGCACGGTTGAACTCACCGTTGCCCTGCACTATGTCTTCGATGCGCCGCAGGACCGGATTGTTTGGGATGTGGGGCACCAGACCTACCCGCACAAGATTCTGACCGGTCGGCGCGAGCGCATGCGCTCGCTGCGCCAACTCGGCGGCTTGAGCGGTTTTCCGCAGCGTGCCGAAAGCGACTACGACGATTTCGGCACGGCGCACTCCAGTACCTCGATCTCGGCCGCGCTGGGCATGGCGCTGGCAGCCAAGATCAAGGGCGAGGAGCGCAACTGCATTGCGGTTATCGGTGACGGCGCGTTAACTGCCGGCCTGGCCTTCGAGGCCCTCAACAACGCTGGGGTGGCAGACTGCAATCTGCTGGTCATCCTGAACGACAACGACATGAGCATCAGCCCACCGGTGGGCGCGCTCAACCGCTACTTGGCCAAGCTACTGAGCGGCCAGTTTTATGCTGCAGCCAAGAACGCCGGCAAGACCGTGCTCAAGGGTGCGCCGCCCTTGTTCGAACTGGCCAAGCGCTTCGAGGAGCACGCCAAGGGCATGGTGGTGCCAGCCACACTGTTCGAAAAATTCGGCTTTAATTACATTGGTCCGATTGACGGCCATGACCTTGATTCGTTGATTCCGACGCTGGAGAACATCAAGCACCTCAAGGGGCCGCAGTTCCTGCATGTTGTCACCAAGAAAGGCCAGGGTTACAAGCTGGCTGAAGCCGATCCGGTCGCCTACCACGGCCCCGGCAAGTTCGACCCGGCGATTGGTCTGCAGCAACCCAGCACGCCGGCCAAGCAGACCTTTACTCAGGTCTTTGGTCAGTGGCTGTGTGACATGGCGGCACACGACAATCGCTTGGTGGGCATCACGCCAGCCATGCGCGAAGGCTCGGGCATGGTCGAGTTCGAACAGCGTTTTCCGGACCGCTACTTCGACGTTGGCATTGCCGAGCAACATGCGGTGACCTTTGCTGCCGGGCTGGCCTGCGAGGGCTTGAAGCCGGTGGTTGCGATTTATTCCACCTTCCTGCAGCGCGCCTACGACCAGCTGATCCACGACGTCGCGATCCAGAACCTGCCAGTGGTGTTTGCGCTGGACCGCGCCGGTCTGGTCGGTGCCGACGGCGCGACCCACGCTGGGGCCTACGACATCCCCTTCCTGCGCTGCATCCCGAATATGAGCCTGGCTTGTCCGGCCGATGAAAACGAGTGCCGTCAATTGCTGTCCTGCGCCTTTGAGCAGCAGCACCCGGTGGCGGTGCGTTATCCACGTGGCGCCGGGGCCGGTGTGGCAGTGCAGCCCGGGCTGGCGGCGTTGCCGTTTGGCAAGGGCGAAGTCAGGCGCGTCGGCAAGGGTGTTGCCATTCTGGCTTTCGGCACCTTGCTTTATCCGGCACTGGAAGCAGCGGCTGTGCTGGGTGCCACCGTGGTCAACATGCGCTGGGTCAAACCACTCGATCTGGACCTGCTGCTCAAGGTTGCGGGCGAACACGAGGGCCTGGTCACGGTCGAGGAAGGTGCCATCATGGGGGGCGCCGGCAGCGCCGTTAGCGAAGCACTGCAGGCCGCCGGGTTACTCAAGCCGCTGCTGCAACTGGGATTGGCCGACGAATTCATCGAGCATGGCGATCACACCAAATTGCTGGCCTTGCAGGGACTCAATGCGGCTGGCATCCAGGCCGCTGTGCAGCGGCGCTTTGGCGCGCTGCTGGAGCCGGAGCGGCCTGCGCTCAAAGCCGTTGCCTGAAGCGCCGCTTAAAGGGAAAACCCGGCTCAAATCGGGCTCCATCTGAACTTACAATGCGAGTTGACTTATATTGGTCGTCGCCGTGCTGATCGGCATGGCGAGATGTTCAATCAACAACTCGCAAGGGGTGAAGTTCATGGATCGTCGTTCCGTAATCAAAAATGCCGGTATTGCCGGCGTGTTGGCCGCTGGTGCCGCACCGGCAGTGCATGCGCAAGGTGCAAATATTCGCTGGCGTTTGGCTTCGAGCTTTCCGAAGTCACTCGACACGATTTATGGTGGAGCCGAAGTCTTCGCCAAGGCTGTCAAGGCTATGTCGGGTGGCAAGTTCGAGATTTCGGTGCACGCCGGTGGCGAGTTGCTGCCGCCGTTTGGCGTGGTTGACGGCGTGCAGAACGGCACGGTCGAAATGAGCCATACCGTGCCCTACTATTTCTACGGCAAGAATCCGGCTTTTGCGATCGGCTCGGCCGTTCCGTTCGGCCTGAATGCGCGTCAGATGACGGCCTGGATGATGCACGGCAATGGCCGCAAACTCATGAACGAGTTCTATGCGGGCTACAACATGATCAGCTTCGCCGGCGGCAACACGGGCACGCAGATGGGCGGCTGGTTCCGCAAGGAGATCAAGTCGATTGCCGATTTCAAGGGCATGAAGATGCGCCTGGGTGGCGGTCTGGTCGGTGAAGTCATGCAAAAGCTTGGCGCCGTGCCGCAGAGCATTCCGGGCGGGGAAATTTACCAGGCGCTGGAAAAAGGCACGATCGATGCCGCCGAATGGGTCGGCCCCTACGACGACCAGAAACTCGGCTTCAACAAGGTCGCGCCCTACTACTACTATCCCGGCTGGTGGGAAGGCGGTCCGGAAGTGGACTTCTACATCAACCAGAAGGCATTTGACGCCTTGTCGGCCGAGAACAAGGCGATTGTCGAAGCGGCTGCGGCCCAGGCTCATATCGACATGCTGGCCAAGTACGACGCTTACAACCCCAAGGCCTTGAAGCAATTGGTTGCTGCCAAGACCAAGGTGCTGGCGTTCCCGCAATCGGTTCTGGACGCTTCATTCAAGGCATCCATGGCCGTGTTTGAGGAGAACGATGCCAAGAGCCCGGAATGGAAAAAGATCTACGCCGACCTGCGCGCATTCCAGCGGGATCAAGTGGCATGGTTCCGTTTTGCCGAAGGCCGTTTTGATTCCTTCATGGCGATGCAGAAGCTGTAATTTGCTGGCTTCGCCAGTGCATCAAAAAGGCCTCGCACTGCGAGGCCTTTTTGTTGGGTCAAAGCAGCATGCGGCGCCGACCTGTCTTGCAGGCCCCCTGCCGGCAATCAGTGCGGTGCGGGCTCTGCCGCAAACTGGGCCGTCTGCGCCGTTGCGGTTTCGCCAGCGCCTGTCGGCACGCGGCGGGCGCCGTCGAAGCGGCGTTTCCAGTAGGCCAGACCCATGTCCTCAACCCTGACCTCGGAGCCGGGTTTGGGGGAGTGGATGAACTTGCCTTCGCCGATGTAGATGCCAACGTGGCTGAAGGCGTGGCGCATGGTGTTGAAGAAAACCAGGTCGCCAGGTTGCAGATCGGCCCGGTCGATTTTTTGCGTGGCGGCGGCTTGCTGCGAGGCTTTGCGCGGCAGGATCAGGCCGACTGTCTGCTCGTAAACAGCTTTGACAAAGCCACTGCAGTCAAAACCGGTTTCCACCGTGCTGCCGCCGCGCCGGTAGGGCGCGCCGAGAATGCCCATGGCCGTAAAGACCAGTGCAGACGCCCGTTCGCTGACCGAATGGCGCACCTGATCGATACGCGCCAAAAGGCCTTTATTGGCCAGCGCCGGGTCGGCTTCGTCGGGCGCTGGACTGGCGTGCACAACGGTGGCCAACAGCAGGGTCAGCACCATTGCTGTGATTCTCAAATTCGATTGCATGGCCCGCAGTATACGTGCCCCGGCCTGGGTGCTGGCCAAGCCGCCAAAACCTGCGGTTTAATAGGCGCTAGCCCGCGAGGGCGCTTGCTGTTTCAGAAAGAAGACCATGCTGCTTGACGCCGAACAATCCCAACTCGTCTTGGTGGACTACCAGACCCGCCTGATGCCCGCCATTTTTGAAGGCCCGCTGGTGCTGGCCAATGCGCTGCGCCTGGCACAGGCGGCACGTGTGCTGGAGATTCCGGTGTGGGGCACGGAACAAAATCCTTCCAAGCTTGGTGAGAACCCGGTCGAGCTGCGCTCGCTGTGCCGGCGTACCCTAAGCAAGATGCAGTTCAGTGGCGTCGAGGAGGGCCTGGGCGAGTGGCTGCGCCCGCCAGCGGCGCCAGTGACGGGCAATGCGCGCAGCCTGCCCAAACACTTGCAGAAATCGGTCGCGGCTGGGCCTGAGCGCAACGCGGTGGTGATTGCCGGTTGCGAAGCCCATGTCTGCCTACTTCAGACAGCGCTGGACTTGTTGGAGGATGAGTTCGAGGTCTGGGTTGTGACCGACGCCTGCAGTTCGCGCACCGAGCGCAACCGCGACGCCGCCTTTGACCGTCTGGCCGGTGCCGGTGCCGAACTGCTGACAACCGAGATGGTGGTGTTCGAGTGGTTGCGCAGCGCCGAACACCCGGCGTTCAAGGCGGTGCAGGCGCTGATCAAGTAGGGCTAAACCAACTGCCCGTCAACGATCCGGATCTGTCGCTGGCAACGCGCCGCCAGACGCGGGTCGTGCGTCACGATCAGGCAGGCCGACTGGCGCTCGCGGTTGATGGCCTGCAGCAATTCGAAAATTTCATCGGCGCTGTGAGTGTCGAGATTGCCGGTTGGCTCGTCGGCCAGGATCAGGCGCGGTGACAGCGACAGGGCGCGCGCGATCGCCACGCGCTGCTGCATGCCACCTGAGAGTTCCGACGGCCGCTTGTGCGCCGCGTCCTTCAGGCCGACTTGCTCCAGCAACTGTAGCGCTGTCTCCTGCGCTTTGGCGGTGGACCAGCCAAGGTCGATGATCGAGGGCATCATCACATTCTCCAGTGCACTGAAGCCTGGCAGCAGGTGGTGAAACTGGAAGATGAAGCCGATGCTTCGCCCACGAAGGGTAGTGCGCGTGGCGTCATCCATGCCGGCCGTGTCCTGGCCGTCGATGCTCAGGCGTCCGCTGCTCGGGGATTCGAGTAGGCCGATGATGTTGAGCAGCGTGCTCTTGCCGGATCCGGAAGGTCCGGTGAGCGCGGCAAATTCGCCGTTGTCAATGGTCAGGTTGATGCCGTGCAGAATTTCGGTGGCGACGGTGGTGCCCAGGCCGTAGCTCTTGTGGATGTCCTGTAGCTCGACGATGGCACTCATGGCTTTGTTTGCTTCACGACCGGATTGCCTGCACCGGGTCCAGGCGCGCGGCGCGCCGCGCTGGCAGTGCCGCCGCCGCCAGACCCACGGTGAGTGCCAGCGCGCAGGCCCAAGCCATCACCGATGGTTCGATCTCGGCGCTGATCAGCAGTGTGCCGTCGGCATTGCGCGAGACGCGTGAAAAGAAATTGAGCAGGGCCAGCGAGAGCGCCGAGCCGAGCGCTGAACCGAGCAGCCCGTAGAAGCCGCCCTGCAGCAGAAACACCGACATGACACGCCGCGGGCTCGCACCCATGGCGCGTAGGATGCCGATCTCCTTCTGCTTTTGCACCACCGACACCACCAGCACGCTGGCGATGCCGACGGCAACAATCAGTACGACAAACAGGCGGATCAAGTTGTTCGACATGCTCTGGCTCTTCAGGGCGGTGAGCAATTGCGCATTGGTCTGCATCCAGCTCTCCACCAGCAGGCCGGTCTGCGCCTGCAACTGGCGCGCCGTGGCCTCGGCCTGGAACAGGTCGGCGACGCGCAGGTCGATTTCGGTGATGCCGCCGCTGAGGTCTAGCAGCGACTGCGCCATCTTGATGCTGGTGTAGACCCAGCGCCGGTTCAGGTCGCGGTTGCCGATGTCAAAGATGCCGGCGATGGTCAGCAGGTCATTGCGCCCGTCCATGGTGATGATGCGGATTTTGTCGCCGATGGCAACGCCCAGATCCTTGGCCAGTTCGATGCCGATCACGGCGTTGGCGCCGCTGACATCAAAGCTGCCTTGCGTCAGGTATTTGTCCATGCGCACGATGCGCTGGTGCGCCACCGGGTCAACGCCAAGCAGGGCAATCGGCTGATTTGCTTCGGCGCGTGCCGCGAAGCCTGCGCCCGACAGCACGGGTGACACCGCCTGCACACCGCTGGTCTGGGCTGTCAGGCGTGCCACGGCTTCCCACTGGTCGATCGATCGCAAGCGCTGTGCACGCGGTTGCACGATGGCCGCGGTGCTGCCCGGTGGCAGCAACGTTTGATTGACGGCGCGCGGTGGTTTCAAGACGATGTGGGCTTGGCTACCCAGGGTCTTTTCGATGATGGAGGCCTGCAGCTGCGTGATCAGCGTAGTCAGGAAAATGATGACGGCGACACCGGCGGTGACGCCGGCCAGGATCAGCACCGTCTGCATGCGGCCCTCGCGCAGGTAGCGCAGGCACACCAACCAGGCAAACGGGAGTCGCATCGATATGACCGCCATTAACTGGTGAAGCCGGGCACGGCAGGTACGTTGCCCAGCGGCGCGCGTGTGCTTTGCTCGCGCACCTTGTCGCCTTCAGCCAGCGTGGCACCCGGCAGGATCACGTGCTCGTCTTTGATCAGCCCCTTGACGATCTGCGTGCTGGCAATGCCTTGCACGCCGGTCTGCACGCTGACCTGGCGCGCATGCCCATCGCGATTGACCCAGACAAACGCGGCGCCATTGGCATCACGCCGCACGGCATCGGTCGGCAGCATCAAGGCGTTAGGCAGCCGCGCCGTGACGATTTCCACCGACACTGTCATGTCGGGCCGCAGGTAGTTCACCAGTGGGTCCACGCGCAGTTTCAGATCCACCGTGCCGCGCAGCGGATCAACAGCTGGTGCGATGTAGATCAGACGGGCTTTGAATGGCTGCTGCGGGTAGGCGTCGGCGCTGGCGATAGCGGCCTGATCGAGTTGCAGAAATTTCAGGTTCTTCTCGTCAACGCTGGCCTGGATGCGCGTCTCACCGCCACCGACCAGCGTCAGGATAGCCTTGCCGGCCTGCGCCGTGTCGCCCGGGTCATTGCTGCGGCTGATGACCGTGGCGCTAGCTGGTGCGCGCAGGTTCAACTGGTCGAGCCGCGCTGCGGCAGCGTGTTGCGCTGCCACGGCTTGATTGAGTCGCGCTCTTGCGAGCGCCAGTTCAACGCCGCCGCGCTGGTTGCCCTGCGCCTGCACGCGCGCCGCCTGCATGGCGGCCTGGGCGCTGTTGGCTGCGCGTTGCGCATCGTCCAGCCGCGACTGCGAGACAAAGCCCTGGCGCAGCAAATCTTGTGCGCGTGTCAGTTCCTGTTGCGCTTGCAAGTTGGTCGCTTCGGCCTGCACCAGCAGTTGCACGCTGACCGGGTCTTGCACGGTCTCAATCTGGCGCAGACGCTCGCGTGCCTCAACGACCGCTGCGTCGGCCTGGACCAAGCTGGCGCGCGCTTCGTCGTCGCGCAGACGCACCAGAATCTGGCCGCTCTGCACGTGAGCGCCCTCGCGCACGGTAATGCTTTCGATGCGCGCCGTGTTCTGGCTGGCGACGTCGGTGCGCGCCAAGTCGATGATGCGCCCGCTGGTTACGACCGACTGCAGCATCTCACCCTGCGTCACCAGTGCCACCTCTACGGCCTGGCCGCGCTGGCTGTAGGCGAAGATGCCGGCAGCGCATAAGCCCAGACCCAGAGCCCAGAATGCGTAAGTGCGGTTGAATTTCATGGCTTGATTGTGCCTTGTGCTGTGCAGCGCTTGGACCTTGCTGCATCCTGCGCTTTGCCGCAATGGGTGGTCTGTGCGTTGCCGCACCAAATCACACGGTTGGGGATGGCCATGCGCCGGGGCCTTCGTCAGAATTGAGTGCAGGCAACACCATGACATTCACTGATCTGTTTTCAGGCAGGGCCAATTACCACGGCAATGTGCCGCTTCATTTGACTGTGCACCGGCATCAGCTCAGCGTGAGTTTGGCGGTGCTGACGTGGTGGCATCAAGTGCGTGACACGCCAGCGCCGCGCAAGGGGCGGGACTTCTCTTTCGTCACGATCTGGTTGCCGGCGCTTTCCGAGATTCCCACGCAACCGGAAGAGTTGGCGGATCAACAAAAGGTGCGGTCACCCGATGTGTCACGGCGGCGTGATAGCGGCGCTGAACAGAATACGGCGGCATTGTCGGCAACGCCCGCTTTCGGCGCTGTGGCCATGCCCTCGGCTGAGAGTGCCTGGGCGGTAGCACCGACGTCGGGCGCATCGGCATTGAACTCGACCCAGTCGCCCAAAGCTTTGAAGTTGCTGGCGGCGCCCAGCCTGGCCGATCAATTCCCTTTTCATGGCCGTTTGCCCGCCACCATCGAGCAGCAAATTGCTGGCGCCGCCGCCGGGTCCGGTCGCTGGACGGAAGAGATTGTCGATAGCGACCATGCCCGCTATCGGTGCGGCAATACCTGCGCAATGACGGAGCGTCCCTACGCTGCGAAGATCGACCCCTTCAGAGACTCGATGCAGCGCATGGCCTGGGCGTGGAAGATTTACCCTTGTCGACGACCAGTTGCCGCACATGAAAGATGCAAACGTGTTCACCAAAAATGACAAGCACTCGTCCGATCACCCGTCAAGCGCTGACGAGAGCGCCGCGCCGCAGAACATTTACGACAACCCGACTTTCTTCGCCGGCTACCAGGCGCTGCGGCAGAACGACACGGGTCTCAATGGCGCGCTGGAACAGCCCGCCTTGCATCGCTTTCTGCCGAAACTCGCTGGTTTGCAGGTGCTGGACCTGGGTTGCGGCTTCGGTGATTTCGCCCGCTTCGCACGCGAGCAAGGCGCCACAGCGGTGACCGGCGTCGATATTTCCAGCCGGATGCTCGAAGCAGCCAAGGCGCTTGGCAGTGATGGCGCCATACGCTACCTGAACTGTTCGATCGAGGCCCATGTTCCGGAGGAACAGTCCTGCGATCTGGTGGTGTCTTCACTCGCGCTGCACTATGTTGCCGACTATGCCAGCCTGGTCGGTCGCGTCTATCGGGCCTTGAAGCCTGGTGGCCGCTTTGTCTTCTCCGTTGAGCATCCGATGTGCACAGCTGCGCCCACAGCTTGGGTCTTGGACGCGTACGGACGACGACTGCATTGGCCGGTCGATCAGTACCGGCAGGAAGGGCGCCGGGAGACACGCTGGTTTGTCGAGGGCGTCGTCAAGTACCACCGAAGCATCGAGAGCTATGTCAACGGGCTGCTGGCGGCTGGCTTTCAGCTTGAGCATCTTGGCGAACCAGCGCCCATAGCGCACGCCCTCGCCGCGCGCTCGGAGTTGCAGGACGAATGTCGCCGGCCGCCGTTCCTGTTGCTGGCGGCGGCGCGGCCTGTCACTGAGCGGGATGGCCCCGGCCCTTGAGCGCGGAACGCAGGGCCAGCGCGCACAGGCTGACGGCGGTGTTGGCTTCACCGAGCACGCGGCCCATGGTGATGAAACCGTGAATCTGCCGTTCGAAGCAGATGTACTGGGTGGCGACACCGGCAACGGACAGCGCATCGGCGTATTGCAGGCCCTCGTCGCGCAAGGGATCAAAGCCGGCAGTGAGCACCAGGGCCGGTGGCAGCTCGGCGTGCGAGGCGGCCAGTAAAGGCGAGGCGCGCCAGTCAATCGCATCGGCGGCCTGGGCAAGGTATTGCGCCGTAAACCATGCAATCGCATCGCTGGTCAGCAGATAGCCTTCGCCGTTGCGCTGGTGTGATGGCGCCACTGCGCGCATATCGGTAGCCGGGTAAATCAGGAGTTGGAACGCCGGTTGAAACGGTTTGTCGCGCAGGCCGATGCAGGCGGCCGCTGCCAGATTGCCGCCGGCACTGTCGCCGCCGATGGCGATGCGGCTGGCATCGATGCCCAGGGTCTGCGCCTCGGTAACGGCCCAATCAAAGGCCGCCAGCGCGTCGTCATAAGCAGTCGGGAACGCGTGCTCGGGTGCCAGCCGGTAGTCAACCGACAGCACGACGCACTGCGCTTGATTGCACAGCGAGCGGCACAGAACGTCGTGCGTTTCCAGGTCGCCGATGGTCCAGCCGCCACCGTGCAGATAGAGCAGGGCGGGGGATTGCGTCATTGCGGCGCTGCCCGCTGGCCGGTATTCGCGCACGGTGATCCGAGTTGTGCCTGACGCAATGGCATGGTCTTTGACGCAGTCCACCGCAGGCGCTTCGGGCTGGGTGTAGCCGCGACGCTGGCGGTAACTCTGCCGTGCATCCACCGGCGTCTGCTGGTTGACCGGCGGCAAGCCGGTCGAAGCAATCAGGTCCAGCAGGGATTGGGCTTGCGGGTCTAGCATGGTACGAAGTCCTGTCGTAAAGGGTGGCTTGGGTACGAACGATCATATCGGGAGCGGCCGGTCCGGCAGATAATTGGCCCATAGGAGGAGTTGCCATGCCGATTTATGAATACGCCTGTGCCGCCTGCGGTCACCGGTTTGAAACTTTGGTTCGCTCTGGCAGCGAGCCGCAATGCCCGAACTGCCAGTCCAAGGAGTTGGACAAGCAGTTGTCTGTCTTCGCCACCACCGCTTCAAGCAGCGCGCCACCGGCCATGCCGAGTGCCTGTAGCGCGTGTGAGCACCGGGGTGGGCCGGGTGCCTGTGGCATGAATTGATTCCATTTCCAAACCATCCCTGTCGTCGTTGCAACGCCCTGCCGTGCTGAAGCACTGTCTGCGGCTTCGCGCCTAGACAGAAATGATTTTGAAAAGGAATGAACCGGAAAGAGTCAGCTTGCCGCAAGTTGGCTGGCCATAATTATGAATTCAGTTTTCTGACCCGACTGGAGACAACAATGACAAATTATGCTGATTTTCATCGCCGCTCGCTCACAGACCGCGACGCGTTCTGGGCTGAACAGGCGCAACTCATCGACTGGAAAGCGCCGCCACAGCAGATTTGCGACTACAGCAATCCGCCGTTTGCCAAGTGGTTTGTCGGCGGCACAACCAACCTTTGCTACAACGCGATTGACCGCCATCTGAAGGACCGTGCCGAACAGGCCGCGTTGATCTTCGTTTCGACCGAGACTGACCAGGAAGTCGTCTACTCCTTCCGTGAACTGCACGCCGAAGTGCAGCGCATGGCGGCTAGCTTGAAGGACCTCGGTGTCAAGAAGGGCGACCGCGTGCTGATCTACATGCCGATGATTGCCGAGGCCGCTTTTGCCATGCTGGCCTGCGCCCGCATCGGCGCCATTCATTCCGTGGTGTTCGGTGGCTTTGCATCGGGTTCGCTGGCTTCGCGCATCGAGGATGCCTCGCCGGTGTTGGTGATCAGCGCCGACGCCGGTTCGCGCGGCGGCAAGGCCGTGGCCTACAAGCCCTTGCTCGACGAGGCGATCCGGCTCTCAAACCACAAGCCCACAGCCGTGCTGCTGGTGGACCGCCAACTGGTTGCGATGGATCTGGTGGCGGGGCGTGATCACCTATGGGACGGTCTGCGCCAGAAGCACCAGAGCACCGTGGTCGATTGCGAGTGGGTTGACGCCACGCACATCAGCTACACGCTCTACACCAGCGGCACCACCGGCAAACCCAAGGGCGTGCAGCGCGACACCGGCGGCTATGCCGTGGCGCTGGCCGCCAGCATGAAGTACATCTACTGCGGCAATGCCGGCGAGACCTATTTCTCCACCAGCGACATCGGTTGGGTTGTGGGGCACAGCTACATCATCTACGGGCCGCTGATCGCCGGGATGGCCACCATCATGTACGAGGGCCTGCCGATCCGCCCCGACGGCGGCATCTGGTGGAGCCTGGTGGAGAAGTACAAGGTGACCGTGATGTTCAGCGCGCCGACGGCGGTGCGCGTGCTCAAGAAACAAGACCCGGCCCTGCTCACCAAGTACGACCTCTCCAGCCTGCGCGCACTGTTTCTGGCCGGCGAGCCGCTGGACGAACCGACCGCGCAGTGGATCAGCCAGGGCCTGGGCAAACCGATCATCGACAACTACTGGCAGACCGAAACCGGTTGGCCGATTCTGTCCTTGTGCAACGGCGTCGAGAAAGCGCAAAGCAAGTTCGGCTCGCCGGGCAAGGCGGTCTACGGCTACGACGTCAAACTGCTCGACGATCAGACTGGCGCTGAGTTGACGGGCGCGAATCAAAAGGGCGTGGTCGCCATCGAAGGCCCGCTGCCACCGGGCTGCATGCAGACCGTTTGGCGCGACGACGAGCGCTTTGTCAACACCTACTGGAAGACCGTGCCGGGCCGACTGGTCTACAGCACTTTCGACTGGGGCATCCGCGACGCCGACGGCTACTTCTTCATCCTGGGCCGCACCGATGACGTGATCAATGTCGCCGGACACCGCTTGGGCACGCGTGAGATTGAGGAGAGCATTTCGGCGCATCCGAACATCGCCGAAGTTGCGGTGGTCGGCGTGGCCGATCAGCTCAAGGGCCAGGTCGCGATGGCCTTCGCCGTGGTCAAGGACGCCAGCCTGATCGCCGACGCCGCCGCCTGTCTCAAGTTGGAGGGCGAGATCATGAAACTGGTTGACAACGACCTGGGCGCCGTAGCACGCCCAGCGCGCGTGCGCTTCGTTACGATTTTGCCGAAAACCCGCAGCGGCAAACTGCTGCGCCGCGCCGTGCAGGCGGTCTGTGAAGGGCGCGACCCCGGTGACCTGACCACGATGGACGACCCGGCGGCGCTGCAGCAAATTCGGGATCTTGTTGCTTCTTGATTTGCGCCGCTGATGCTTGGTAGCCTGCCATGCCCACCTCTGATGACGCCCTGCTTTTTTCAGAGACCCAGTACTTTCGCCAATGGTGGTTGCTCCCGATGCAATTTGGGATGTTCGCCCTGTTCGGCGCCATCCTCATTCAACAGCTTGTGCTGCACCACCCCGTTGGCAATCATCCGATGTCAGATACCGGCGCGGTGGTTTCGTTTCTGGTTGTTGGGGTGGTCATGCCCATTCTTTTCTTGAGCAGTAATTTGGCCACTGAGGTCAGGCGGGACGGCCTGTACATTCGATTTTTCCCGTTCCACCTTCGGTTCATCAAGATCGAGGGTATCCAACAGCCCACGGCTTGCGAATACCGCCCACTGGCTGACTACGGTGGCTGGGGCATACGGCTTGGAACTGCCGGGAAGGCCTATACCGTTCGAGGGAACCAGGGCGTCAAGTTGATTCGCGGACACGACCAAACCTTGCTGATTGGTTCGCAACAACCCAAGGACCTGGAGGCTGCCATCGCCTCAACTTTGCATCGGTAGCGGGCCTGAGCCACCTCAACTGGCCCCCCATCTGCATTGTCTTGCGCTCTCACAACTGCCCGCTTCCTCGGTTTCGTTTGTCGTGTCGGCACAGTGTTGTGTGGACGTCTTAGGAACCCAAGGGTGTCGAGATGGTTGACTATCACCGAAGGAGTTCGCTGATGCGCACGGTGGCACCTGCCCCCCTGGCGAAATGCTGGATCAAGCCTGTGGGCAGGATGAAGTACCGTCTTGCCAAAGATGTTGGCGTTCCGGCGCACGCACTGGCGGCATCGTCGCGGGCAAGCGTGCAATTACCGCTGACACGGACCTGCGCTTATGCCGGTATTTCGGGCTCAGCGACGGTTGGTGGCTTGGAGGCCAAGCCAACTACGACACAGCCATTGCACGCGAGTCAATGGGTGAAGCACTGGCACGCATTTCCAGATGCGCGTTGCTGGCCGGTTGAGCGGAGTAAAGAAGTCGGGCCGAAACCTTTGCTAGGGTCTAGTGCGCCGGACGATCCGGCCCCTGCGTGCCATCGGCGCGTGCCGCGAGATAGGCGTAGACTGAAGTGGACCCCAGAGTCAGGACAGACTTGATGGCAGTTTAAGTTGCACTCGACTTCTCGCAGCTGGACGGCGCTGCCCCGGTTTTTGCATTTGGTATTGCTGACTCATTCTCAATCCGGACTTCCTCGAACGCAGTCCCGCTGGAGCGAAGCGCAACTGGGAGTCTTTCTTTGGTCCGGTATTTATCCACGATCATCGCACCTCCGCCGCTTGAACTCTTGTGAACCTCCTGCGGGGTTTGATTTCCCAAGGACTGGTGCGGGCGCTCGGCGTTGTAGAAGGCAAAGTATTTTGTCAAACCAATCAGCAGTTCGCCCATCGTGGCGTAGCCGTTGAGGTAAACGTCTTCGTGTTTGACGCTGCGCCAAAGCCGCTCCACAAAAATGTTGTCATACGCCCGGCCCCGACCGTCCATGCTGATGGCGATGTCCTCGCGTTTCAGAACGGCCGTGAATACATCACTGGTGAATTGACTGCCCTGGTCGCTGTTGAACACCTCGGGCTTGCCATGTGCGTATTCCGGTGAACGTGACCACTGATTCCGGCAACGTGACCGGCAATTCCGGCGAACGTGACCGATGGGTCGGTGTTGCGCGATTCAATTTTATGCCGAGCTGTTTTTTCGGCTAATGTTGCCTTCAAAGAAAGACCGGGCCCAGGAATCACAACTCCAAGCAAAGGCCAGCAAGGGCGCCGGGTCTCGTGCGTCGGCCGCTTGTAACGCGTCGATGTACCGCCGCCGGGTCTTACCCGCATCGACCCGGTTGCGGCTACCCCGGCTGAGGCGTGGGTGGCCCAAGCGTTCAACCACCAGGCGTGCATAACGCGAACAGATGAATGGCCGCCAAGCGCTGATGCGGGCGCTCTGCTATTTCATCCGCCGCAAACCCGCCGTGCTCAATTGGGTAGCGCACATCATGCGATCGGCGCCCTCGCGTTGAGAGGTTCCCTGCGCTGCTTGCGTGCGCCTTGGGTAATGTCCCCGGCAGTGGTGTAAGTTTTTAACCGAGATGCAAGGCGCGAAGGGCGTAGCCCGAAGCGACTTGCAGCTCGGTTGGGCCATCTTTTTAAGGGTGGTCATCGTGAGTCCGGATAAGGTTGAGGTGCGACCCAACAACCTGAACAAAGGAATTTCACAATGACCACCGCTACTATCGCACTTGCCGAGCTTGCTGAGAAGGGCTCCGACATTGATGTGTTGCGCCAGATGGTGCAATTCATGGCCCAACGCCTCATGGACATGGACATCGAGGGGCGCTGCGGCGCCGGCTACGACGAGAAAAACACCGAGCGACTCAACAGCCGCAACGGCTACCGCGAACGCACCTGGGACACCCGAGCCGGAAGTGTTCCGCTGAAGATCGATCACAAACAGGCGCGCACTCGGTGGGTCAGCTTTCGGTGAGCACAAGTGGGTCAGGAATCTTGAGCGCCGAGGTAACGCGAACAAAAAAGTGTGCGCCACGTCATCATGCGGATCAAAGTTGATTTGATCCGCGTTTCCTTAGGGGCACTGACCAGCTACGACTGGAAACGCGAGCTGTCGGATTTTCTGCACGCCTACGGTCGGATGCGCTCTGGAAAATGGGACCAGAAGGCCAGCGAAGAAACCTTGCGCAACCGCACTGACCATCTTTTCTCAACGTTTACGGCGCTAATGAAGGACAGGAAACTCAAAACGCTTTCGCAGATCAAGCCTCGGCACATGCCTCGCATTTTTGAAATGTGGAATGCCAAGCCCCTCTCCAAACTCGCTCAACGGAACTATTTCACAAACGTCAAGTGGTTCTGGCGCGTCTGTGGCATCGAGGCTGGGCCCATTGCCGATTACGCTACCGAAAAGGGTGAATTCACCATCAACCGAACTGCCACAAAGGACAAATCCTGGAAAGGCAACGGCGTGGATTTTAATGACATCTACCAGCAAATGTACGCCCTGGACCCTGTAGGCGCGCGCCTGATGCAGGCCATGAAACAAAACGGCCTTCGGCTCAAGGAATCCCTGCGACTCATACCTCACGAAGCCGATGGCGGCGATCGACTGCTGATTACCAAGGGCACCAAAACCGGGCGCCCGCGCCAATTGCTATTCGATGTTTTTGAAGACGAAAATTTCAGGCGGGTGCTCGATCACCTCAAGGACCAGGTGCTGGAAGGGTGCCATCTGGGGTCCCCTCGTTTTCAGTGCAATAACTGGCGGTACGCAAACCCAGCACTGGCGCGGGTGTGGTACTGGTAGATCGTTGATTCTGTTGGCTTTCCTGTTCACTTTCTAAACGGGTATGGTGGCCACCCACTAATGGGGTTCAGGATGCAAGGCTGGCAGACGACGTTTTTGGGGCTGCGCGAGCTGCCCCGCGATATCAGCGACTTCGAGATGACGGCGTTTTTCACCTTCGATGGTGCCGAACGCGAGGCGATCAATGCGCGCCGGGGTGACGCCCACAAGCTCGGTCTGGCGCTGCATATCGGTTTTCTGCGCATGAGTGGGCGTTTGCTCTACGCATTCCGGGTGATCCCCGTGACTTTGTGGCGCCACCTGAGCAACGAAATGGGCATAGACGCCCCGGAAGTTGCATCGTTGCGCACACTGTACGGACGGGAAAAGACACTGTTTGACCACCAGCAAGTGGCCTGCACGGTCCTTGGTTTCCGGTGGATGAGCGAGCATCAGCGCCGCTCCCTGGTGCGTGAACTGCGCGACGAAGTGGCTCGCTGCGCCGACCGTGATCAACTACTTGTTCGGGCCCGCCAATGGCTGTACAAGAATAAGCTGGTGATCGTGCACGAGCGAGCCATGCGGTCTTTGATTGCGAGCGCACTCACCCAGCTCGAAGCGGAAACAGGTGCCGCAATCACCGCCAACGTCGATCCAGCAATTCTTGATCGTTGGCGGGCAACGGTTGCAGAGCTACGCCCGGATGGTCAAACCCAGCAGAGCTGGCTGTGGGCGGCACCGGCCAAACACTCAACCCGCCAAATCAGTGAGGTACTTGAACGCATCGACCTGCTGTACGCGCTGGACGTCCATAAACACCTGGCAGACATCTCCGATCTCATCTTGCGCAGGTATGCGCGTCGACTGGTCTCCCGGCCACCGTCTGCCGGTGCCAAGATCAAGGAGCCAGCACGCACCGTGGAGATCGCATGCTTTTTGCGGTATTGCCTGTTCACCACCACGGACCAGTTGATCCTGATGGTGCAACGCCGGATTGCCGATCTGTGGCGTCAGGCTGCGGCCGAGGTTCCGGCGAGCGTCAACTGGGCGGCAATGTACAAGACACTACTGGCCGATCTCGTGGCCTTGAGCGCCGACGGCACCGTACCGGACGCTCAATTGCGCGCGCGTCTTGACGCCTTGGTCATCGAAACCCAGAAGCGAAAACCACCCAGTCGCGCCTCCCTGGTGCGCGAAGGACTCATTGACGGCATTCGCCCAGTGAGATCGCTGCTGGTGGCCATTGCAAAACTGCCATGGCAAGCCACCGGAGAGCATCCGGCCATCGAATTCTTGGCCAAGTTGCAAGCGCTTTATCTGAAAAACTCCAGGAAGTTGCCCACCGATGTTGTGGCGCCAGGCTTGGGAAGGGTTTGGCAGGCAGCGATTTCCAGTGCAGATCGTGAGCGGGCGTTTCAGGCGTTGGAGGTTGCCACCTTGTTTGCCCTGCGCCGCGCGGTGCGCAAACGGCTCAGTGTGGATCGAGCATAGTTTGAGTTTTCGGGGGCGCGCACGTTTGTTCTTTACGGATGAACGATGGAAAGACGAGTCCAAGAAGCACTATGCCCGTCTGTCACTGCCGGGTAAGGCAGACACGTTTTTGAAGCCCTTGCTGGCCAGGGTCAGCGCCGGTGTCGACGATGAACTTCACCTCTCAAACTTGCCCGCTGGAGATGAAAACCCGGAGGTGACCAAACTGCGAGCGGCTTTGGATCACCGCATCGGTGAAGTGCAATTGCCAGAAGTGATCCTGGCCGTTGACGCCCAGGTGCGCTTCAGCTGGATCATGCTCGGGCGTGAACCGCGCTCCACCGACGAGCTGTTGATGGTCTATGCCGGCACCATGGCGCACGGCACCAGCCTGACGGCCATCGAGTGCGCGCGCATGATCCCGCAGTTGTCGGCCACCAGCATTCGCCAGGCCATGCGCTGGGCGCGGCCTGAGCCAGGCGTGCCAGGCGGTGCTGGAGTTCATGCAACGCCACCCGATCGCAACCACCTGGGGACGATCTGATCTGGCGTCCTCTGACATGATGAGCATGGAGACGACCAAACGGGTGTGGCAGGCCAGGCTGGATCCCCGGCGTAATACGCCCTCCGTTGGCATCTACTCCCATGTGCGGGACCGCTGGGGCATCTTCCATGCGCAACCTTTCGTGCTCAATGAGCGCCAGGCGGGTGCGGCCATTGAAGGCGTCATCCGCCAGGAGTGGCTTGAGACCAGCCAACTGGCCGTAGACACCCACGGTTACACCGACTTTGCGATGGCGCTGGCCCGGCTGTTGGGGTTTGATCTGTGTCCGCGGTTGAAGGAACTCAAGCAACGCCACCTGTTCTTGCCGCGCGGCACCAAGGTGCCGTCTGAAATCGCTGCTGTGTGCGAGGCAAACGTTGACACGGCGCTGATCGAAAAGCATTGGGACAGTCTGGTGCACCTGAGTGCTTCGGTCATGAGCGGTCATGCCAGTGCGGTGGCGGCTCTGGCGCGGTTTGGCTCAGCGGCACAAGGCGATCCGATCTATGACGCTGGCGTGCAACTGGGGCGGTTGCTGCGCACGGCCTTCCTGTCGGACTAATTCGTCAAAGTCGCCTTCAGGAATGAACTGCGCCGAGTTCTCAACCGGGGCGAGGCGGTCAACGCGCTCAAGCGCGCCATCTACACCGGGCGGATCAGTCCGGCCCAGGCCAAGCGTGCCGATGAAATGCAGGCCGTCGCCGACGCCCTGAGTCTGCTGGCCAACATCGTGATGGCGTGGAATACCTCACAAATGCAGGCCGTGCTTGATCGCTGGTCCAACCGCAGGCAAGTCATCCCGCCCGAACTGATCGGCAAAATTGCTCCCACCAGACTG
>CAIXNB010000177.1 GCA_903920695.1 uncultured beta proteobacterium
CTGAGCGTCGCCAGACACATCCGATGCCGCGATGACCTGGTTTTGTGGCAACTGGGCAAACTTGAGCCCCGCGTCGCCAAACTCGAATGGTGCATGATCAGGACTCGGGATGTCGAGCCCGTCATCGGTGATCAGAAACTCCCGATATTTGCCTTCGGCTTCCTCGGGCAAGTCACCTGGGATCAGCAGACGCGACAACAACCGCAGGTCACTGATGGTGACCACTTGGCCCTCCACCGCATTTCGCTGAACAACCGGTGCAGTGGATGTGATACGCCAGCGCTTCTGATCAATCTGCAGGTCAGGTGTCCTGGCGAGGGTCGCCACGGTGTTGCCGCCTGCCAGGCTTTGCCCGGCTTCGGCCACGGCCCTGCCCGGGTCGACATAAAAGGCGATGTGTTGGTACACAGGGAGCCCGCGCAAGGTCTTTTGCCGGATTTGCTGGTCAAACAGTTGCTCGATCGCGTCCAGCGACACGTTCAAGCCGTATTGCGGCGACATGCCCAGCGCACGATTGACCCGGTACGTTTCGATCTCCCGGCTCGCCGCCAAATCAAGAACCGCTTGCCTGCGCTCGGCGATGAAGTCAGCTACAGCTGCCGCGCGCCGCTGGCTATCGGCAATCAGTCGGGTATCGGTGGCCGTTCGCAGGCGCGACTTGGCGTTGTACAGGCTCAGGATCAGCACCATCGTGAACGCCGTAAAAGCCACGGCGATGATCATTGGCCAATGAGTTACCAGGCGTTGAAGGCGTGACATCTGCGACCCGTTCAGCCATGTTTGGCAAAGAACTCCGGAAAATAGCGCCGGATGCCCGGGTAATACCGGTCAACCAGCTTGTCATAGGTGCCGTCGGCCCTGATCTGGCGCAGGTAGGCATTGAAGGCATCGCGCAGATGGGGTGCATCCTTGGGAAAAGCCGATGCCAAAATCTGATGCTCTGAAATTGGGCCGATCACCTTGATTTGCCCGGCCCATTTCTTGAGGTCAAGAATGGCATCAGGCACATCCAGCAGGGTCAGCTCGGATTCCTGATTGAGCAGGGCAGGGACCATTTCATTGAGATTGGTGCTCTTCGTATAGGCCTTGAGGTCGATTCCGCTCCCCTTGAGGTCGTAATTCGCTGGGTCCAGGCAGGTGCGCTCCATGATCAGCAGGCTTTTCCGGCCGATCAATGCTCTGGTTTCCTGAATGTCTGCCTTCAGGTTGTTGCTGCCTTTGATCGGTGCAATCCTGGATTGGGCCGGTGCGACCAGCAGCACCTGTGATGGGAAGGTGGGCTCGGAGTAAAGCAGCACGGCCGTGCGCCAGGGCAGCACCGTAAAGCCGGTCGCAATGATGTCACCCTTGACCGCATAGCTGCCACTCAAGGCGACTTCATTGCCTTTGCGCACGACGTCCTTGCCCAGCAGGTCGCGAATGACGTTGTAAAAATCCGAATACACGAGGCGATATTTCACGCCGATGTGTTCGGCAAAGCCGCGTGTCAGTTCGACTTCGAAGCCGTCGCCGGCGCCAGTCACAAAGTTCGCATACCGGATACCCAGGTGGCGCAATTCACCACGTTGCTGAATCTCAGCCAGGTCTGCGCCGCTGGCCACATTGCACAGGGCCAGCGTGAGGGCCGCTGCGCGCACCAAGCTCATCGCCAGCGATGGTTTTTTCATAGTCATTTACTCCTTTGGTGTGACCTTGCCGATGCCATTGACGGGGCGATCCACAGGCCATCGAACAAATAGTAGCCCAAGCCATCTTATGGGTCTACCATCTTTGATGCCAGGCAACGACGTAGATCATGGCGTTGTGCGCCGCACCTTCGGTATTTGTCGTCAAGAGATGCGCGTGGTGCTGGTTCATGCGGATGGCCGTGATCATTGGTTTGTCTGCCTCCTTCCCGGCAAGGTGCAGGAGGAACCGGAGAATCCAGGAATGCTTGGCGGCTAGCTAAAAACCCAACCTATGAGGAGACGATCATGAAAAATTTTTCCGACCTTTCAGCCGTGCCGGTCCCGTCTTGTGGCAAGAAACTCCTGCTCGCGTTGACTGTGCCTGTCGCGTTTGCTGCGATGGCACAGGCGCCTGCGGCGCCCCCTATGCTCGCGCCCCAGATCGTGGAACTGGCCAATTTCAAGTTTGCATCCGGGGAGATCATGGACAAACTGAAATTGCAGTTCGCGACACTGGGAACGCCGAAGCGGGATGCATCGGGCAACATTACCAACGCCGTCATCAACCCGCACGGGTGGAGCGGTGACTATTCGCAGACGAGCACGCTCGCCAAGGGCATGCTGGGTGTTGGCAAACTGCTCGATCCGGAAAAATTCTTCATTATCTTTCCGACCGCTATCGGATCTCCAGGTTCATCGTCGCCGTCAACATCCGGTCTGGGGCCGAAGTTTCCGAAGTACACGGTCCAGGATATGGTGACGGCCCAGTATCGTTTGGTGACCGAGCATCTGGGGATCAAGAAACTGGTGGGTGTCACCGGCATCAGCATGGGTGGTTACCAGACTGCGCAGTGGATTACCCAGTATCCAGACATGATGGACTGGGCGATTCCCATCACCACGCATTACAAGCAGTCCGGACGCAACATCGGCATCTTTGGCGTGATGTCCCATACCATTCGCAGCGACGCTGCCTACCAGAATGGCGACTATAAGGAGCAACCTCGGGAGGCCATGCGACGTGCATTCATGGGAACCTATCTCTGGTATTTTGGCGAGCCCTATTACGACGCCCAGTTCAAGACTGAAGAACAGGCCCTGAAAGGTCTGGTCAGCGCGGGTCTGGGAAGTGACAGCATGGACGCGAACGACATCGTCAGACGCAACGATGCCCTCAACGTATTCAACGTCGAAAAGGAACTCTTCAGGGTCAAGGCAAAGGTGCTGGTTGTGGGTGTAGAAGAGGATGAACTTTTCCCTGGCAAGGAGTCGATCCGACCGATGGCAGCCGCCATACCGGGTGCCAAGGTGTTTGTCTACTCCAGTTCCTTGGGGCATATTGGCGGTGCGGTCCAGATCGCCAACGCCATGCCAGCGATGTTGGACTTCGTGCGTGAGGTCGAACGGGAAAAGCGCTAGTTTCGTTTGAAAGCGAAGGGAGCATCGCCATGGACTTGTGCAACATCGGTTGCCACAAGGCCGACTTCAAAAAGGCGCGGCGCTGACGAAGCGCATGGCCTCGCCGCTGACGGGGTGACGCAGGTCCAAGGACTGGGCATGCAGCAGCATGCGCGCCGCTGCGCTGGCTACCTGGCTGCCGTAGAGCGTGTCGCCGACGATGGGGTGGCCCAGCGCTTGCAGGTGCACGCGCAACTGGTGCGAGCGGCCGGTCAGGGGTTCGAGTTCGAGGCGGGTGGTCTGCGCGTGTTCATCGTGAGACAGCACGCGCCAGCGCGTGACGCTGGGCTTGCCGTCTTGCGGGTCGATGATGCGCCGGGGCCGGTTCGGCCAGTCCACGCTGATCGGCAGATCGATCACGCCCCCGTCTTCCTTTGGCGCCGCAAGAATGCCTTCGACCACGGCAACGTAGCGCTTGCCGACGCTGCGGTCGGCAAAGGCGGCGCTGAGTTTGCGGTTCGACTCCGCCCCGCGCGCCATCAGCATCAAACCCGAGGTCGCCTGGTCCAGGCGGTGCGTGATCAAGGCGTCCGGGTACAGGCGCTGCGCGCGCATACTCAGGCAGTCCTGCTTGTCGGCGCCGCGCCCGGGCACCGAGAGCAGACCGGCGGGTTTGTCGAGCACCAGCAACGCGGTGTCGGCGTAGAGCACCGTGACGTCGGCGGTCACCATGCAACGGTTATGGTTGTGGCGCCGCGTAGCCCGTATGCCAGGTAGCCCGTATGCAGCGCAGCGGAATTCGGGTGTGATGCGCGAAAGTTCCCGTATTGCGCCTTTGGCTCCATACGGGCTACGCGCTGAACAGCAAAGCGGACGGGGTTGGAGCGAGGTCTACGGTTAACCCGCCGCCGGGCCGCCCCAAGGCGGGTTGCGCCCCCACGGGGGGCAGCGCAGTACACAAAGTGACAAGCGTGGGGGCCTAATTTTTTCCCGGCGCGTTCTTCAGTTTACCGCGCACCGGCACCACGGTGGTGACGGTCGGGCGCACGGCGTCGGGTGACACCGGTTTGGGCGGGGCCGTGTCTTTTTTCGGCTTCTTCACCATCTTGTTGCTTTGCTGACCTTTTGCCATTTTCATACTCCTGTGGGTTGATCGCTCGTCCGCTGGGCGCGGGACGGAACGGTTTGATTATCACGCCAGCTTGGAAATATTTTCGATCTGTTGGCAATAGCCGACACCACGCGCATTTGGCCGGTGCTACCTTCACGGCCTGACTCCCAACTTCAAGCTGACTGCCATGCCCAAAACCCTGATTGAACCCTTTCGCATCAAGAGCATCGAGCCGATCCGCATGACCACGCGCGCCGAGCGTGAGCAACTGCTGGAAGCGGCCAAGCTCAACGTCTTCAAGCTGCGCGCCGAGGATGTGCTGATTGACTGGCTGACCGATTCCGGCACCGGCGCTATGTCGTCCAAACAATGGGGCGCGATCATGGAAGGTGATGAGAGCTACGCTGGTGCGCGCAGTTTCTATCGCCTGGAGGCGGTGATTCAGGGCATCACCGGCATGCAGCATTTTGTGCCCACGCATCAGGGCCGCGCCGCGGAAAAGGTGTTGTTCACGGCGGTCTGCAAGAAGGGTGATCTGGTGCCCAACAACTCGCACTTCGATACCACGCGCGCCAACCTCGAATACATCGGCGTCGAGGCGCAGGACCTGGTCATTCCCGAAGGCCTGCAGCCGGCGCTGATCTACCCGTTCAAGGGCAATATCGACCTGGCGCGTGTCGAGGCGCTGCTCCAGACGCAGGGCGAACGCATTCCCTTTGGCATGCTCACCGTCACCAACAACACGGGCGGCGGGCAGCCGGTTTCCATGGCCAACATCCGCGCCTACGCCGCGCTGCTGAAGAAGTACCACAAGCCTTTCATCATGGACGTGTGTCGCTTCGCCGAAAACGCCATGTTCATCAAAATGCGCGAGAGTGGTTACGAGAACACGCCGATCAGGACCATCGTGCAGGAGATGTTCTCCTACGCCGACGGCGCCACCATGAGCGCCAAGAAGGACGGCATGGTCAACATCGGCGGCTTCATCGTGCTGCGCAGCGAGGAGTGGATGGACGCGGTGCGCAACGTACTGATCATGACCGAGGGCTTCCCCACTTACGGCGGCCTGGCCGGACGCGACCTGGAGGCGCTGGCCGTGGGCTTGGAGGAAGGCATGCAGGAAGACTATCTGCGCTACCGCCTGCGCACCGCCGAGTACCTCGGTGAGCGGCTTGAAGCCTCGGGCGTTGGCTTCGTCAAACCCACCGGTGGCCACGCGGTTTACATTGATGCCCGCACCGTGCTGCCCAATATGCCAGTCGCGCATTACCCGGCCTGGGCGCTGTGCAATGCGCTCTACCTTGAAGGCGGCATTCGCGGCGTCGAGATCGGCTCGGTGATGTTCGGCAAGCGCCTGGCCGACGGCAGCGAGACCTACCACAGCATGGAACTGGTGCGCCTGGCTTTTCCGCGGCGCATGTACACGCAGTCGCACTTCGACTACGCGGCCGAGGTCATCGACGAGGTCAAGCAGAAGGCCGCCAGCATTCGTGGCGTGAAAATCACCAAGCAGCCGCAGTTTCTGCGTCACTTCACCTGTGAGTGCGCCTGGGTTGATCTTTGAGATTGGCCGCCAGCGCGTTTTAACCCACAACAAGGCGTTCGTTCCAGCCATCGTTTGACTTGATTTGCTTTTTGCCGATGTTCCGCTCCTACAATGAAGCAGGTTTTATTGGCACACATGGTCTCCAAGTCAACTCTCATCCAGCGCATCGGGCATTTCTGGCTCGCCTCTGAGCTCGGGATGGTCCAGCGGCGTCGGGAGCGTCGCATGCTGCTGCTGACGAGCTTCATGATGCTGTTGATGGGTTCGGGCTGGGGCGTTTTTTTCGGCCTCAAGCAGCAGTGGAGTCTGGTCGAACTCGATCTGGCCTTGATCGCCGCTGCCCTGGTGGTGACGACCCTGACCTGGCGCGACCGGGTGCGTGCTGCTTCCATCGTGCTATTCGTCGTTTTCTTTGGCGTCGTTTGCGTCATCGCGCTCGTGTTCGATGTGCCCAACGCGCAGTTGCCGCGTTCAACCCATTTTTATCTATTGCCGTTGTGCGTCGCTGCCCTGCTGGCCTTTCGCACCGAAAGTTTCTGGCTGCGCCACGGTGTGGCTCTGTGCTGTCTGCTGGCATTTGGCTTGCTGGCCGGCACGCAGGAAACGCCGCTGCCCGGATATGCCCTGTCAGACACAGTACGCATGGGTGGCGTCTGGGTGCAGATTGGCGCTTCGCTGCTGACGCTCTACGCACTGCTTCACATCATGCAGAACGAAGTCGCGAACCGAACCGAGCTTGAAGATGATTTGCGACGCGCCCTTGGCCAGAATGAGCTTCACTTGCACTATCAACCGCAGACCAACGCGGACGGGCTGGTCGTCGGGGCCGAGGCGCTGCTGCGCTGGAATCATCCACGGCGTGGCCTCGTGCTGCCCGGTGAATTCATCGAACTGGCCGAGCAGACTGGCCTCATCCTGCCCATCGGGCTCTGGGTGTTGCAGGCCGCGTGCGCTCAGTTGAGCGTCTGGGCCGACCAGAGCCGGATGCGCCCATTGCGGCTGGCGGTGAACATCAGTCCGTCGCAGTTCCGGCAGATTGATTTTGTGCCCCAAGTGCTCTCGCTGATCGATCGCTACCAGATCGACGCCAGTTGCCTGGAACTGGAGTTGACCGAGACCATGCTGGTGCACGACATGGAGGACATCATCGCGAAGATGTCGGTGCTGCGGGCCAACGGCGTAACCCTGTCGCTGGACGATTTCGGCACCGGCTATTCCTCGCTTAACCACCTGCGGCGCCTGCCACTGAATTGCCTCAAGATTGACCAGTCC
>CAIXNB010000178.1 GCA_903920695.1 uncultured beta proteobacterium
ACACGACTTTTCGGAAAATCGCTTGTAAGTCGTTGATTTCATTGGGACGGGCAACCAAAAAAGGCGGAGTTTCGCGATTAACTGTCGAAGTCGGGTGACCCGCGATTCATGATGCGATGGTTCGCCTCAGAATAAACGGATGTCACCAAATTCACATCGTGGCTGCGGGACTCTTCGCTGAAGATGAAGTCGGTCTTGGAAGATTTTGCTGCTGCGGCAAAGCGAATCCATGAGCTGCCGGCCGATCAAGCGCAGCCATGTGATGCAAAAAAATTCTGGCGAAGGGCGAAGGGCGAAGGGCGAAGGGCGAATGGGACCACCTCGCCGACGCGCTAACTCAGCTATAGGCTCTTCTCGGGACGCTTTGCAAGAATTCGTCCAAGCGAGACATGGCCTGCTCCAAAATACCATCCCGACCTGCAAGTTCTGGCAGTTGAAATGTCATACTATTTAGCGTTCATCGATATAGATTTTATCCAGTTGAACCCGGTAAGGCTCCGCATCCGTTCGTTGTCTGATTCGAGTGATCGCAAGCCTTTGCTGAGCGCTCTATCTGCTGCATCCAGGCTGGCGAACACGGTGTTGCCGAGACAGTCTACGACGCACGCTTCGACTTTGCTTAGCCTGGCGCGATACCTCTCGGTGTACCAGCGTGCGAAGTTTTGTTAAAGGCGTCTTGCGCCTGCATGTCTGCCTTCGGATGACGCGGCCGGGGCACGACTTTGCGCCAGCCATGGCGCCCCAGCATTCGATAGACGGTAGACGACGCCACCGCTGCACCCACCTTCTTCTCCATCGCCTGTTTGATCCGGCTGACATGAAGCAGTCCGCCAGCCTGAGCCTTTTGTGTAAACGGTGCCAGCAGTCGATCTTCTTCTGCTGGAGTCAAGTGCTGATGACGCCGCCCACCGCGACCGCCAATGTCAAACAGTGCATCACCCTCCTTGGCCCAACGCGAATGAATGACATGAACCGTGGCAGTCGACCAGCCCAGCAACTGAGCTATCTGCGATGCTGTGCCACCCAAAGTGGCGCGAATCAGAACACACTGAATGCGTTGGTACTCGGTGTGACTGCTGGCGCGCTTTAGTCGATCCGCCAACGCAGCAATTGTTGGTTTGTCGCAAGTGATCAGATTCTTAATGCCCAGCTCCTGAAAGTCTGAGCAATATCATAATATCTAATTTATTGAATGCAAAATAATGTCAGATGACAATTTCAAGGTGCTGTGGGGCATGGGCGCGCGCATGTTGCGTAACCAATTGGCACTGCCGGATCCAATCTTTCCATACTGATGTGAGCGATCAACTGAAATACTGGAGACAATAGGGTGCTGGCGAAATATTTGAACCAGTCAAATAAAAAAGGAAATTTAGAATGGCAACTGCGAAAAAATCGGCTCCCAAGGCTGCGGCAACTCCCAAGAAAGTAACAGCGCCTGCGAAAGCAGCGGCTCCAGTGAAGGTGACGACACCCGTTGCCAAGGCAGCGGTCAAGAAGGCTCCCGTTTCCAAAGCGGCTAAGGCCATTGCAAAAATTGGCGCAGGCATTGCCAAACTGACCGAGCGCAAAAACAAGATCGCTGCGGAAATCAAGGTCCTGCGTGATCAACGTACTGCGCTGAAAGTTGTTCCTGTGGCTGCTGCGCCGGTTGTCGTAAAGGCAAAGCCGGCACCCAAGGCGGCCGTTGCGAAGAAAGCGGTCCAGCCAGCCAAGAAGTAATATTCCTGGCGGAGCGTTACTTTGTAGAGAAAAGACCCTTCGGGGTCTTTTTTTGATGCATTTTTGCGCAAACTTAGGGATGGCTCACCGGGATAGCGGATCTGCGCCATGTTCTGTCTGAAAATTTGCATTCAGTGCAAGAAAACAGCAGAATTTGATAAATGGAAACCTTGGATAAGCTTGACAGGTTAATTTTGCGCACGTTGCAGTCAAATGGCCGCGCCACATACGACCAGATAGCCGAGAGCGTGAGTTTGTCGCCCAGCGCCGTGCTGCGCCGGGTTAAGCGGCTGGAGACGGACGGGATCATCGACCGCTACGTGGCCTTACTGAAGCCGGAACGGATCGGTCTGGCGCTGATGGCACATATCAATGTCCGGCTCGAAAAGAGCACCGAGAACCAGCAGAGGAATCCGCGCGATCTGTTTCGCGCCAGTGTTCAGACCTGGCCGGAAGTCGTTGAATGTGATGCCTTGAGCGGTGAGATGGACTATTTTCTGCGGGTACTGGTGCCAGACATGAGCGCGTACTCACATTTTGTGATGGAGACGCTGCTCAAGCATCCCAGCGTTCAGGATTGCAGAACCAGCTTCGTGCTTGACCGCGTCAAGGCCACCACGGCTCTGCCCTTGTAGTGAGGGCAATTGGCACTTTGGACAGTCAAGTCTAGGGAAAACCCTTATAGTCTGTTCTATGGAAGAAACAAGCAGCTTCAGCAAAGCGCCGCCGGTCATGGTTCCGATCCGGTCCTTGGGGCCGAACCATCGTGCGCGCATCACGGGTCATCTGTTGGCGCTCGACAACTATGACCGTTACCTGCGTTTCGGTTTTGCCGCCAGTGATGAGCAGATTCAGCGCTATACCGACAGCCTTAATTTCAATCTGGACGAAGTCTTTGGCATCTATAACCGGCGTCTGGAACTGATTGCCATGGCGCATCTGGCGTTCTCGGCTGATCAGGATCTGGCAGCCTGTGCCGAGTTTGGCGTGTCGGTTTCGAAGTCGGCACGTGGTCGCGGTTATGGCGCACGACTGTTTGACCGCGCTGCGACGCATGCGCGCAACGAGGGCGTGAGCCGTATGTTCATCCACGCGCTGAGCGAAAACGCTGCCATGCTCAAGATAGCGCGCAACGCTGGCGCCGTCGTCGAGCGCGACGGCTCCGAATCCGAAGCCCATCTGCAGTTGCCACCGGCCACGCTTGATACCCGTTTGACCGAACTGCTGGCGGAGCAGGTGGCCCAGACCGACTACATCATCAAGGCGCAGGTCAAGCAGTTTCGGGACTTGATGGCGAGCATGCAGAGTGACCGGCACGACGCCCGTAACGAAGAGTCCAGCAGCGCAAAGTAACGCTGCCGGACCGGACATAAACAGTGCTCATGCGCGATCCGCTATCCTAGAGGGTCGCAAACAACCGCATGTCCTGCTTTTCTGGCTGTGTCAGACCCTCATCCCGCGCGCCCTCATGACAGGGAAGACAAACGTACCTTCCTGCAGAAGATTGCCGAGTTCATTCACCCGGGGCCGGACTCTGCCGACGAGTTGATCGAAACCCTGGCCGAAGCCCAGGAAAACAACATCATCGGAGCCGAGTCGCGCGCCATGCTCGAAGGCGTGATCCGCATGGCCGACATGACGGCCGGCGACGTGATGGTGCCGGCGACCCGCATGGACCTGGTCAATATCGATGAGCCTTATGACGCGTTGCTGCATGGCGTCATTGACACCGGGCACTCGCGTTTTCCGGTCTACCAGGGTGAGCACGAGAACATCATTGGCATCCTGCTGGCCAAGGATCTGCTCAAGTTGCAGCGGGCGCCCGAACTTAATATCCGCGCCCTGCTGCGCCCGGCTGTTTTTGTGCCTGAGAGCAAAGGCCTGAACGATTTGCTGCGTGAGTTCCAGGGCAACCGCAACCACCAGGCGATCGTGATCGATGAATTCGGTCGCGTCGCGGGCCTGATCACGATTGAGGACGTGCTTGAGCAGATCGTCGGCGAGATCGAGGACGAGTTCGATATCGCCGAGGACGAAGGCGACATTTTTGGCCTAGCCGACCGCACTTACCGCGTCAGCGGCGACACCACCATCGAGCGCGTCGAGGGCGCGTTCGACGTCAAGCTGCTTAGCACCGATCCGGAGGATGAATTTGACACCATCGGTGGTCTGATTGCGCATGAGATGGGCCATGTTCCCAAGCGTGGTGAACGCCATCGTCTGGCTGGACTGGAATTCGTTGTTTTGCACACCAAAGGTGGTGCCGTGAAATGGTTCAAGGTGTCACCGGTTGCCAATGAGCCCGCCTGAGAATCAGCCGCGCTGGCCGCTCGATACGGGTACGCGACAACGTGAATTTTCAGTATGGCAGGCGCTGCTGACGCTACTCGCTGGCGCTGCCCAGGCAGCCAGCATGGCCTGGCCGCTGGCGCTGGCCAGCCCGTTGGCGACCATGACTGGTTTGCAGCAGGGCCAGCCGGTCTGGTGGCTGCAGTTGCTGGCCCTGGCCTGCCTGGCCTGGATGCTGTTGCAGAGTGCAGGCTGGCGCCGCGCCGCTTGCTGCGGTTGGCTGTTTGGCACGGCCTGGCTGGCTGGCACCGTTGGCTGGACTTTTATTGCCATGCACACCTATGGCGGCTTGCCGGCCCTGCTGGCCGGGCTGGCTGTTCTGACATTTACCGGCCTGATGGCGCTGTTTTACGCGGCTGCGGCGGGTTTCTTGGTACGACTGGCGCCGCGTGGTCAGGCGTGGCGGGCGCTGCTTTTTGCGGCGCTTTGGCTGCTGGCCGAACTGGCGCGTGGTACCTGGCTGACCGGTTTTGGCTGGGGTGCCAGCGGCTATGCGCATGGGGACGGTCCGCTGGCGGGGTTCGCTCCGTGGTTGGGCGTCTACGGCTTGTCGGCCATCGCCGCCTGGCTGGCCATGACACTGGCGCAACTCGGGCGCACAGACCCGGACGCTTCGCGCCGTGGCCGCGCCGTCTCAGCGCTGGTTGCCATGGCGCTGCTGGTGGTGCCGACCTTGCTGCAGCGCTATCCGAGCAGCGCGCCAGACACGGCGCTGTCAAGTGGGAGCCTGAGCGTAACGCTGTTGCAGGGCAATATTCCCCAGGATGAGAAATTCGAGACCGGCAGTGGTGTGCCGCTGGCCCTGCGCTGGTACGCCGAGCAGTTGCAGGCGAGCCGCACCTCGCTGGTGATTGCGCCCGAGACCGCTGTTCCGCTGTTGCCGCAGCAATTGCCCAGCGGTTACTGGGACGCACTGCAGCAACGCTTTGGCAGCGGCATGCAGGCGGCCCTGATCGGCCTACCGCTGGGCAACTACAAGCAGGGCTACACCAACTCGGTGCTCGGGCTGCAGGGTGGCCAGACGCGGGCCTGGCGCTACGACAAGCAGCATCTGGTGCCGTTTGGCGAGTTCATCCCGCCGCTGTTCAAATGGTTCACCGCGCTGATGAACATTCCGCTGGGCGATTTCAACCGCGGTGCGCTGCGCCAGCCACCCTTTGTCTGGCAGGGGCAAAGGCTGTCAACCAACATCTGCTACGAAGACCTGTTTGGCGAGGAACTGGCCGTGAGTTTTCTCGACCCAACCCAAGCCCCAACCATCTTTGTCAACATCAGCAACCTGGCCTGGTTTGGCAACAGCCTGGCAATCGACCAACACTTGCAGATTGCACGTATGCGCGCGCTTGAGTTTGATCGGCCCTTTCTACTGGCGACTAACACCGGCGCGACGGCCATCGTCGACCACCGTGCGCATGTCAGCAGCGCTTTGGCGCGCGACACGCGGGCCGTGCTGGTCGGCACCGTTGAGGGCCGGACCACGACCACACCGTATGCCTGGTGGGTGGCACGCTTGGGTTTGTCGCCGTATTGGCTGCTGGCTTTGGCCCTGCTCGGGCTGGCCTGGCGCATGAAGCCCCGTAAAATCGCGATTTGACGCGTGAGCGTCGTGTTTTTTTAAACCCAAGGCACGGCTCTGTCCAAGCCCACCATTCATGTTGACTTTCCAGCAAATCATTCTGAAACTGCAGTCCTATTGGGACGGCCAGGGTTGCGCCCTATTGCAGCCTTACGACATGGAAGTCGGGGCCGGCACCTCGCACACGGCAACCTTTCTGCGCGCCCTCGGGCCCGAGCCCTGGAAAGCCGCCTACGTGCAGCCGAGCCGGCGTCCGAAGGACGGCCGCTACGGCGAGAACCCGAACCGCTTGCAGCACTACTACCAGTACCAGGTGGTCTTGAAGCCCGCGCCCAGCAACATCCTGGAGCTGTATCTGGGCTCGCTTGAAGCGCTCGGCTTCGACCTGAAGAAGAACGACATCCGCTTCGTCGAAGACGATTGGGAGAACCCGACACTCGGTGCCTGGGGCCTGGGCTGGGAAGTTTGGCTCAACGGCATGGAAGTGACGCAGTTCACCTATTTCCAACAGGTCGGCGGCATCGACTGCAAACCCATCACCGGCGAGATCACCTACGGCCTGGAGCGCCTGGCGATGTACTTGCAGGGCGTGGACAACATCTACAACCTGGTGTGGACCGATGGTCTGAGTTATGGCGACGTCTACAAGCAAAACGAAGTCGAACAATCAACGTACAACTTTGAGCACAGCGATGCAGACTTTCTGTTCGTCGCTTTCAGCGCGCATGAAAAGCAGGCCAAACACCTGATCGAGGTGCAACTGGCCCTGCCGGCCTATGAGCAGGTGCTCAAGTGCGCCCACAGCTTCAATCTGCTTGACGCCCGTGGTGCCATCAGCGTCACCGAGCGCGCCGCCTACATCGGCCGCATCCGCAACCTGGCGCGCGCCGTGGCGCAAAGCTACTACGAGAGCCGAGAACGGCTCGGCTTTCCGATGGCCCCGCGCGAATGGGTGGAACAGCTCACAAAGAAGGCGGCATAACGATGAGCACGCAAAATCTTCTGGTTGAGTTATTTGTCGAAGAACTGCCACCGAAAGCGCTGAAGAAGCTCGGTGACGCCTTTGCCAGCGAACTCGCCGCGCAGTTGCGCAGTGGTGGTCTGGCGGATGCCGACTCCGTGGTGACGCCTTATGCCACGCCACGCCGCTTGGGCGCCCACATCACGAATGTCTGGCGCAAGGCAGCCGACAAGACGGTGCAGCAAAAGTTGATGCCGGTCAGCGTCGGTCTCGATGCAACCGGCCAGGCAACGCCGGCGCTGCTGAAAAAACTGCAGGCGCTGGGCGCCGATCTGACGGACCCGGTGCAAACCGTGGCCGCGCTGCGACGTGCGCCCGATGGCAAGGCCGAAGCCTTGTTCTACGACAGCCTGGTCAGCGGCGCTGCACTCGACACCGGGCTACAAAAAGCGCTGGAGGAAGCGATTGCCCGGCTGCCGATTCCGAAGGTCATGACGTATCAATTGGAAACCGACTGCGAGTTGCCGGGCTGGAGCAGTGTGCAATTTGTTCGCCCGGCGCACGGCCTGGTCGCGCTGCATGGCAGCACCGTGGTGCCGGTCGATGTGCTCGGGCTCAAAGCCGGCAAGCACACACAAGGCCATCGTTTTGAAGCCCTGGTCTCGCCGGTGCTGATCATGGATGCCGACAGCTACGCCGATACGCTGCGCGAGGACGGCGCCGTGATCGCCAGTTTTGCCGAGCGCCGCGCCGAAATTGCGCGCCAGCTCGCTGCGGCGGCCATCACAGCCGGTGGGCCGGCGGCCGTGCTGCGACCGATTGAGGACGAGGCCTTGCTCGATGAAGTGACGGGTCTGGTTGAGCGCCCGAATGTACTGGTCTGCGCCTTCGAGCCCGCCTTTCTCGATGTGCCGCAGGAGTGTCTGATCCTCACGATGAAGGCGAACCAGAAGTACTTTCCGCTGCTCGATGCCGCTGACAAACTGAGCAACCAGTTTCTGGTGGTCAGCAACATCAGCCCAGCTGATGCCAGCGCGGTCATTGGCGGCAACGAGCGCGTGGTGCGCCCGCGCCTCGCCGATGCGAAGTTTTTCTTCGATCAGGACCGTAAGAAGACGCTGGAATCGCGCGTTGCCGGTCTCGACAAGGTGGTCTACCACAACAAGCTCGGCACCCAGGGCGAGCGCATGCAGCGCGTGCGCGAACTGGCGGGCGCCATCAGCGAACAACTCGCTGACCCGGCGCTCAGCGCGGCGGTTGACACCGCTGCCCGACTGGCCAAGACCGATCTGCTGACCGACATGGTGGGCGAGTTCCCGGAACTGCAGGGCATCATGGGCGGCTACTATGCGCGCCATGACGGCCTGGGTGAGGCCATTGCACTGGCGATTGAGGACCACTACAAGCCGCGCTTTGCCGGCGACGCCTTGCCGCGCAATGCGGTCGGTGTCGTTGTGGCCCTGGCCGACAAGCTCGAAACCTTGGTTGGCATGTTCGGCATTGGCAATCTGCCCACTGGCGACAAGGACCCGTTTGCCCTGCGCCGCCATGCGCTCGGCGTCATGCGCATGCTGATTGAACAGGATTTGCCGTTGGCACTCGATGCCCTGATCGCCAGCGCGCTGCCGGTGTTCGGGGACAGGATTGTGGACGCCGGCGCGGCCCTCTCCGAGTTCATCTTCGAGCGCCTGGCCGGCACCCTGCGCGAGCAGGCTTACAGCGCGGCTGAAGTCGACGCGGTGCTGGTGCTGCGGCCGCAGCGTCTGGGTGATGTGCCAAAACGTCTGGCGGCAGTGCGCGCCTTTGCCGCCCTGCCGGAGGCGCCGGCCTTGGCCGCGGCCAACAAGCGCATCGGCAACATCCTCAAGAAAGCGCCCGATGTCGACGCCCATGTCAGCGCGGTGCTGCTGCGCGAGCCGGCTGAAATCGCGCTCTACGCGGCTATGCAGAGTCTGGCGCCGCAGGCCCAGGCGCAGTTTGAGGCGGGTGACTACACGGCCTCACTCAAGACCCTGGCAGCCTTGCGACTGCCGGTGGACGATTTCTTCGACACGGTCATGGTTAATGCGGAGGAAATGGACCTGCGACTGAACCGCCAGGGTCTGCTCAAGAGTCTGCACCTGGCCATGAACCGCGTGGCCGACCTTTCCAAACTGGTGGCCTGAGATGTCCGGCATCAAACTGGTCATTCTTGATCGCGACGGAACGATCAATCAGGACAGTCCTGACTACGTCAAATCGCCAGAAGAATGGTTGCCGCTGCCGGGCGCACTGGAAGCGATTGCGCGCCTCAATCACGCCGGTTGGCACGTGGTAATTGCCTCCAATCAGTCGGGCCTGGGGCGCGGCTTGTTTGACGTCTCGACGCTCAACGCCATGCACGCCAAGATGCATGCGCTGCTGGCGGCGGTCGGCGGACGCGTTGATGCCGTGTTTTATTGTCCGCATACTGCGGACGACGCCTGCCACTGCCGCAAGCCTGAGCCGGGTTTGCTCGAGCAAATCGGCGAGCGTTATGGGATCGAACTGCGCGACGTCCCGATGGTCGGTGACTCGGCGCGCGATGTGCTGGCTGCCGTCGCCGCCGGCTGTCAGCCGCATCTGCTGCTGACCGGCAAAGGCGCAACATATCGGGGGCGCGATTTGCCCGACACCTTTCCGAAAGCGACGCAGGTGCACGCCGATCTGGCCGCCTTTGCTGATTTTCTGCTGGCTTGTGAAACCGCGTCTGCGTGATGAATTTGCTGCGTTCGCTGCTGCACATGGGGTGGCTTCTGATCACGGTCATCCCGTGGGGCTTGACCCTGGTCTTCATCTCCTTGTGGGTGCGCCGCACACCACTGTGGTGGTTCGCCGTCGGCTGGTTCCGGCTTGTGATCTGGGGTACGCGCGTCATTCTGGGCGTGCAGGTGAAAGTCAAGGGCATGGAGAATCTGCCGCAGGGTGCGACCAGTCCGGCCATTCTGTTGTCTAAGCATCAGTCGGCGCTGGAGACGATGCTGTTGCCGACACTGATGCCGCATCCACTGGCTTTTGTTTTCAAGCGCGAACTGCTGCGCGTTCCTTTTTTTGGCTGGTCGATGGCGCGGCTCGACATGATCCACATTGATCGCTCGTCCCGCGCCCAGGCGCTCAAGCAGGTCGTGACGCAAGGCAAGGCGCTGCTGGCGCAGGGCACCTGGGTCATTCTCTTTCCTGAGGGTACGCGCATCGCCCGTGGCGAAAGCGGCACTTACCAGACGGCTGGCACACGGCTCGCGGTGGAGTGCGGCGTGCCGGTGGTTCCGATTGCCGTGTCCTCAGGCCAATGCTGGCCGCGCCAGGGTTTCATCAAGTACCCCGGTGTGGTGCAGGTCTCGATTGGCAAACCGATCCGCAGCGTGGGTCGTGAACCAAAGGAGCTGATGCGCGAGGTCGAGGCCTGGATCGAGGCCGAGATGCGCCGCATTGATCCCGAAGCCTACCGCTGAGTAGCGCCAGCATGCACCCTCTGCTGCGCTTCACGCTTGACCTGTTTGAACCAGCACCGGTTCCCGCGGCGCCGTTGCCGGTTGCAACGGACGCGTCAGCGCTGTTTCGCCATCCCCGCGCCAATCGCGAAACACGTTTGTGCGGCAATCTGGTCGCTTACGAATTCAAGCGCGGCAAGCGGCGCAGCATTGGTTTTATCGTCGGTCCCGAAGGTCTGGTCGTGCGTGCGCCGCAGTGGGTGGCGCTACGCGAGGTGGAAAACGCCTTGCAGGAAAAGTCGGCCTGGATCATGCGCAAACTCGGCGAGACACGCGAGCGCCACGAACGCCTGTTGCCGCAGCGCATCGAGTGGCGCGACGGCACGACGATTCCGTTTCTGGGTCAGTCTGTGACCTTGCTGCTGGACCCGCGGCACGCCTTTGGGGCTGTCGGCGCGCAACTCATAGCCGATGCCAGCGCGCCGGTGTTGCAACTCGGTCTGTCGCAGGCCGCGACCGAGGCGCAGATCCGCGACGCCGTGCAAGCCTGGCTGATGCGCCAGGCGCGGCGTGTCTTCATCGAGCGGCTTGACCACTTTGCACCGCAGTTGCAGGTGCAGTGGCGCAAGCTCACACTCAGCAACGCTGGCACGCGATGGGGCAGCGCCAGCATCGACGGCTCGATCCGGCTCAACTGGCGCCTGATTCATCTGCGTCAAGCGGTAATCGACTACGTGGTGGCGCATGAGCTCAGTCACCTGCGCGTGATGGACCACAGCCCGCGCTTCTGGGACACGGTGGGCAGCGTGCTGCCCGACTACGCCGCGTTGCGTCGCCAACTCAAAGATGATTCTGTGTCGCGCTGGCCGTAGCGCTTGCGGCTCAGGCGTTGGCCTGAAACCGGTAGACGCCCGTCGCATCCTGCGTGCGCCGCAGGCGGTCGGCAAACCACAGCATATTGAGGTGGGCGATCGACTCGCCCATGGCGAAGGTGGTCTGGTGCAGGTCGAGCGTGCGCGAGAACAGCACCGGAATCATCTCGGCGGCGCTGTGCGGATGGCTCTGGCAAGCCTGCATCACCTCGGCCAGGCGATCACGGTGGTGCTGGTGCAACTGTTCGATGCGTTGGTGCAGCCCGGTAAAGGGCTTGCCATGCGCCGGCAGCACCAGTGTGTCGGTGTCGAGCGCGCGGAATTTGTCGATTGAATCGAGGAACAGCTGGAGCGGGTTGGACTCCGGCTCCTGCTCGTAGACGCTGACATTGGTCGAGATGCGCGGCAGCATCATGTCGCCGCCAATCAGCAACTTGTCTTGCGCGCAGTGCAGTGAGATATGTTCCGGTGCGTGACCGTAGCCGCTGATGCAGGCCCAGCGCCGAGCGCCAATGTCTATGGTGTCGCCATCCATCATGCGCCGGTAGTGCGGTGGCACGGCCGGCACCAGCGCCTTGAAGTAGTTGGCGCGGCCTCGGATCTTCTCAACCGAGGCCGGGTCATTCAGACCATGCGCGGCAAAAAACAGGGCGGCGGCGTCACCGCCGAAACCGGTTTCGCCTTCGCTGCCGATGCGCGCCATCAGGTAGTCAGTGGCGCTGATCCACAAAGGCGCATTCCAGCGCTGGCACAGCCAGTAAGCCAGGCCGATGTGGTCCGGGTGCATGTGGGTCACGATCACGCGCAGCACCGGCAGACCTTCGAGTTCATTGGCGAAGATCTGCTCCCACTGGGCTTTGGCGCTGTCGGTGCTGATGCAGCAGTCCACCACACTCCAGCCGGAGCGGCCGTTGATCTCGTCGCGCAGCAGCCAGAGGTTGATGTGATTGAGTGCAAACGGCAAAGCCATGCGGACCCATTTCACGCCGGGCGCCACCACCAGCGTGGTGCCCGCCGCCGGCAAGGTGTCGCCGAACGGGTAGTGCAGTTGCATTTCAAGTTCGTTGGCAGATCGGTTCAAAGCGGCTCCAGAATTGCGACATAATTGACGTTGACGTAAACGTCAATCAGATTGGACATTGTAGGTGGGAGTCCCCATCCGCGCAGTCACCTTTGGCGAACCTCAGTTATGGCGATTACCTACAGTATCAGCGACCTGGCCAGGGAATTTGACCTGACCACGCGGGCCATGCGCTTCTATGAAGACATGGGCCTGTTGCAGCCTGAGCGCTCCGGCCCGGGCGGGCGCAGCCGCGTTTACAGCGGGCGTGACCGCACGCGCCTGAAACTCACACTGCGCGCCAAACGCCTTGGTTTGAGCCTGACCGAGGCGAAGGACATCATCGACATGTACGATAGCCCGCGCGATACCGGGCCGCAATTGAGGAAGTTCCTGACCGTCATTGCCGAGCACCAGAAGCAGCTTGAGGCACAGATGCAGGACTTGCAGGCCAATCTGGACGAACTCAAGGAACACCAGCGCGAGGCGCGCCTGCTGCTTGCCAAAAGTATTGATAAAGCGGCGTCCAAAAAGGGCGGCGCCAAAGTAAAGGTAAACGATGTCGCTTGAAGCAACTCTGTGGTCACTGGTGCAGACCAGCTTTGAACGCCAGGGTCTGATGCGCCACATCGGCGCGCGCTTGCTGCAGGTTGAGTCCGGCCTGTGTGTGCTGGCGCTGCCGTACTCCGACAAGGTGACGCAACAGCAGGACGGGTTTCATGGTGGCGCCATCGGCGCCTTGGCCGACATTGCCGGTGGTTATGCCGGCCTGACGCGGGCGCCGGCCGGCATGGAAGTCGCCACCATTGAGTACAAAATCAATTTCATGGCCGCCTTTCAGGGTGGCGAACTGCGCGCCAGAGGCCATGTGGTCAAAGCTGGGCGCCGTTTGATTGTGACCACGGCCGAGGTCATGCATATCGACGCCGATGGCAAGGAATCCGCTTGCGCCGTGATGCAGCAGACCTTAATGGTGGTGCCAAAGAATTACTAACCAGGAGAATCGAATGAACAATCTGCCAGGACTCAACTTTCAACTAGGCGAAGACATCGATGCGCTGCGCGATGCCGTGCGCGAATTTGCGCAGATCGAGATCGCGCCGCGCGCCGCCGAGGCCGATCGCAGCGACCAGTTCCCGATGGACCTTTGGCGCAAGATGGGCGAATTGGGTGTGCTCGGCATCACGGTCAGCGAAGAGTTTGGCGGTGCCAGCATGGGCTACCTGGCGCACATGATCGCGATGGAAGAAATCTCGCGTGCCTCGGCGTCAATCGGCCTGTCCTACGGCGCCCACAGCAACCTGTGCGTGAACCAGATCAACCGCAACGGCAGCGCCGAGCAGCGCAAGAAATACTTGCCTAAACTGATTTCGGGCGAGCACGTCGGCGCGCTCGCCATGAGCGAGCCCGGTGCCGGCTCCGACGTCATCAGCATGAAGCTCAAGGCCGAGGACAAGGGCGGTTACTACCTGCTCAACGGCAACAAGATGTGGATCACCAACGGCCCTGACGCCGATACGCTGGTCGTCTACGCCAAGACCGAGCCCGAGCTCGGCGCGCGCGGCGTCACCGCCTTTTTGATCGAGAAGGGCATGAAGGGCTTTTCGGTTGCGCAAAAGCTCGACAAGCTCGGCATGCGCGGCTCACATACGGGCGAACTGGTGTTCAACAACGTCGAGGTGCCGGCGCAAAACATCCTGGGTGGACTCGGCAGTGGCGCCAAAGTGCTGATGAGCGGGCTTGACTACGAGCGCGCCGTGCTCACCGGCGGGCCGCTGGGCATCATGCAGTCGGTGATGGACAACGTCATCCCCTACATCCACGACCGCAAGCAGTTCGGCCAGAGCATCGGCGAGTTCCAGCTGATCCAGGGCAAGGTTGCCGACATGTACACCGTGCTGCAGGCTGGCCGCTCGTTTGCCTACACCGTGGCCAAGAACCTCGATCTGCTCGGAACTGACCACGTGCGCCAGGTGCGCAAGGATTGCGCCTCGGTCATCCTGTGGTGCGCCGAGAAAGCGACCTGGATGGCCGGCGAAGGCGTGCAGATTTTTGGTGGCAACGGCTACATCAACGAGTACCCGCTGGGCCGCCTGTGGCGCGATGCCAAGCTCTATGAAATCGGCGCTGGCACCAGTGAAATCCGGCGCATGCTGATCGGGCGGGAGCTGTTTGGCGAGACGATGTAAGGGTGTGTAAGAGGCGTGTTCGCTGCGCAAAGAGCTTGCGCTGATCACGCCCATATTGCGGGCGCTGTATCCGAGGAGACGATAAATTCGCAGCAATCATGGATGTTGGCAATTGCAGATATCTGATTGAGGGAGTTTGATCCTCATCCCGAGAGGAATTTGTATCGCCGCGGCTAAAATCTGACTTTTGAGATGCGACGGTTTGGATAGGGCCTGGATTTTGAATAACTATTCTGCTAGGCGGGTCATTTTTTGGCAGTGCTGCTGCAGGTCGATTTTTGGTAACTGATGCTGTGTCGTGATCAATCCATATTCGCCCACAAGTCAGTTTATGCTTAGGCGTTGGTGTAGTTGTCGCCAAACCAGTCGTTTTCACAGTCCAGTGTAAAAGTTCAGCATCAGATTCTGGGCATGGGACCGCATGCAATTGGCGTCATATTGTGTATGAAATGAATAACAAATTAGTTGTGGTGCTGGGCATGCACCGTAGTGGTACCAGTGCTGTAACCCGTGGATTGCAGGTCATGGGTGTAAGTCTAGGCAACTCTTTGTTACCTGCTGTCGAAGACAATAATGCCAAAGGCTTTTCTGAGGACGCAGAACTTAATGCGCTGAACATTGCCATGCTCAGCGTACTTGGCAGCGATTGGCATCACCTTGCGCCAATCGAATCTGAAGATGTTGAGCTCTTGCGCAAGAAAGGATACTTGCTGCTAGCAGTAGAGATGCTGCGTCAAAAAGTTGCTTCCCACGCGCCCTTCGGATTCAAAGATCCCCGCGTTGCCAAGTTGTTGCCTTTCTGGCTGGAAGTGTTCAAGCACAGTCGTTTGGATGTCAGCTTTGTACTCGTCATAAGGCATCCGCTTAGCGTAGCCAAGTCCTTGGCGAAGCGCGATGGTCTGGCCGCCGAGAAGAGCTACCTTCTGTGGCTTGGGCATGTGTTGTCCAGTTTGTTTGGCACGCAAGGGTGCAATCGCATGATTGTGGATTACGACCGGATGATGCATTTGCCTGAATACGAGCTTGATCGGATGGCAAGATGCTTTGATTTGCCGGTTAACCCGGCCGAGTTAAGTGCTTACAGAACCGAATTTCTCGACCAAGGCCTTCGGCACACACTTTATGAATTGCAGGATTTGTTCATTGATGGTGCCTGCCCGCCGATAGTGCAAGAGGTGTATGCAGCCTTGCATGATGTGGCGAGTGATAACGCCTCATTGGATGACTTTTCCTTTCAAGCCAAAACGGCAGCATGGGCAACTGAATTCAGACGTCTGAAGTCGTCATTGTTGCTGATTGATAAGCTCTCCTTGCAAGGCCAGCTTGACCAACGGGTTTTAGCAGAGCGGGAAAGTCGGTTGGGTAGTTTTGGCAAAGC
>CAIXNB010000179.1 GCA_903920695.1 uncultured beta proteobacterium
CACAACGCGAAGAAGGGCCTGCCCGACGTGCCAGCCGGTTTCGCCAGCTACCAGCCGCACGGCAATGCGCATGACTTCAACAAGTACCCGCAAATCTGGGTCGCGTGGCAGATCATGGTTCAGTTGCTGGTCGGTACCTTTGGCTTCTTTTGGCTGCACACCGCCCTCTGGTTCTATCGCGAATACAAAGAGCGCAAGGGACGCGCCGGTCAGCCGCACATCAAGCCTGACTCGGTGCCAGCCCAATACAAGGGCAAGCATGTCCAGCGTTTCACCCCGATCTGGCGCATTGCCCACATCACTTTTGCCCTGAGCCTGATGGTGCTGACGCTCACCGGCATGCCGCTGTTCTACTCTGGCGTCAGCTGGGCACCAGCGCTCATGAAGGCACTTGGCGGAGTGCACACCGCGGGCATCATCCATCGCGTTGCAGCCGTGGTCTTTGCCGGCGTGTTCTTCTGGCATCTGATCTACATGGTCATCGGCATTGTGCGCAACCGCAAGACCTTCAAGATCATGGGCCCGACATCCATGGTGCCGAATCTGCAAGACGGCAAGGACATGCTGGCGATGTTCCAGTGGTTCTTCGGTCAGGGCTCGCGGCCGAAATTCGACCGCTGGACCTATTGGGAGAAGTTTGACTACTGGGCTCCGTTCTGGGGGGTCACCATCATCGGCGGCAGCGGCCTGATCATGTGGCTACCGGGCCTGTTCGGCGCCTTCCTGCCGGGCTGGATCTTCAACGTGGCAGCCATCTTCCACGGCGAGGAAGCGTTCCTGGCGGTGGTGTTCCTGTTCACCGTGCACTTCTTCAATAACCACTTCCGTCCGGACAAGTTCCCGCTTGAAGTGGTGATGTTCACCGGTACCTTCTCGCTCGAAGAGTTCAAGCATGACCACGGCGTCGAATACCAGCGCCTGGTAGACAGCGGTGAACTGGAGAAGCACCTGGTTGACGCACCGTCGCCCGCGAAGTTGGCCGCGTCGAAGGTGTTGGGTTTCACCCTGATCTTTATTGGCCTGAGCTTGCTGACACTGGTCGCAATCGGGTTCTTCACGAGTCATTGAATGAAGCCGGCTTTGCCGGCTTGCCTGTTGTTGAGTTGAAATCACTGCGGTGATGGAAAGGAAGAAATGGAAATAGTCACAACCGATGTCGCCATCATTGGCGCCGGGGGCGCGGGTTTGCGCGCCGCCATCGCGCTGGCCGAAGCCGACCCCTCGTTGCGAATCGCGCTGATCTCCAAGGTCTACCCGATGCGCAGCCACACCTGTGCCGCTGAAGGCGGTGCCGCTGGCGTCATCAAAAAGGACGACAGTTTTGACCTCCACTTTGACGACACCGTCGGCGGCGGCGACTGGCTTTCCGACCAGGATTGCGTTGAGTACTTTGTTCACGAAGCGCCCAAGGAATTGACGCAACTCGAACATTGGGGCTGCCCCTGGAACCGGGAAGCCGACGGCTCGGTGGCGGTGCGCCCCTTTGGCGGCATGAAGAAGCAGCGCACCTGGTTCGCGGCCGACAAGTCGGGCTTCCATATCCTGCACACGCTGTTCCAGACGACGCTGCAGTTCCCGTCGATCCAACGCTTTGACGAGTACTACGCGCTTGACCTGCTGGTGGACGAGGGCCGTTGCCAGGGCGTGACCGCCATGGAAATGCGCAGCGGCATGATCAAGCAGTTCCACGCCAAGTCCGTCATCATCGCCGGCGGCGGCGCCGGGCGCATGTTCCCGTTCAGCACCAACGGCGCTATCAAGACCGGCGACGGCATGGCGCTGGCCTACCGTGCCGGCGTGCCGCTCAAAGACATGGAGTTTGTGCAATACCACCCGACTGGTTTGCCCAACACCGGCAGCCTGTTGACCGAAGCCTGCCGCGGCGAAGGCGGCGTTCTGCTCAACAAGAATGGCCGGCGCTACCTGCAGGACTACGGCATGGGCCCGGAAACGCCGCTGGGCAAACCACAGCTCAAGACCATGGAACTCGGCCCGCGCGACCGCGTCAGCCAAGCCTACTGGCACGAACTGCAAAAGGGAAACACCGTCACCACGCCCTGGGGTGAGTGCGTGATGCTCGACATGCGTCACCTCGGCGAAAAATACATCGACGAACGCCTGCCGCTGGTGCGCGAGCTCGGCATTGCCTACCTCGGCGTGGACATCGTCAAGGATGCGATCCCGATCCGCCCGGTGGTGCACTATATGATGGGTGGCATCTCCACCAACACCAAAGCCGCCACGCAGCTGCCGGGCCTGTTTGCCGCTGGCGAATGTGCCTGCGTCAGCCTGAACGGAGCGAACCGGCTCGGTTCCAACTCGCTGGTCGAGCTGCTGGTATTCGGCAAGAGTGCTGCGATGTCGGCGATCGAACACATGAAGGGTCTGCCAGCGCCGAACAAGGCCGCACTCGAAGCCAGGGCCGAGGAGTCGCAAGCCCGCGTGCGTGCCCTGTTCCAGCGCACAGACGGCAACGAGTCGATGTCGGGTCTGCGCAAGGAAATGATGGAGACAATGGAGAAGAACGCTGGCCTCTATCGCGAAGAGATCGGCCTCAAGGAAGCGGTCGCCAAAATTGCCGAATTGCGCCAGCGCTACCACAAGATCGTGCTGCACGACAAGAGCAACGTCTTCAACACCGACCTTTTCCAGGTGCTCGAACTCGGCTCCATGCTCGACTGCGCCGAGGCCCTGACCGTCAGCGCACTGGCCCGCAAGGAGTCCCGCGGCGCGCACCAGCGGCTCGACTACGTGGAGCGTGACGACAAGACCTTCCTGCGCCACAGCATGGCTTACTACCAGGGCCAGAGCGCACCGCGTCTTGACTATCTGGACGTCGTTATCACGAAGTCGCCACCCGGCGTGCGTGACTACTCGGGAGACCACAAATGACACAGTTAAAAAAGCGGATGGTTCAGCTCGAAGTGCTGCGCTACGACCCTGAAAAGGACACTGAGCCGCACTTTCAGAAATACACGGTGGAGTGCAATGAAGAGTGGGTGGTGCTGGACGCGCTGACCGCCGTCAAGGAAACCATTGACCCGACACTCAACTTCCGCTGGTCCTGCCACATGGCAGTCTGCGGCAGCTGCGGCATGATGGTCAACGGCGAGCCAAAGCTCTCCTGCCACGCCTTTCTGCGCTCCTACGAGGGCGTGATCCGGGTGGAGCCGCTGGCCAACTTCCCGATCGAACGCGACCTGGTCACGGTGGCCGATGACTTCATGGAGAAGCTAAAACGCGTCAAGCCCTATCTGATCCCTAAAGATAAGAAGAGCATCGAACAGGGCGAGTACAAGCAGACTCCGGCGCAGCTGATGAAGTTCCGCCAGTTCTCGATGTGCATCAATTGCATGTTGTGCTACGCCGCCTGCCCCGAATACGCCCTGCAGCCCAAGTTCATCGGACCAGCGGCCATCGCCCTGGCGCACCGCTACAACCAGGACTCGCGCGACGGCGGACGCGATCAACGCCAGGAAGTCATTGCCACCAACGAAGGCGTGTGGGAATGCTCCTTCGTCGGCGCTTGCTCTGAAGTCTGCCCGAAAGCCGTTGACCCGGCCGGTGCACTGCAGCAGGTCAAGGTCGCCAGCACCATCGACTGGTTCAAGGAACATCTGTTACCGGGAGGCGCAAAATGAGTCGCAAACCTTATATTCGCACGGTCTCGAAGACCGGCTGGTATCTAAAACAGCCTCGCTACATGCGCTATATGTCGCGTGAGGTGACCTGCATTTTCATCGGTGCGTTCGCGCTGCTGATGGTGTGCGCCGTGGACCGCCTGGCCCAGGGTCAGGCCGCTTTTGATGGCTTCATGGCAGCACTCAAAGGCCCCTGGAGTTTCCTCGGAATGGCGTTGATCCTCGCCTTTGCTGTGCACAACGCAACCAACTGGTTCAACGTCACGCCGAAGGCCATGCCCGTGCAAATCGGTGAGGACTTCCTCGACGGCAAATACATTGTTGGCGCTCACTACGCGGTTTGGGCTATTGCCTCGCTGGTGGTCTTGTTCTTTGCGGGAGTGTTGTAACCATGGCTAAATCGAATAAACCGATTTTTTGGAGCCTGTTTGCCGCTGGCGGCACGCTGGCTGCCTTCCTGGCCCCGGTACTGGCGCTGCTGTTTCTGATGGCATCGCTCGGCCACGCGCCTGACCTGCTGAGCTACGCCAAGCTGCACGCCTTTGCCGCGCACTGGTTCGGCAAGCTGTTCCTGCTGGCTGTGATCACGCTGTTCCTATGGCACGCCGCGCACCGTCTGCGCGTAACGGTATTTGACTTCGGTCTACGCCAGGATTCAGTCGTCGCCGTCGTCGTCTACCTGGTTGCTGCTGCGGGAACAATTACCACGGCGCTGAGCCTGTTTCGCATCTGAGTGGTATCCTCTTGGCTTTAAATCAAACCCGTCGCACTGAGCGACGGGCGCCCCTTCGGGGGCATTTTTTTTAAGGTCAATTTGTGAGCCCGAAAGAATCCGCCAGTCTGTCTGCCCCCGTTCCCATTCCCGAGTACCTTGAGAAAACCTATTGGTGGGCTTATGTCCATCCGAATGCGGTTCGGGTGTTCGAGCGCCAGTGGCTGGTCAACCTGATACTGTGGGGCAACTTTGCCCGCCTGCGCGATGCTGCGCTGCAGGAACTCGGTACGGTCGTGAATGGCAAGATCCTGCAGGTCGCCTGCGTCTACGGCAACTTCACCGAACATGTGGTCAAGCGTCTGGGGCCACAAGCGCACCTCGACGTGATTGACGTGGCGCCGGTCCAGATCAAAAACCTGCACGCCAAGCTCAAGGATGCCCGTCAGGTAACGGTGCAGCGCCAAGATTCGACCGACCTGCAATTCGAGGACGCCAGCCGCGACGCAGTTGTGGTCTTCTTCCTGTTGCATGAGCAACCGGCCGATGTACGGAAGAAAACTATCGCCGAGGCCCTGCGCGTCACCAAGCCGGGCAGCAAGCTTATTTTTGTCGACTACCACCGGCCGGTGGCCATCAATCCGTTTCGCTACATCATGGTGCCGATCCTGAGCACGCTCGAGCCCTTCGCCATGGACATCTGGCGCAATGAAATCACGGACTGGCTACCGGCAGGCTTGCGAGTGGCCAAGGTCGAGAAGCAGACCTATTTCGGCGGCTTGTACCAGAAGCTTGTCATCACGCGCTGAAGCTCAAGCGATCCGCTCCAGGATCAGCACGGCAAAAAAGCCGAAGCCAGCGATCAGAACCCACTTGAGCGTAAGCAGCCCATAGCGCTTGAAGCGTAGCTGCCCGGTGGCGGTGTAAAAAATAAAGGATACGACCGCGCCCAGCAGCAGCAGGAGAATGAGCCAGCGAAACAGCAGCATCGGATGTTCCTTGCGAACTACCAGGCCGGCGCCAGTTGCGCAAAGCCACGCGGCGCCAGCTTCTCGTTGTCAAAGCGCACGATCTCCCAGGCATCGGTGTGCAACAGCAACTCGCGCAGCAGCTTGTTGTTGAGCGCGTGGCCGGAACGGAACGCGCTATAGCTGGCCAGCAGCGGTTTGCCGATCAGATAGAGGTCGCCCATGGCGTCCAGGATCTTGTGCTTGACGAACTCGTCGTCATAGCGCAGTCCGTCGGAATTGAGCACCTTGTAGTCGTCCATCACGATGGCATTGTCCAGCCCACCGCCCAGCGCCAGACCATTGGCACGCATCATCTCCACGTCCTTGGTAAAGCCGAAGGTGCGGGCGCGCGCAATGTCCCTTGCGTAAGAGCCAGTGCTCATGTCAAAGCAGACGCGCTGACCTGTGACATCGACCGCCGGGTGGTCAAAATCAATTTCGAAGCTGAGCTTGTAGCCGTGATAGGGCTCTAGTCGGGCCCACTTTTCCTGGGCGCCCTGGCCTTCGCGCACCTCGACCGCCCGCGTCACGCGGATGAAGCGCCGCGCAGCATTCTGCAGCACGATGCCCGCGCTTTGCAGCAGAAAGACAAACGAAGCGGCCGAGCCATCGAGAATCGGCATCTCCTCGCCGTTGATATCAACGTACATGTTGTCAACGCCAAGACCAGCGCAGGCCGACATCAGATGCTCGACCGTATGAACCTTGACATTGCCGACCGATAGAGTGGACGCCAGTCGCGTGTCCGTCACCGCCTCGGCCGATACCACAATGTCCACCGGCTCGGGCAGATCAACGCGCCGAAAAACGATGCCGGTATCGGGCTGCGCCGGGCGCAGCGTGAGTTCCACGCGCTGCCCGCTGTGCAGCCCGACACCAACGGCGTGGGTCAGGGATTTGAGGGTTCGTTGTTGCAGCACGCGCTTATTTTACTAATCAGCTTGCTTTCGCAAAAATGCCGGGATTTCAAAGTCATCCATGCCGCCCGATGCCAGGGCGTCAACCTTGGCTGCGGCCTGCGTGCGGTCGCGTGTGCGCCAAACGCTGGGCGTGGCCATGGAACCGTAATCGGGCTGGGCGCGCCCGATCGAGCTGCTTGCCATCATGCTGGTCGGTTGTTGGCCCACGCTCATCGGTGTCTCGAGCGTTGGCATCTGATATGCCACATCATGGGTGCCGGTGCGCACCTGCACCTGCGGCGCGCTTTGTGTCACGATCAACTTGGGCCGCGCACCTTGGCGGCTGAGGCCCGTGGCCACGACCGTGACACGGATCTGATCGTCCAGGTTGTCGTCGTAAGCCGTTCCGTAAATCACGTGGGCATCGGGTGAGGCGTAGGCACGGATTGTGTTCATCGCCAGCTTCGATTCGCTGAGTTTGAGCGAGCCCTTGGCCGCTGTGATCAGCACCAGCACGCCTTTGGCGCCGGACAGGTCGATGCCTTCGAGCAACGGGCAGGCCACAGCCTGCTCGGCAGCGATGCGCGCACGGTCCGGGCCCGCCGCCACAGCGGTGCCCATCATGGCTTTGCCGGGCTCCCCCATGACGGTGCGCACATCTTCAAAGTCGACATTGACGTGACCCGGCACGTTGATGATTTCGGCAATGCCACCGACCGCGTTCTTGAGTACGTCGTTGGCATGGGCAAAGGCCTGGTCCTGGGTGATGTCGTCGCCCAGCACTTCAAGCAGTTTCTCATTGAGAATCACGATCAGCGAATCGACATTGGCTTCAAGCTCCATGAGGCCGGCATCGGCATTGCTCATGCGACGGCCGCCCTCGAACTCGAAAGGCTTGGTGACGACGCCAACCGTCAGGATGCCCATCTCGCGCGCAACACGTGCGATCACTGGCGCCGCGCCGGTGCCAGTGCCACCGCCCATGCCGGCCGTGATGAACAGCATGTGCGCGCCTTCGATGGCGGAGCGGATTTCTTCCTCCGCCATTTCAGCCGCTTCACGGCCGCGCTCGGGCTTGCTGCCGGCGCCCAGACCGCTGCTGCCAAGCTGGATCGTGCGGTGCGCGGCGCTGCGGCCCAGGGCCTGCGCATCGGTGTTGGCGCAAACGAATTCGACGCCCTGTACCGATGAGTCAATCATGTGGGCCACAGCGTTGCCGCCGCCGCCGCCGACACCGATCACCTTGATCTGGGTGCCCTGGTTGAACGCGATTTCTTCAATCATTTCGATGGCCATTTTTTTCTCCTGAAGTTTCAATTGGTTTGACAGTTGCCGTTGTGGTTCAAATTTATTCATTACGTGCTAGACGGACCTGGCGGGTCCATGCAGCGCCAGTGCCAGCGCCAGTGCCAGTGCAACATTTGAATCGGCCAGACGTTGCTGAAGGACGTGGACTTTGCCATCAGAAGTTCCCCACAAACCAGTCTTTGACCTGGCTGAATGCGGTTTTCATGGAGCCGTTCTTCTGCGCGACCTTGAAGCCGCGCAGGCGCGCCAGCCGCGCTTCCTCAAGCAGACCCATGACGGTGGCGGCACGCGGTTGCGCCACCATGTCGGACAGGGCACCGCTGTATTTTGGAAAACCGCGCCGCACCGGCTTGAGGAAGATGTCTTCGCCCAGTTCCACCATGCCCGGCATGATGCAACTGCCGCCGGTGAGCACGATGCCGCTGGAGAGCATTTCCTCAAAGCCGGACTCGCGCATGACTTGATGCACCAATGAAAAGATTTCCTCGACGCGCGGCTCGATGACGCCGGCCAGCGCCTGGCGGCTGAGCATACGCGGACCGCGATCACCCAGGCCCGGGACCTCGACCTGCGACTCGGGGTCCGCCAGCAACTGCTTGGCGTAGCCGCTTTCGACCTTGATGTCTTCGGCGTCCTTGGTCGGCGTGCGCAGCGCCATCGCGATGTCGCTGGTAATTAGGTCGCCGGCGATCGGGATCACCGACGTGTGGCGAATCGCGCCATTGGTGAAGATCGCCACGTCCGTGGTGCCGGCCCCGATGTCAACCAGCGCCACGCCGAGTTCGCGCTCGTCTTCGGTCAGCACCGACAGGCTGCTGGCCAGCGGGTTGAGCATCAGTTTTTCGACCTCCAGACCGCAGCGGCGCACGCATTTGATGATGTTTTCGGCCGCGCTCTGGGCGCCGGTCACGATATGCACCTTGGCCTCCAGTCGGATGCCGCTCATGCCGATCGGCTCCTTGACATCCTGGCCGTCGATGACGAACTCCTGCGGCTCCACCAGCAGCAAGCGCTGGTCAGTCGAGATGTTGATGGCCTTGGCGGTTTCGACGACACGGGCAACGTCGGCCGCGCTGACTTCGCGGTCCTTGATCGCTACCATGCCGCTCGAGTTGAAGCCCCGGATATGGCTGCCCGTGATGCCGGTGTAGACCCGCGTGATCTTGCAATCGGCCATCAACGCCGCTTCTTTGAGCGCCTGCTGAATGCTCTGCACCGTGGTTTCGATGTTCACCACGACCCCACGCTTAAGTCCGTTGCTGGGCGCAATGCCCAAGCCAGCGAGCTTGAGCTCCCCGCCCGGCAGCACCTCGGCCACCACCACCATCACCTTGGCGGTGCCAATGTCCAGCGCTACGACCAGATCTTTGTATTCTTTCGCCATATGTTCACCTGTTGCTTGTGTTGCCGCTATTACTCTTGTTGCCGCTACTTCTTCTGCCCACTCACCACCCCGGTCGTGACCCCGCGCAGGCGGATCGCATAGCCGTCCTCATGCCGCAGGTCGGCTGTCTCCAGCGCCTCCGGCGTGCGCCCGTAGCGCGAAGTCACCTGCGTCAGCGTCTTGAGGAAACGCTGCGTGCGTTCCAGCACTTGCGCCACCGTGCCGCCGCCGAGTTCGATCCTGGCACCGGTGTCGAGTTGGGCGCGCCAGCCACCCCGTCCGCTCAGTTCAAGCTGGTCCAGTGTCAGGTCCATGCCATCAAACAGCGGCAGCAGAGTCTCATACATTGCCAGCACTGCGGAGCCCTGGCCATCGGGTCCGTTCAGGCGTGGCAAAGCCGCCTGCTCGACTTCGTCGACATTGGCTTCAAACACTTCGCCAAACGTGTTGAGCAAGCGTGAATCACCCTCAGGCCCCCAGTATGCGAAGGGTTTATGCTCCTGCAGCACAACCTTGAGGCGATTCGGAAACTCGCGCCGCACCATGGCCCTGCGCACCCAGGGCAGCCCCTCGAAGGCCAAGCACGCACGCGCCAGGTCCATCGTGAAGAAGGTGCCGCTCAGTTGCGAGGCCACGTTGGCGCGCACCGTCACCGCGTTGCTGTGTGTGATCTCGCCCGTTACGGCGATAGCGCGCACGGCAAACACCGGATGGCGTGAGACCCACGCCGCCAGCGTGCTCACGACCAGCAAGGCAAAGACCACGAACAAGACGGACGCCGTCAGGTTCATCAGTTTCACATCGGCCGGCAGTGGCAGTTTCTCTGTCATGCGCTTGCCCTGGTCTGTTCGGCGCAATAGTCCAGCGCCGCATGCTGCAGCACCTCCACGCAGAGCGCCGGGTAATCGATGCCGGCAGCCTTGGCCGACATCGGCACCAGCGAATGTCCAGTCATCCCTGGCGAGGTGTTGATCTCCAGCAGATAGGGTTTGCGTGTGGCAGCGTCAATCATCACATCAGCGCGGGCCCAGCCGCGGCAACCGAGCACGCGGTAGGCATCGAGCACCATGGTCTGGATGCGCGCCTCCTCGCCCGCCGGCAAGCCGCAGGGCACGAGGTATTGTGTGGTGTCGGTGAAGTACTTGTTCTGGTAGTCGTAGTTGCCTTCCAGCGCCACGATGCGGATCACTGGCAGCGCGCGCGCCGCAACACCGGTGCCCAGCACCGCAATCGTCACTTCATCGCCTTCAATGAATTGTTCGCACAGCACCTCGGGATCGTGCCCGGCGGCCAGTGCATAGGCTGGCGCACACTGCGCCAGGGCCGTGACTTTGCTCAGACCAATGGTCGAGCCTTCGCGCGCTGGCTTGACGATCATCGGGCTCCCCAGTTCGGCAAACGCCCGTTCGGTGGCAACTGCGCTATCGACCTGCCGCCAGGCCGGTGTGGCCAGGCCTTCGGCACGCCAGATGCGCTTGGTCATGACCTTGTCGATCGCGATGCTTGACGCCATGACGCCGGAGCCGGTGTAGGCAATACCGAGCAACTCAAGCGCACCCTGCACCGTGCCGTCTTCGCCGAAGCGGCCATGCAGGGCAATGAAGCAGCGCGCGAAGCCGTCACGATTGAGATCAGCCAGATCGCGCTGCGCCGGATCAAAGGCATGGGCATCGACGCCCCGGCTGCGCAAAGCCTGCAACACGCCCTGCCCCGACATCAGCGAGATTTCGCGCTCGGCCGAAGCGCCACCCATGAGGACCGCCACTTTTCCGAATTTCATATCCCTTGCATTCATAAGCCCCTCACCTCCTGCTTCGGTCGCGCCATCGTCTGCGCCAGTTCCAGAACCTTAGTCGGCACGGCACCGATCGAACCCGCACCCATGCATAGCACCACATCACCAGCGCAGGCGGTCTCCAGAATCACCTGCGCCATGCTGTCAATGCGATCAACAAAAACCGGTTCGATGCGACCCGCCACACGCAGTGCGCGCGCCAGGCTGCGGCCATCGGCGGCGACGATCGGCGTTTCGCCGGCGGCATAAACCTCGGCCAGCAGCACGCAGTCGGCCTGTGCGATCACGTTGACAAAGTCCTCGAAGCAGTCGCGCGTGCGGGTATAGCGGTGCGGCTGGAATGCCAGCACCAGACGCCGGCCCGGAAAAGCACCGCGCGCGGCGGCCAACGTGGCGGCCATCTCGACCGGATGGTGACCATAGTCGTCGATCAGTGTGAAACTGCCGCCTTTGCGCGCCATGACTTCGCCGTAGCGCTGGAAGCGCCGCCCGACGCCCTTGAAGCCGGCCAGCGCTTTTTGCACGGCACTGTCCGCAACCCCAAGTTCCACCGCAACCGCAATCGCGGCCAGCGCGTTGAGGACGTTATGAAGTCCCGGCAGATTCAGCACCACCTCCAGGTCCGCCAGCACGACGCCATTGCGGCGCTGCACGGTGAAGTGCATCTGCCCATCGGCAGCGCGCACATTGACGGCGCGCACCTGCGCGCCCTGGTCGAAACCGTAGCTGGTAATCGGGCAGGTCACCTGCGCCACGATCTCACGCACCGCAGCGTCGTCCGTGCACAGGATGGCCGTGCCGTAGAACGGCATGCGGTGCAGGAAGTCGACAAAGGCCTGCTTGAGGCGGCCGAAGTCATGGCCATAGGTTTCCATGTGGTCGGCGTCGATATTGGTCACCACCGCCATCACCGGCAGCAGGTTCAGAAACGATGCGTCCGACTCGTCGGCCTCGACGACGATGTAATCGCCCTGGCCGAGCCGGGCATTGGCGCCCGCGCTGTTGAGACGCCCGCCGATGACAAAGGTCGGATCGAGTCCGCCTTCGGCCAGCACACTCGCGACCAGGCTGGTCGTCGTCGTCTTGCCGTGCGTGCCGGCAATGGCGATGCCCTGCTTGAGCCGCATCAGTTCGGCCAGCATCAGGGCCCGCGGTACCACCGGAATGCGCTTCTCGCGCGCGGCCAGAACCTCGGGGTTGTTGGTCTGCACAGCGGTCGAGGTCACGACCGCGTCGGCACCGTCGACATGGCTCGCAGCGTGGCCGACAAAGGTCTGCAGGCCCAACGCCGACAGTCGTTTGAGTGTGGCGCTGTCGCTCAGGTCCGAGCCGGTGATGGTGTAGCCCAGATTAAACAGGACTTCAGCGATGCCCGACATGCCGACGCCCCCGATGCCGACGAAATGAATGCGACGAACAGCGTGTTTCATGATGTCAACTCCTCACAGGCAGCCACGATCTCACGGGCCGCCTCGGTTTTTGCAAGCTTCCTGGCTTGCTGCGCGCATTGCAACAAGGCGTCGCGGTCGATTCTTTGCAGCCAGTCGGCCAGCCAGGCCGGGCTCAGCTGCGATTGCGGCACCAGCCAGCCAGCGTCGTGTGCCAGCAGAAACCGGACATTAACGCTCTGATGGTCGTCAACGGCGGACGGAAACGGAACAAACAGGGCCGCCGCGCCAACGGCGGCAATCTCGGTCACGGTGCTGGCACCGGCGCGGCAGATCAACAGGTCGGCGTCGGCAAAAGCTTGGGCCGTATCGTCGATGAAGGGGGTCAGCTGCGCTGTCACGCCAGCGGCCGCGTAGTTGGCGCGCAGGGCGTCGATCTGCGCGGCGCCGCTTTGATGGGTCACAAGCGGACGCTGCGCCGGCGGCAGCAGGGCCAGCGCTTTCGGCACGATGTCGTTGAGGGCGCGCGCGCCCAGACTGCCACCGATCACCAGCAGCCGCAGCGCTCCGCTGCGCGTGGCAAAACGCGTCGCCGGCTCGGCCACGCCGATGAAGGCACTGCGCAGCGGGTTGCCGACCCAGACGCCCTTCGCCATGACATCCGGAAAAGCGGTAAAGACCCGCGTCGCCACTTTGGACAACAGCTTGTTGGCCATGCCGGCAACCGAATTCTGCTCATGCAGAAGCAGCGGCTTGCGCAACAGCACAGCGATCAGGCCGGCCGGGAATGTGATGTAGCCGCCTAGCCCCAGCACCACATCGGGTTTGACCCGGCGCAGCACTTGCAGACTTTGCCAACAGGCGCGCAGCAGGCGCCACGGCAGACCCAGCAGCGAGCGCAGACCCTTACCGCGCACGCCCGAGAAATCGACGACCTCAAACGCAAAGCCCTGCGGCGGCACGAGGCGACTCTCCATGCTCGGCTGCGCAGCACTGCCCGCTCCACCGAGCCAGTGCACACGCCAGCCGCTGTCGCGCAAGCTCTGCGCCACAGCAAGCCCCGGGAAGATATGCCCGCCGGTACCGCCTGCCATCACGAGTGCCACGCGTTGGCTCATACGCGGCCCCCGCGCATCATCAGGCGGTTCTCGAAATCAATGCGCAGCACGACGGCGACGGCCACCAGATTGACCAGAATGGCCGAGCCGCCATAGCTCATCAGCGGCAAGGTCAGGCCCTTGGTTGGCAAGGCACCAAGGTTCACGCCCATGTTGATGAAGGCCTGAAAGCCCATCCAGATGCCGACGCCTTGCGCCACCAGTCCGGCAAAGACCCGGTCCAGCGCAATCGACTGGCGTCCGATGTGCATCATGCGTCGCGTCAACCAAAGGAACAGGCCGATCACGCAGACGACACCGACCAGACCGAACTCTTCGCCGATCACGGCCAGCAGGAAATCGGTATGCGCCTCCGGCAGCCAGTGCAGCTTTTCAACGCTGCCACCCAGACCGACGCCAAAGATCTCGCCGCGCCCGATGGCAATCAGCGAATGTGTCAACTGGTAGCCCTTGGCCAGCGCGTTCTTCTCGCTCCAGGGATCGAGGTAGGAAAAGATCCGTTCACGCCGCCAATCGCTCAGCGCAATCATCAAACCGAACGCCACCAGCAGAACGGCGACAAGCAGGGCGACGACGCGCACATTGACGCCGCCCAGAAACAGGATGCCCATGGCAATTACGGCGATCACCATGAAGGCGCCCATGTCGGGCTCGGCCAGCAGCAGCACGCCAACCAGCGCCACCGCGATGCCCATCGGGGCCACGGCCCGCAAGAAACTTTCCTTGACCTCCATCTTGCGCACCATGTAATCGGCCGCGTACAGCAGGACCGAAAACTTGGCCAGTTCGGACGGCTGAAAACTCAAAGGCCCGAGCGAAATCCAGCGCCGCGCGCCATACACCACTTTGCCCAGATGTGGAATCAGTACGGCGGCGAGCAGCACCAGCGATGCGATGAACAGCCACGGTGCCGCCTTTTCCCAGCGCGCGATCGGAACCTGAAACGCCAGCAAAGCCGCAACAAAGGACATTGCCAGCCACATGATATGGCGCGTCAGGAAGTAGGTGTGCGTGTACTTGGCAAAACGCGGGTTTTCCGGCATTGCAATCGAGGCCGAGTAAACCATCACCAGGCCCCAGACCAGCAAGCTCACCGTGACCCACAGCAGCGCCTGATCGAAGCCGACGACACGCGACGGGGCATTGCTGGCATGGGCCAGTTGCGTGCTCACAGCGCCCCCTCCATCGCAACACCGGCAGCATTCGCGAGATCACGAACCGCCTGGGAATAGACACGCGCCCGGTGCTCGTAGTTCTCGAACATGTCAAAACTGGCGCAGGCCGGCGACATCAGCACCGCATCACCCGTCTGCGCCAGTTCGGACCCTGCCGCGACCGCCTGTTCCATCGACGTTGCATCCACCAGCGTGACGCCAGTGGCCTGCAGCGCGGCACGAATCAGCGGCGCGTCGCGCCCGATCAGCACCACCGCGCGTGCGTGGCGCAACACCGGCTGTGCCAGCGGCGAAAAATCCTGCCCCTTGCCCTCGCCACCGAGGATCACAACAAGCTTGCGCTCCCGCCCCAGTCCGTTCAGAGCCGCCACGGTGGCGCCCACGTTGGTACCCTTGCTGTCATCGAAGTATTCGACGTCATTGACGCTGCCGATCGACTCGACCCGGTGCGGCTCGCCGCGGTATTCGCGCAGGCCGTAGAGCATCGGGCCCAGGGCGCAGTCAGCGGCGCAGGCCAGCGCCAGTGCCGCCAGCGCATTGGCCGCGTTGTGGCGACCGCGGATGCGCAGTGCATCGACCGGCATCAGGCGCTGCAGATGCAATTCCTGAAGATCGGCGTTGTTGCGCTTCTTGATCGTCTCGTCGGCCTCCAGCGCGCGTACCAGCCAGAGCATGCCGTTGACTTCTTCGATGCCGAAGTCGCCGGGACGCGCCGGCAGGTCGGCACCGAAAGTGACGTGCGAGCGCAGCTTCGGTGGCTGCACCTTGGCCCGCGACGCACGCTGTGCCACGGTCGGTGCATCAGAAACAGCCGGTCGCAGCATGGCCATGACCAGCGGGTCTTCGCGGTTGAGCAGCATCAGGGCGCGCCGACCGAAGACGCGGGCCTTGGCGTCGATATAGGCCGGCATTGAGCCATGCCAGTCAAGGTGATCCTGCGTGACATTGAGCACCACCGCGGCGCTCGGCTCGAAGCCGTTGGCGCCGTCGAGTTGGAAGCTCGAGAGTTCGAGCACCCAGACCTCGGGCAGTGCATCGGCATCAAGGCAAGCGGACAGCGTATCGAGCAGCGTCGGGCCGATATTGCCGGCCACCTGCACACGCTTGCCGGCGCGACTGACCAGTTGTCCGGTCAGCGCTGTCACCGTCGTCTTGCCATTGGTGCCGGTTACGGCCAGCACCTTGGGTGTGTAGTCGCGTGTGGCGCGCAGTTCGGCCAGGGCCTGCGCAAACAGCGCCAGTTCGCCGCCGATCGGGATGCCGACGGCTCGCGCCGCTGCCTCAACTGCAGCGACGTCGGCCGGTGTCAGGCCCGGACTCTTGAACACGGCATGCAGGCCGGCGCCTTCGAGCAGGCTGGTGCCCAGCGCGCCGCTGATGAAACACACAAGCGGCAACTCCTTCTGCAGTGCGACCAGTTGCGGCGGTGCGCTTCGCGTGTCGGCCACCGTCACCTGCGCGCCGCAGCGCACACACCAACGCGCCATCGCCAGGCCGGATGCACCCAGGCCCAGGATCAGAACGTGTTGGTCTTTCAGGTAATTCACGGCTACCTGAGCTTCAGTGTTGACAGGCCGACCAGGCACAGCAGCATGGTGATTATCCAGAAACGCACGACAACCTGCGTCTCCTGCCAGCCGCTCTTCTCGAAATGGTGGTGCAGCGGCGCCATCTTGAGAAGGCGCTGCCCGATGCCGTATTTCTTCTTGCTGTACTTGAACCAGCTCACCTGCAGCATCACGGACAGCGCCTCAACGACGAAGATGCCGCCCATAATCGCCAGCACGATTTCCTGGCGTACGATGACCGCCACGGTGCCGAGCGCGGCACCGAGCGCCAGCGCGCCGACGTCGCCCATGAAGACCTGGGCCGGATGTGTGTTGAACCAGAGGAAGGCCAGACCGGCACCGGCCATGGCTGAAGTGAAGATCAGCAACTCGCCGGAGCCCGTGATATGCGGAAAGAACAGGTACTTGGAGTAAACCGCGCTGCCAGTCACATAGGCAAAGACCCCGAGGCTGGAGCCAACCAGCACCACCGGCATGATGGCCAGCCCGTCCAGGCCGTCGGTCAGGTTGACGGCATTGCTGGAGCCGACGATCACCAGGTAGGTCAGGATGACAAAACCGAGCACGCCCAGCGGGTAACTGACTTCCTTGAAGAACGGCAGCAGCAGCCCGGCTTTCGGCGGAAGGCTCAGATCAAAGCCCGACTGCACCCATTTGAAGAAAAGTTCGAGCACTCGCATGTTTGAGTTCTCGGAGATGCTGAACACCAGATACAGCGCGGCGACCAGGCCGATGATCGATTGCCACAGGTACTTTTCTCGCGACCGCATGCCCTCCGGGTTCTTGTCCACCACCTTGCGCCAGTCGTCAACCCAGCCGATGGCGCCAAAGCCCAGCGTGACCAGCAGCACGATCCAGACAAAACGGTTGCTGAGGTCGGCCCACAGCAGCGTGGCAACCACGATGCACAGCAGGATCAGCACACCGCCCATGGTCGGTGTACCGCTCTTGCTCAGGTGCGAAGCCATGCCGTAGCCGCGAATCGGCTGACCAATCTTGAGTTCGGCCAGGCGGCGAATGACCCAGGGTCCGGCTAGCAAGCCCATCAGCAAGGCCGTCATGGCCGCCATCACGGCGCGCAGCGTGAGGTACTGGAAGACGCGCAGGAAACCCAATTCCGGCGCCTGGGTTTGCAGCCACTGAGCCAGACTCATCAGCATGACTTGCTCCCGGCTCGCGCTTCAGAATGCATCGCTATTCCATTATCCTGTGCCGCATATTCTGTAATGCCAGAAACCACACGCTCCATCTTCATGAAGCGCGAACCCTTGACCAGCACACTGCCGGTATGCGACAGCGCCGCGCACACTGCGGCCTGCAGGGTATCGGTGTCGGCAAAGTGCCGACCGGCGCCGAAACTGCTGGCCGCGACGGCGGACAGTTCACCCAGCGTGAACAGCGCCTCAATGCCCAGGCTGCGCGCGACATGCCCGGCTTCGGCGTGAAATTGCGGCCCCTGATCGCCCACCTCGCCCATGTCGCCCAGCACCAGCAGGCGCGGACCCGGCAGCGTTGCCAGCACCTCGATGGCGGCGCGCACCGAGTCCGGATTGGCGTTGTAGCTGTCGTCCACCAAGGTGATGCGGCGCTCGCCCAGCGCGACGACAAGCGCGCGTGAGCGACCCTTGACCGGATCGAACGACGCCAGACCCGCCGCAATGGCATCCAGCGGCACACCAGCCGCCAACGCACAGGCGGTGGCGGCCAGAGAGTTCTTGACGTTGTGCTGACCGGCAATGTGCAGGGCGTAACGCAGGGGCCCGGTCGCAGTCTGCACCGCCACCTGCCAGGCATCTGCGGCCCATGTGGCCTGCGTGCCATACACATCGGCGCCCGCATGCGCCGCAAGACAAAAGCGCAACACGGTGCGTGGCCCGGCCAGCGCCACCCACAGTGCGCTGTACCGATCATCAGCAGGGAACACCGCGACACCGCTGGCCGCCAGCGCCGCGATGACCTGACCATTTTCCTGCGCCACCGCTTCAACTGTCGCCATGAATTCGAGATGCTCACGCTGCGCGTTATTCACCAGCGCCACCGTTGGCTGAGCGATCGCCGCCAGGGTCGCAATTTCACCCGGATGGTTCATGCCGAGTTCAATCACCGCGATCTCATGCTCCGCGCGCAAACGCAGGACCGTCAGCGGCACGCCGATGTCATTATTCAGATTGCCCTGGGTGGCGAGAAAGGCCTGCGGCTTGTAGGCGCGCAGAATGGCCGCGATCATCTGCGTCACCGTGGTCTTGCCGTTGCTGCCAGTCACGGCAATCAGGGGTCGCCTGAATTGCGCGCGCCAGCGCGTCGCCAGAGCACCGAGCGCCAGTTTGCTGTCGGCCACCAGCAGCCCCGGCAGTCCGGCCGCGCGCAACCGTGGCTCGGCATCGCCCTGGCACAGCGCCGCCACGGCGCCCCTGGCCTTGGCCTCAGCAAGGAAATCATTGGCATCAAAGCGTTCGCCGCGCAGCGCCACAAACAGATCGCCGGGCTCGATGCTGCGGGTGTCGCTGTGAACGCGTTTGAAAGACACGTCGCCGCCCACGAGACGCGCGTTGTCCAGCCATTGGCCGGCCTGCTGCAGGCTCATCATGTCATTCATGGACAGTCCCCGACGCGCTGGCGGATTCGGAGCGCGCCTCGAGCGCGCGGCGCACATGGTCCAGATCGGAAAACGCAAGGCGCCGGCCCGCCACCTCCTGGTAGTCTTCATGCCCCTTGCCGGCCACCAGCAACACATCGTTGGCGCCCGCCAACGCCAGCGCCTCACGAATGGCCTGCGCCCGATCGACCTGGACAATGGGTGGCGCATGACCGACCATGCCCAGCAGAATCTGGCTGATGATGGTCTCGGGCTTTTCACCGCGCGGGTTGTCGCTGGTCACCACCACGCGGTCGGCGTGGTTGGTCGCCATCGCGCCCATCAGCGGGCGCTTGGCAGCGTCGCGGTCACCGCCGCAGCCAAAGACGCACCAGAGACGGCCGCCACGCTGATCCGCCAGCGAGCGCAGGGCCGCCAGTGCTTTGCCCAGGGCGTCAGGCGTGTGCGCATAGTCAACGGCCACCAGCGGCTGGCCCGGTGTGCCAACGCACTCCAGGCGGCCTGGCACCGGTGCCAGGCCGGCGCAGGCTTCAACTGCGGCCGCCAGCGGCACGTCGATCGAGCGCATGGCAGCCAGGACACCGAGCAGATTGGAGACGTTGTACAGCCCGATCAGTTGCGTTTGCAATCGATGGCTTTGAGCGCCCTCGCGCACGCTGAAACTCAAGCCTTGCACCTCATAGCGGACGTCGTCAGCCTGCAGGCGCGCCGCGCCGCTACAGGAAACCGTCCACAGGTCCAGCGCGAACGCGGCCAGATCATCGGCCAGCACCCGGCCCTGCGGGTCGTCGATGTTGACGACGGCGGCGCGCAAACCCGGCCAGGCGAACAGCCGGGCCTTGGTCTGCCAGTAGTTGCCCATCGTGCGGTGGTAGTCCAGGTGGTCCTGCGTCAGATTGGTAAAGACAGCGCTGCGGATACGGCAGCCATCAAGGCGGTGTTCCTCGATGCCGATCGATGACGCTTCGATGGCGCAAGCCTTGACGCCCATGCCCACCAGTTGTCGCAAGGCCTGTTGCAAGAGCACCGGGTCCGGCGTCGTCAACCCGGTGGCGACGCTATCGGGCACGCGTCCGATGCCCAGCGTGCCGACCATGGCGCAAGGAATCGGCGCCACCTGTTTCAGATTCGACAGCGCCTGCGCCAGCCACCAGACGGTCGAGGTCTTGCCATTGGTGCCGGTCACCGCCAACAGGTCAAGCTGTTCCGAGGGCTGATCGAAGAAGGCAGCAGCGATCGGTCCGCTGGCGGCCTTGAGCCCGGCATAGGTGGCAATGCTTTCGTCCTTGAAGGCGTACGCCTCGACCCCAAGGCGCTCGACCAGACAGGCGCTTGCGCCCTGGGTCAGGGCGCTGGCCACATGCTGGCGCGCATCGGTTGCAGCACCGGGCCAGGCGATGAAGCCGTCACCCGGCTGCAGCTTGCGGCTGTCGCTTTGCAACGTGCCGCTGATGCGGCTATGTAACCAGCGGGCGGCTTCGCTTGGCGTGTGCAGTTCCAGCATCACAGAACCTCTTCCTCGGCCTTGGAAACGATTTGCGGCTTGACCGCCATGTCGGGGCTGACACCCATCATGCGCAAGGTCTGCTGCACGACTTCGCTGAACACCGGCGCGGCGACGGCACCACCGAAATACTGGCCGGAACTGGGCTCATCGATCATGACGCCGACAATGATGCGCGGCTGCTCGATCGGCGCCATGCCAACGAACCAGCCGCGGTATTTGCGGTTGCCGGCGCTGCCATAGCCCTTGCCCACCTGCTTGTAGGCGGTGCCCGATTTGCCGCCCACCGAGTAGCCGATGGTCTGCGCTTTCTGCCCGGTGCCGCCAGGGCCGGCCGCAAGTTGCAGCATCTTGCGCACCTGGCCGGCCGTCTTCTCCGACAACACCCGCACACCGACCGCCTTTTCGCTGTTCTTGAGCATGGTCACCGGAATGATCTTGCCCTCGTTTGAAAACACCGTGTAGGAACGCGCCATCTGGAACAGCGAAGCCGACAGGCCGTAGCCGTAAGACATGGTGGCCTGCTCGATCGGGCGCCAGGTCTTGTAGGGGCGCAGTCGGCCCGAGACCGCGCCGGGAAAACTGATCTGCGGCTTCTGGCCAAAACCGGCGCTGGAAAACAACTCCCACATTTCGCGCGGCTGCATGCGCAGCGCGATCTTGGCGGTGCCGATGTTGCTCGACTTCTGGATCACGCCCTCGACCGTCAGCACGCCATTCGGATGTGAATCGGAAATCGTGGCGCCAGTGATGGTGAACTTGCCTGGACCGGTGTCAATAATCGTCTGCGGTGTCACGCGGCCGGTCTCCAGCGCGAGGCCAATGGTGAAAGGCTTCATCACAGAACCGGGCTCGAAGGTGTCGGTCAGGGCCCGGTTGCGCAACTGTTCACCGGTCAGATTGCGCCGCTTCGCTGGCACATAACTGGGGTAGTTGGCAAGCGCCAGCACTTCACCGGTGACGACGTCGAGCACCACAACGCTGCCGGCCTTGGCCTTGAATTGCAGTACCGCATCGTGCAATTTCTGGTAAGCGAAGAACTGCACCTTGCTGTCGATGCTGAGTTGCAGATCGGGTCCGTCAACCGGCAGAATCTGCTCGCCAACGTCTTCCACCACGCGTCCGAGCCGATCCTTGATGACGCGGCGCGAGCCCTTGTGACCGGCCAGATCCTTGTTAAAGGTCAGTTCAACGCCTTCCTGCCCGATGTCCTCCACATTGGTGAAACCGACCACATGGGCCGCGGCCTCGCCTTCCGGGTATTGGCGCTTGTATTCCTTGCGCTGGTAGACACCCTTGATGCCCATCGCCATGACCTCCTGTGCCACCGCATCGTCAACCTGGCGTTTGAGCCAAACGAAAGTCTTGTCTTCGTCCTGCAAGCGCTTGTTGAGTTCAGCCCGCGGCATTTCGAGCAGTTCGGCCAACTTCGCCAATTGCGCCACTTGCGCCGGGTCATCGCGTTCGATGTCCTCGGGAATGGCCCAGATGCTTGGCGAGGGCACGCTGGACGCCAGAATCATGCCGTTGCGATCCAGAATGCGACCACGGTTGGCCGGCAGTTCCAGCGTGCGCGCAAAGCGCACCTCGCCCTGCTTCTGGAAGAACGCGTTGGCAATCACCTGGATGTAGGTGGCGCGCGCCGCCAGGCCCGCAAAACCCAGGGCGATCGCCGCCACAATGAACTTGCTACGCCAGACCGGGGTCGGGCTGACCAGCAGCGGGCTCGACGCGTAGTTGATACTGCGGCTGCTCATTGGACACGTCCGGAAACAACGGAGGCAGCACTGGCCGCCATGCCGGGCACGCTGCCATACGTCACATAGTGCGTGATGGCCGGCGTCGTCGAGCGCATCTGCAACTGTTCCCTGGCCAGCCTCTCGACGCGCAGCGGCGTTGCCTGCGCCCGACGCTCGACCTGCAAACGCTCATTGTCAGATTCAATCCGGTGCGCCTGCGAACGCGCCTTGTCCAGTTCTGAGAACAGCCGGCGCGACTCGTACTGAACGTTCACCAGGTACAAGGCACTACCCAGTAAAGCCAACAACAAAAACAGGTTGACCCTGCTCATGATGATATTGCCCCCACGCGCCGCACTGACGTGTCGTCGCTGCCTCCCAAGGGGGCCTTCGCGTCTTGGGACGGCCCGGCGCCGCTCATGCCGCCGTCCTCTGCGCCACGCGCATGATGGCACTGCGGGCGCGTGGGTTGGCGGCAACCTCGGCGGCGCTCGGCTTGACGCGCGCAATCGCCTCGAGTTTCATCACCTTGGGCGCAGCAAAGGGGGCACGCCGGTCGTACTCGTCACGCGAGTGCTTGGCGATGAACTGCTTGACGATGCGATCTTCCAGCGAGTGAAAACTGATCACGACCAGTCGCCCGCTAGGCTGCAACACCTCCAGACTGGCTTCTAGCGCTTGTTGCAACTCTTCAAGTTCGGCGTTGATGAAAATCCGAAAAGCCTGAAATGTGCGCGTTGCAGGGTTCTGGCCCGGCTCGCGGGTTTTGACCGTATCAGCCACGAGCTGGGCCAATTCAGTGGTGGTTGAAATAGCGCCCCGTTCCTGTCGGCGAGCAACAATCGCCTTTGCAATGGCCCCAGCAAACCGTTCTTCACCGTAGTCACGTATCACCTCCGCTATTTTTTCTGTCTCGGCTGTCGCCAGCCACTGCGCGACGCTGATGCCGCGCGTAGTGTCCATGCGCATGTCGAGCGGGCCTTCGAACCTGAAACTGAAACCGCGCAGCGGGTTGTCGATTTGCGGCGAACTGATTCCCAGATCGAGCAGTACACCGATGACACTGGCCTTGGGCAATTCACCGAGTTGCGCAAACCCCTGGTGCCGGATTGAAAAACGTGAGTCATCTAGGCTGGCCGCAGCCGTCAGGGCGTCGGGATCTTTGTCGAAGGCGATCAGACGCCCTTGCGGCGCCAGGCGCGAGAGGATCAGGCGCGAGTGGCCACCGCGGCCAAAAGTGGCGTCCACATAGCAGTCGGTTGCAGCGCCCGGTGCGGCCTGTGGATCATTGAAGAGCGCGTCAACTGCTTCATTCAATAGAACCGTGGTGTGTGTCCATGAGGTGTTCACCGCCAGCCTTCAGAAAGAAAAATCCTTGAAGACTTCAGGCATGTCGCCGGCCATCGCCTTGGCTTCCTGTGCTTCATAGTTTGCCTTGTCCCACAACTCGAAGTGCTGGCCCATGCCAAGCAGGATCGCATCCTTCGCAATACCGGCGGCGGCACGCAACTCGGGTGCTACCAGCACGCGGCCGGTGGCGTCCATCTCGACATCCATCGCATTGCCCAGGAAGATTCGTTTCCACCACTGGGCCGACATCGGCAGAGAAGCGACGCGCTCGCGGAACTTCTCCCACTCGGGACGCGGAAACACCATCAGGCAGCCATGCGGATGCTTGGTGATGGTGAGTTGGCCACTGGCCGTGGCAGTCAGAACGTCACGATGCCGGGTCGGCACCGACAGGCGCCCCTTGGTATCGAGACTTAATGACGAGGCCCCTTGAAACACGGCAACAAATCCTTCGTTGGCAAAAACAGCAAAAAACAGAAGTACAAAGGCACTTTTCACCACTTAATTGCACTTTTTTGCACTGTACCAGCAAATGCAAGGAATACAAGCCGTCTGGCAACAATTTATTTCAATGAAATCAAGCACTTAGACGCTGTTTTAGAGAGGGAACTCAAAACAAAATCGTTCTAAATTAAGCACTTAGCGCATGATATGAAAGTGATGCGTGAAGGACATTCTGATATGTTGGAGACAGAGCAAAATTGCCGCGCAATTCTTGGTCTGTCCCGCAAGGTCACAGAATGAAGCGCGAAAGGTCCTCATCGCGGCTCAGTTCACCGAGTCGCGCGTCAACGTAGGCCGCATCGACGCAAATCGTCTGCCCACCGAGGTTGGCAGCGTCAAAACTGACTTCGTCAAGTAGACGCTCCATGACCGTGGACAGTCGGCGCGCACCGATATTCTCGGTGCGCTCGTTGACCTCATAGGCAATGTGCGCCAGCCGCGTGATGCCTTCATCGAGGAACTCGATGTGGACGTTTTCCGTGGCCAGCAAGGCCTGGTATTGCTTAACCAGCGAGGCGTGCGTCTGCGTCAGTATCGCGATGAAGTCCTGCACCGATAGCGACTGCAGTTCGACGCGGATCGGAAAGCGCCCCTGCAACTCAGGAATCAGGTCGCTCGGCTTGCTCAGGTGAAAAGCACCGGAAGCGATGAATAGAATGTGGTCGGTCTTGACCATGCCGTACTTGGTGGAAACGGTCGTACCCTCAACCAGCGGCAACAGGTCGCGCTGCACGCCCTGGCGCGAGACTTCGGCGCCGCTGCCTTCGGAGCGTGAGGTGACCTTGTCGATTTCGTCGATGAACACAATGCCGTTTTGCTCCAGCATGTGCAGTGCCTGCGACTTGATTTCTTCCTCATTCACCAGTTTGGCCGCCTCTTCATCGGTCAGCAGGCGCAGCGCCTCGGGGATTTTTAGCTTGCGCGTATGGCGCTTGGCCTGACCCATTTGACCGAACATGCCACGCAGCTGCTCGGTCATTTCTTCCATGCCGGCCGGGCCCATGATCTCGAGCTGCGGCACGGTCTGCGCTAGATCCACTTCGATCTCGCGATCAGCCAACTGGTCTTCGCGCAATTTTTTACGAAAAGTCTGGCGCGCAACGCCTTCGGTCTCTGCCTTCGTATCCATGCCAAACTCGGCGCGTGGTGGCGGAATCAGAATGTCGAGCAAACGTTCCTCGGCCGCGTCTTCAGCGCGCGCACGCACCTTCTTCATTTCGGCAACGCGGGTCTGCTTGACCGCGATATCGGCCAAGTCACGGATGATGGCATCGACATCCTTGCCGACGTAACCAACCTCGGTGAACTTGGTCGCCTCGACCTTGATGAAAGGTGCATCGGCAAGCCGTGCCAAACGCCGCGCAATCTCGGTCTTGCCAACCCCGGTCGGGCCGATCATCAGAATGTTCTTGGGCGTGATTTCCGCGCGCAACCCCGGCTCCACCTGCTGGCGGCGCCAGCGATTGCGCAGGGCGATGGCCACCGCACGCTTGGCCTGGTGCTGTCCAACGATGTGTTTGTCAAGCTCGGCAACGATTTCCTGAGGCGTCATGCTGCGTCCCCCAGGGTTTCGATGGTGTGATTCATATTGGTGTAGATGCACAGTTCGCCCGCAATTTCGAGCGATCTTTTGACAATGTCGCGCGCCGACATGTCGGTATGGTTGAGCAGCGCAATGGCGGCGGCCTGCGCATAGGCGCCACCCGATCCAATCGTCACAATGCCGTTCTCGGGTTCCAGTACATCACCGTTGCCAGTGATAATGAGCGAGGCCTCGCTGTCCGCAACCGCCAACATGGCTTCAAGCCGGCGCAACACGCGGTCGGTACGCCAGTCCTTGGTCAACTCAATGGCGGCGCGCACCAGATGGCCCTGGTGCTTTTCGAGCTTGGCTTCGAAGCGCTCGAACAGGGTAAAGGCATCGGCCGTGGCGCCGGCGAAACCGGCCAGCACCTTGCCGTGGTAGAGCTTGCGCACCTTGCGCGCCGTTCCCTTGACAACAATGTTGCCCAGCGTCACCTGACCGTCGCCGCCGATGGCCACCGTGGTGCCGGCGGGCGTCTTGCGCCGCACGCTGATGATCGTCGTACCGTGAAATTGTTCCATACCTGCTCTAACTTAGGTTTACCCGCCGAATAACAAGTACTGGCCAGGAGATGACTCACCAATAAAACTTCACGCTCAACTGCTGCGCAACAGGACCTTCGCGTGTTCGTTGATACCGATGATGTTGAAGAACGCTGCCACCAGATACGGAACATCGCGAAACTGGACCTGGCAGCCTTGCGCAGCGCGCGCCATCACCCAGTTGAGAATACTTCCAGCCGCAGAGAAATCGACCCGGATCAGGCGGTCACAAGAAATTACGTACTGCGTGGTAGCTACCGGCCCGGCCTGCAGTTTATCCAGCGCCTCCGAAACATCGCCCAGCACCTCGCCCTGGAGCTGCAGCACAGCCGAGGCCGATGGACCTGCAGTTGTCCGCTCATCGACATAAGTACAACGGGCGGCCACCCAAGGTGGGGGCGACGCCTCGTGGATGACGCAATAATCCAGTGCGGCCAGTTCGAAATCGTCCTGCTGACGCATGATGCGCAAGGCATCGAGGCGAAGCCGCCACCAGAACAACACAACCTGTTTGTCTCCCGCTGGCGTACACGACCTGAGCGTCTGTTCCAGCGCATTGGCGCCGGAAAACCGCAGTTGCACCGGCTGTATGCACCACTGCGCAAACAGCTCAGCCAAAGCCTGGCCGGCCGCTGGCGTGATCATACGCAGCGCACGCCAGTCCAGATGCCAGGGCTGTGGCGCCTGCGGCAAACTGCTTTGCAGTGTTTGCAGGGCCGGCAGGGCCAGTTCAGCCGGGCAGCGCCAAAGAACAAGGCTGTCCGGTAACCACGGCGCAAGCACAGCCAGACTGCACGCCGGCCCTGCGGACAGCAACAGTTCGGGGATCGAAAACCACGGCGGTGCCGCCTGACCGAAGCGTTCGGCACATTCCATCGCCATGCGATCAAAGCTGTCCTGCTGCCCGGTTGCGCGGTACAGATCAAACAGGGCCGCAGCCCAGCCCTTGGCACAATCCGGCCGTGCCTTGCCGCCACGCAACGCCGTCAGCAGCCCCGCTTCAGCGCTGGCGTCATCACGGTTGGCAAAGCGGATGGCAGCCTCTTCCAGGTCGGGGTCCACCAAACTGTCGCCCAGGTCAACGGAAAACAGACCGGACAGAGAAAACTCCTTGGTAGCAGCGTTGGCATGGCTGGCGCCGAAATTCCCGAATTCCAGCATCGGCTCCGTATCAAGGTCCGCTGCCAACTTCGGCGCTGACAAACCAAGCGGCTGTGTCGGTGCATAGGCGCGCCCCTGGCGCAGGTCGGAGTCGGTGTACGCCTGCGGCGGCTGCGTCTGCGAAAACTCGCTGTCCTTGCCGGCCGGCGCCTGTGTCACGATCGGTCTCTGCGTGTCGGGCGCGGACACGCCGGGCGAACCGGAAACAGGATCGCTGCGAACCGCTGCGCCCTCCTGCTTGCCCTTCCACCATTGTTTGGACATCTGGGCTTCGATGTCGTCAATCTTCTTGATCGTGCTGGCACGTTCATCCAAATTCGAGCCATTGGTGCTGGAGAGAAAGAACGACGGGCGTCCATTGGCATCGGCGCTGACGACAGGAATGTTGCGGCGTAATTTGCGCAACTGATCGAACTCGCGTCCACGCACAAAATCGTTGCGTCGCTTGCGCTCGATCATCTCCTTGAGTACCTGCTTGCTGTAACCCTTGTCCGGCTCAGGCTCGGGCTCAGCCCCAATTTGATCGAGCTCGGACCAGTCCTTGGTCGGATGACGAACAAACTTCGCCACCTTGGACAGAAAGCCTGAACCGTTTTCTTTCGTCGCCATGTGGCTGCAATGCTGACTTGGGAAGCGCCAAACGCCAGTCGTCAGTCTCCGAACATCTTCTGTTTGAGTTCGCGCCGCTGCTGCGCCTCAAGCGACAGATTGGCCGTTGGCCGCGCCAATAGACGCCCAACACCAATGGGTTCTCCGGTTTCGTCGCAATAACCATAGTCACCCGAATCGATGCGCGCAATCGACTGTTCAATCTTCTTCAAGAGCTTGCGCTCGCGGTCGCGTGTACGCAGTTCAAGGGCGTGCTCTTCCTCGATGGTGGCGCGGTCGGCCGGATCAGGCACAACGACTGTGTCTTCCCGCAGATGCTCGGTGGTTTCGCCGGCATTGCTCAGGATGTCCTTCTTAAGCTGAGCCAGCTTGCCACGGAAGAACGCCATCTGCGTCTCGTTCATGTACTCGTCGTCAGACATGGCAATCACTTCATCGTCCGTCAACTGCTCGACCGGCTTGGCCTTCCAGTTGTTGGCCAGCTTGGGGTCCTTCTTAATGGCCGAGGCCAGGGGCGGAACAATCAGTGGCGAGGAGACGGTTTGCGTAAAACTGGCCTTGGCGGCCGTTGATGCCACGGATTGCGCCATCGACGGAACCGTCAACTGCGCCAGCCGCGAGGAAGGCCGACCGGCCCGGGCGGGCACTGAAGCGCTGGCCACGGGGGCCAACGCGGGTGCCGATGCCGGTACAGGTTTTGCTTTGGGCGTCACCGCTGCGACTTGAGGTGCTTTCGCGATCATTGCTTTCACTGAATCCTTTGATTGAATTTTGACAGCCGCCTTGGCTGCTTGGACCTGCGTGGTCTTGGGTGTCTTGGGCGCGACTTTGGCGACCGGCTTGTGGTCTTTGACGGTATCTACTTTTTTCGCCGCCACCTTCTTCGCCGGAACTTTGGCCGACGCCGGCTTTGGCAGCGTCGGCTTGCCTGCGCTCTTCAGCACTGGCTTGGCTTTCACCATTGCATTTGCTTTCGGCTTGGCAATCGCTTTCGCCACAGGTTTGGGCTTGGCAACCGTTTGGGCTTCTTTGCTGACCACTTTGACTTTCCCTGCTTGTACTTTCACTATTTGTCTCCTCGCAGCGCTTTGCTGCGCCAACACAATGTCAACGAACCCCTGTCTTCATCTTGGCAGTTGTTCCCGATAAATCTGAGCTTACATCTTCACTTTATTTGGGTATTCCGGCTCGGCAAGCTGAGCTTCGCTGGCGCGCGAGTGTACAGGTTTGGCCAGCGGGAAACCCATCAGTTGCAAAATCGAGACAAACATTGGCGACTCCAGCGGCAGTGCGGGCCTCTCAAACCAGGCTCTGTGTCAGTCCCTGCAGGAAGATGTCCTTGGGCAGGTCAATGCCAATGAACACCATCTTGCTGCTGCGCGGCTCGCCATCCGCCCACATCGGCCCCAGATCACTGCCCATCAGCTGGTGGACACCTTGAAAGATCACCTTGCGCTCGGTCCCCTTCATCGACAAAACACCTTTGTAGCGCAGCATCCGTGGACCGTAGATGTTGACAATGGCGCCCAGAAAGTCTTCCAGCTTGGCAGGGTCAAACGCACGATCCGACTTGAAGACGAAACTCTTGACGTCGTCCTCTTGAGCGCGGTGATGGCCCGCACCATGCTGATGCGAAGGATGGTCGCAGTGCTCGCCCGGCGCATGATCGTGGTGTCCATGCGCATGCGCCTCTTCCTTCAGGAAATCGGGATCAATGTCGAGCTTGGCGTTGAGATTGAAACCGCGCAGGTCAAACACTTGGCTCAAGGCCACTTCACCGAAATGCACGGCTTTTTGCGGCGCGCGTGGGTTCATGTGCGTCAGGCGATGCATCAGTGCCGTCACTTCGTCACCAGACACCAGATCAGTCTTGCTGATAAAAATTTGGTCGGCAAAGCCAATCTGGCGGCGCGCTTCCTGACGCTCGTCAAGCTGCGTCTGCGCATGCTTGGCGTCCACCAGGGTCAGAATCGAGTCCAGCAGGTAGCTTTCGGCAATCTCGTCGTCCATGAAGAAGGTCTGCGCCACCGGCCCCGGATCGGCCAGCCCGGTGGTCTCGATCACGACACGGTCAAAGTTGAGTTCGCCTTTGCGTTTCTTCTCAGCCAGATCACGCAGGGTGGCGCGCAGGTCCTCGCGGATGGTGCAGCAGATGCAGCCGTTGCTCATCTGAATGATCTGCTCCTGAGTGTCGGAAACCAGAATATCGCTGTCGATATTCTCTTCGCCGAACTCGTTTTCGATCACGGCGATTTTCTGGCCATGCGCTTCTTCGAGCACGCGCTTGAGCAGCGTGGTTTTACCGGAGCCAAGAAAGCCCGTCAGAATCGTTGCAGGTATGAGACTCATCGTTTTTCCCCCATGACCGGGGTCGTTCGCAAAGTTGGAAGTTTAACGGGCACGGGCCCTCAGGCCTGTTTGCGCATCACCACAAGCCCTTTGAGGTATTCGCCTTCCGGGAAATTGATCGTCATCGGGTGATCTGGCGCACCACCCATGCGCTCGAGGATATAGCCGTCAACGCCGGCATCGATGCCGGCTGAAGCGACGATCTTGTGAAACAGGTCGGCGCTGATGCCACCCGAGCAGGAATAGGTGAACAGGATGCCGCCGGGCGCCAGGATCTTGAACGCCAGCCGGTTGATGTCCTTGTAGGCGCGCGCCGCCCGCTCGGCGTGCGCCGCGGTCGGCGCAAACTTCGGGGGATCGAGCACGATGGCATCGAAAGTCTGGCCCTGAGCCTCGAACTGGCGCAGCGTGGCATTGACATCGGCGTCCATAAACGTCGCGCGACTGGCATCAAAACCATTCAAGGCCACGTTGGTGGCGGCTTTTTCAAGCGCCGGACCAGACGAGTCGATCGACGTCACATGGGCCGCACCCGCACTCAACGCGGCCACCGTAAAGCCCCCGGTATAACAATAGCAGTTGAGCACGCGCTCGAATTTCAGGTGGCGCGTGACATCGGCGAACTTCTTGCGGCTGTCGCGCTGGTCCAGGTAAAAGCCGGTCTTGTG
>CAIXNB010000180.1 GCA_903920695.1 uncultured beta proteobacterium
AAGTTGATTTGATCCGCGTTTCCCTAGGTCCGCGCTCCTGCGTCGATTAGGACAACGACCATCGGCGCAATCGACATCACGCCAACAACAACGCCTGCCAAGCGGGTGGCGGCGCTGTTGTGCGTGTGCGTGTGGGTGTGGGTGTGGGTGTGGGTGCTGATGTTCTGCAACATGACGACAGTATTTCGGGAGCCAAACTTTTTGTCAAACTGTGTGTGGAAAAAATAGCAAAGCGGCCCCTTCAACCAGGACTTCCTGCAAATGCGTGGCATTGCGGCAGGCAGCAGGTCAATGCACCCGCCAAGTTAGCTCGCGCTGTCTATGCACCAAGTAGCCTGCGCGCCAGCACAGACTGCATATCCTGTCGCTCATCTGCGATCAGGCAAATGATGACGTGACGCTCCGTGACCCGATAGATCACACGGTGGGGTTTGAAAGAGGTCTGCCGGTATTCCTTGATGCCCAGCGCAAGCAACTCCTTCGGGTAGCTGCCACGCTGGGGAAACCGCGACAAACGCTTCGCAGAGTCCAGCAAATGGTCAAGCACATCGTTGGCGTTGGCTACGCAATCAAACTCGGCGATGTAGTCGTAAATGGCCTCCAGGTCCTGCTCGGCCCCTTGGGTGAGCAGAACTTCAAACTTCGCGGGAGTACCTGTCATCACGCCAGTGCGCGCTTGGCACGCAGACGCGCTACGACACCGTTGGGCTAATGCGTGCTCCCGCGGGTGTGCGCCCATGCTGGGCGCACAAGAAAAAAGCACCCAAGGTTTCCGCGAGGTGCTTGATTCAATCGAAACATGTGGTGGAGAGGATGAGGATCGAACTCACGACCTCTGCATTGCGAACGCAGCGCTCTCCCAGCTGAGCTACCCCCCCAACAAGGGCTCCAGTCTATCAACAAAAATACCCGCTGCGGCAAAATAATCGACAATCTTCCTATGCTTTCTTCTGCCGCCCTCAACCTGGCCCAATCCCTGATCCGCATGAACACGGTGAGCCAGAACTCCAACCTGGAGTTGATTCATTTCGTGCGCGACGAATTGGCGCGCCTGGGCGTCAAGAGCCGCCTGTCCTACAACGCCGACAAGACCAAGGCCAACCTGTTCGCGACCCTGGGGGAGGGGCGACCGGCCGGCATCATCCTGTCGGGCCACACCGACACCGTGCCCTGGGATGGGCAGGACTGGTCGCTGCCGCCGCTGAGCGCCGAACTACGTGATACGCCCGAGCCGCGCCTGTACGGCCGCGGCAGCGCCGACATGAAGGGCTTCATCGGCGTCGCTTTAGCGCAAGCGCAGGCGTTTCTGGACAGCCCGGCGCCTTATGCCGTGCACCTGGCCTTGAGCTACGACGAAGAAATTGGTTGCTTTGGCGTGCGCGAACTGATTGCCGATTTGCGAGAGGCCGGCATCCAACCAGTGGCCTGCATCATCGGCGAACCGACCGGCATGGTGCCGGCGATTGCGCACAAGGGTGTCTACCGCTACCGCTGCTGCGTGCGCGGCAAGGAGGCCCATTCCTCATTGACGCCAACCTCCGTCAACGCGATCGAGATGGCGGCACGGTTGATCGGCAAACTGCGCGACATGGCTGAGGGCTTCGAGCGCAGCGAGCCGCGCTACGCCGGCTTCGATGTGCCCTTCTCCACCGCCTGCGTCGGGCAGTTCCAGGGCGGCATTGCCGACAACGTGGTGCCGCGCGATGCCTGGTTTCACTATGAATTCCGCGACCTGCCGACGGCTGATGCCAAGCTGATGCAGCAGGAGATCGTGCAGCACGCGCGCACATTGGAGCAATCGATGCAGGCGATCGCGCCGCAGACCGGTTTTCAATTCAATACGATTTGCGAGATCCCGAGTTTTTTGGGCAGCGCCGATGACGCCGTCACAAGACTGGCGCAGCGCCTGTCAGGTCAAAACCGGACCACCGAAGTTGCTTTCGGCACCGAAGCCGGCATCTTCAAACAGTCGGGCATTCCAACCGTGGTCTGCGGCCCGGGCCACATCGTGCAGGCGCATCAGGCCGACGAATTCGTCAGCCTGGATCAACTCGCGCAGTGCGAGCGCTTCATGCAAAGGCTGGCGGCAATGCCGGCGCCGGAATTTATCTAGACCGCGGCCTCGCGCATCAGGTTGCGCGCAATCACCAGTTGCTGGATCTGGCTCGTGCCCTCGAAGATGCGAAACAGGCGCACGTCGCGGTAGAAGCGCTCGATGCCGTACTCGGCCAGGTAACCGGCACCGCCAAAGATCTGCACCGCGCGATCAGCAACACGACCGCACATCTCGGAGGCGAACAGCTTGGCGCAGGCAGACTCGGTGCCGATGTTGCGGCCCTCATCGCGCTTGCGTGCCGCATCAATCACCATGCAGCGTGCCGCATAAATTTCCGTATGGCTGTCGGCCAGCATGGCCTGGATCAACTGGAACTCGCCAATCGGCTTGCCAAACTGCTTACGCTCGCGCGCGTAGCGCAGCGCGTCACCGAGCATGCGCGTGGCCGCGCCAACGCTGGCCGCCGCGATGTTCAATCGCCCCTTGTCGAGCACCTTCATCGCGGTCTTGAAACCAATGCCTTCCTGGCTGCCAATCAGATTGGCAGCCAGAATGCGGCAGTTCTCGAAAATGACGTCGCAGGTGTGGGCGCCCTTCTGCCCCATCTTCTTTTCGATCTGTCCGAGCCACAGGCCCGGCGTGCCGCGCTCGACGATGAAGGCGGAAATGCCATCGGCGCTGCGCGACTTGGGGTCGGTGCGGGCCATGACCGTGAAGATGCCGGCCTCGGGCGCGTTCGTGATGTAGCGCTTGGTGCCGTTGAGCACATAGCTGTCACCGTCGCGCACGGCTGAGGTGCGCAGACTGGCCGCGTCGGAGCCGCTATCGGGTTCCGTCAGGGCAAAGGAGCCGATGATCTCGCCGGTTGCGATGCGCGGCAGGTAGTGCTGCTTCTGCTCGGGCGTGCCGTCGATCACGATGCCTTGCGCGCCGATGCCGTTGTTAGTGGCAAACAGCGAGCGGAAAGCGGGCGAGGCGTAGGCGATCTCAAAGCCCGCCATCACCTCCTCCTCCATCGTCAGCCCCATGCCGCCGTAGGCTTCGGGAATGGACATCCCGAACAGGCCCATCTCCTTCATGTCGCGTACGATGTCGGCGGGAATCTGGTCGGTCTCGGCAACCGCCGTCTCCTGCGGCAGCAAACGCTCGCGCACAAAGCGTGCGAGCGAGTCCAGCAAGAGCTGGAGCGTTTCAGCGTCTCGGATCATGGGCTTTGACTTTGGCTTACTTGACGTGCTTGCGGAAGTCGGGCTTGCGCTTTTCGCGGAAAGCGTTGCCGCCTTCGGCTGATTCATCCGATTCGTAGTAGAGCTTGAGCGCCTGCATCGCCAGGCCGCCCATGCCGCGGATCATCTCAGTGTCGACATTGAACGACTTCTTCGCCAGCGCAATCGCGGTCGGGCTCTTCTCGACGATCTCGTCGCACCACTTGCGCACTTCGGCGTCAAGCTGATCGAGCGGCACGACGGCATTGACCAGACCCATCTCCAACGCCTGCTTGGCGGTGTAGCGGCGGCACAGGTACCAGATTTCACGCGCCTTCTTTTCGCCAACCACGCGGGCCAGCAAGGCCGTGCCGAAGCCCGGATCAACCGAGCCGACGCGCGGACCGGCCTGGCCAAGCTGCGCGTTTTCCGAAGCAATCGCCAGATCGCAGATCGTCACCAGCACGTTGCCGCCGCCAATGGCGAAACCATTGACGCGGGCAATCACCGGCTTGGCGCAATCGCGGATGGCGCTTTGCACTTCCTCGATCGGCAAGCCAATAACACCGCGCCCGCCGTAGCCGCCGTCCTGCGTGCCCTGATCGCCGCCAGTGCAGAAAGCCTTGTCGCCGGCACCGGTCAGCACGACCACGCCGATGCTCCTGTCATGGTCGGCGTCCTTGAAGGCAACAATCAGTTCCTCGCAGGTGTTGGCGGTGAAGGCGTTGTAGGCCTTGGGCCGGTTGATGGTGATGGTGGCGATGCCATCGGCCTTGGTGTAGAGCAGGTCCGTGAAGTTCAGGTTGGTTTTCATTGGGGTTTCCTTTTGAGTGAAGAGAATCAATACCTTAACCGACCATGGTCAGGCCGCCGGAGACGCTGATGACCTGGCCTGTGATGAAGGCCGCGTCATCGCTGGCCAGGAAGGCAATGGCGCCGGGCAGATCGCCGGCCTGTCCCAGTCGGCCGAACGGAATGGCTTTGGTCAGCGCGCCGCGCAGTTTTTCGCCTTGCTCGCCCTCACCAGCGAAATCGGCAAACAGCGCTGTATCTGTGGGCCCCGGGCAAACCACGTTGACGTTGATCTTCTTGCGCGCGAGTTCACGCGCGATGGTCTTGGAGAACGCAATCAAACCACCCTTGCACAAGGCGTACACCGCTTCGCCGCTGGAGCCCACTCGCGCCGCATCGGATGCCACGTTGACAACGCGACCGGTGCCGCGCTCGGACATGCCCTTGAGCACGGCGTGGTGCATGTGCAGCGCGCCATAAATGTTGATCGCCACAATCTGCTCCCACAGCGCCTTGTCGGTCTTGAGGAAGTTGCCAGCACGATCCCAGCCCGCGTTATTGACCAGCACATCGATCGGGCCGAGCGCGGCCTCGATCGCGGCCACACCGGCGTTAACCTGCTCCTGCTGGGTCAGATCCAGGACGAAAGCCTGCGCCTTGCCGCCGGCCGCGGTAATCGTGCGCACCACGCTCTCAGCGGCTGCGGCGTTGATATCGACCACGGCCACGCGCGCGCCCTCCTCGCCAAAACGCTGGCAGGTTGCCGCACCGATACCACCACCACCGCCGGTGACCAGCACCACTTTGTCTTTGAGTCCACGCATCATCATTACTCCTGTAAAAAATCAAAAAATATGTTCGGCCGCAATCACGTCATCGTTTACGATCACCGCTTTCCTGATTGCCAAACCATCCCATGCCAGACTTGCGCACCGAAAAAAGTTACGCCGTTCAAGAGATCAACAACCGGCTGTTCTTTCGCCTCTTTCAAACCGCCAACACCTTGCACACCAAGGGCACGCAGGCGCTTGACGAATTCGGCATGACGACACAGCAGTGGTCGGTACTCGGCGCGCTGTCGCGGCCCAAGGTCACGGGCGGCATGTCGATTGGCGACCTCTCGCGCTTCCTGCTGGTGAGCCGTCAGAACCTGACCGGCATTCTGTCGCGGCTGGAGCGTGACGGCCTGATCGACCGCGTCACCAGCGAGGGGGACAGACGCTCGCGCACCGTCAAGCTCAGCGCCAAGGGCCAGGTGCTGTGGAAGAAGCTGCAGAACCCGATCCACAGCTTCTATGACAAGGCCTTGCAAGGCCTGTCCTTCGATGACCGTGTGGCGTTTATCCATTACTTCACCAAGCTCCAGACCAACATGTCCAAGCTTTAGGTCAGGCGCATGCCTGACTTCTCGCGCGCGATGATCATCTTCATGATGTTGGCCGTGCCGTCGCCAATCTGCAAGCCGAGCACATCGCGGTAACGTTGCGCAAAGGCATAGTCGGCCGCATAGCCGCCATGGCCGTGCGTCAGCAGGCACTGGTGGATGATTTCGCAGGCCAGTTTCGGCCCCCACCATTTGCACATCGCTGCCTCCGCCGTATGCGGCTTACCCTGGTCCTTGAGCCAGAGCGTGCGCAGGCAGTGCCAGCGCAGGGATTCGACATAGGTCTCGGATTCGGCCAGCGGGAAGCTCACACCCTGGCGCTCGATGATCGCTTGACCGAAGGTCTCACGCTCCTTCGCATAGGCCCAACTTTCATCGAGCGAAGCCCGCGCCACGCCCAGGCACTGCAGACCGATCAGCGCGCGACTGTAGTCAAAGCCCTGCATGACCTGAATGAAGCCCTGACCCTCGTCGCCCAACATGTGGTCGGCCGGCACGCGAACGTTGTCAAAAAAGATTGAGCCGCGCCCGACAGCGCGTGTGCCCACGTCATCGAAGGCGGTGCGGGTCAAGCCCAGCAGATCCATCGGCACCAGAAACGCGCTGATGCCACGCGCACCCTCGGCATCGGTGCCGGTGCGGGCAAATACAACGGCGACGTCGGACTGATCGGCCAGTGAAATCGAGGTTTTTTCACCATTGAGGATAAAGTCGTCGCCGCTGCGCTGAGCCTTGAGCTTCAGACGCGCGGCGTCCGATCCTGCGCTGGGCTCGGTCAACGCAATCGCGACCAGTTTGTCGCCAGCGAGGATCGGCTTGAGCCAGCGCGTCTTCAGATACACCTGGGCATGCGTCGAGATGATCTGGCCGCACAGCGAGGTCAGCAGGTTGATGTACGACATGTTGAAGTCGGCATAGGCGATCTGCTCCAGCAGCAGGCCGCTCGTGACGCAGTCCACACCGAGGCCGCCGTAGGCCTCGGGCAGTTCGGGCCCGAGAAAACCCATGTCGCCCATGGCCTTGACCAGGCTCCGGTCGACGCGGCCAGTCTTGTCGCCCACGCGGTAGCCAGGGGCCAGTTTTTCTCGCGCAAAGCGCCGTGCGCTTTCGACCAGTGCCTGTTGATCGTCCGTCAGATTGAAGTCCATCGCAGTCTCCTGTTGTTCCCGTTGCCACAGTTTACGAGCGAGTTGCAATTTATGTCAACATATTTACTCAAATAAATCCCAAAAATTTTGAAATATTCTCGCTTCAGAGTGGCATCTTCAGTATTTATAAGGGAAATCCCTAAGTTCTTGATGGAGTGGATTTCTGAAAATTTGCTTGCAATAGTTTAGATATAGCAATACATTGTCGCTTTTACAGGTTTTGCGGTTTGCCGGTCAGGGTGGCAAGACGCGTCCCATTACCAAAGGAGAGTCCCATGCAATTCGATACCGTTCTCGTCCCGCCCCGTCAACGCGCCATGACCGAAGGTGGCTTCTGGCGACACCAGACCGTTAGCCATTTCATGGCGCAAGCGCTGCAGAATTGCCCGGACAAGACGGCCGTTGTCGCCTACCGCAGCGATCTGCCGCAGCCAACCCGCTTGAGCTACCGGGCACTGGATCAGAAGGCGGATCGCATCGCACGCGGGCTGGTCGCGCTGGGCGTGGGACGCAGCGATGTGGTGAGTTGGCAAATGCCCAACTGGTGGGAGTTCATTGCGCTGGCGTTGGCCTGTGCCCGCATCGGTGCCGTGGCCAATCCAATCATGCCAATCTTCCGCCAACGCGAACTGAAATTCATGCTCGACTTTGGCGAATCCAAGGTCTTCATCGTGCCCAAGAGCTACAAGGGTTTCGATTACGAAGCCATGCTGGACGAGATGCGCGGTGACCTGCCATTCCTGCAGTATCTGGTCGTGCTCGATGGCGCTGGCGCGAACAATTTCGAAGCACTGCTGCTGCGCGACGACACACCGGCGCTCAGTGGCCCCGGCTTGGGTGCCGACGATGTGTCACTGCTGATGTACACCTCCGGAACCACTGGCGAACCCAAGGGCGTGATGCACACCTCAAACACCTTGTTCGCCAATCTGCACAGCTTCATCGGCGTCTACGGCCTGACATCGAAAGACGTGATCCTGGGCGCCTCGCCGATGGCGCATCTGACTGGCTTTGGCTACCTCGCCATGATCCCGCTGATCCTCAACGCCACCACCGTGCTGCAGGACATCTGGGAGCCACGCCAGGCGCTCGACATGATCCAAAGTGAAGCCATCACCTTCAGCATGGCATCGAGCCCATTCGTCGCCGACCTGTGCAATGCGGCCGAAGCCGGCGGCCCGGTCTCGCCGCAGTTCGCCAATTTCTGCTGCGCCGGGGCGCCGATCCCGCCGGTGCTGATCGAACGCGCGCGCCGCGTCCTGGGCCTGGCGGTCAGCTCGGCCTGGGGCATGACCGAATGCGGCGCCGTCACCATCACGGAGCCGTCACGCACCAACGAGAAATCCGGCAGCACCGATGGCCGCCCGGTTGCCGGCATCGAGGTCAAGATCGTCGATTCCGACGGCCACTCGCTGCCGACCGGTGAAACCGGCAAGCTCTTCGTGCGTGGCAGTTCGATGTTTGCCGGTTACCTCAAGCGCGCGCACCTCAATGCCACCGACGCCGACGGCTGGTTCGACACCGGCGACCTCGCCTTCCTCGATGCCGAGGACTATGTCCGCATCAACGGCCGCAGCAAGGACATCATCATCCGCGGCGGGGAAAACATCCCGGTCATGGAGGTCGAAAACCTGCTCTACAAACACCCGGCCCTGTCCACGGTCGCCATCGTCGGCTACCCCGATGCGCGCCTCGGTGAGCGGGCCTGCGCCTTCGTCACGGTGCGGCCCGGCTTCACGTTCGACCTCGACGAGATGCGGCGCTATCTGACGGAGCAACAGGTCACCGTGCAGTACCACCCGGAGCGGCTCGAACTGATGGAAGACCTGCCCAAGACACCCAGTGGCAAGCTGCAGAAGTTCAAGCTGCGCGAAACCGCCAAGGCTTTTGCAAAGGGCGCCTGATTCGCACACCGATCGCGCCCGCCTGGCGCGGCGCTGCGCAGTCTGGCTGTTCAGGAACCAGAGCCGCAAAGCGGGCGTCAACCTAGGGAAAACACCGACCCGACCGTGCATGAAATGTCCGGTCTTCGGCCCGAATCGTCGTTGGATTGCGCGGGCTGGCAAATCAGAATCCAACACAGCTAAACGTCGGCGCAAGCGGCGCGCAAGTCTTGACCGCATTGAGGAGAAACGAATGACATTCCGGATGAATCCACAACCGACCTGGGCCGCAGCGGCCTGAGCCTAGGCGGCATTGCCCATGACAGTTCCCTGCGCATCCGGGCCGAAGGTGGCCATCGTCACCGGCGCCGCCGACGGCATTGGCTGGGCCACTGCGCAGCGGCTGGCCAGCGACGGCTACGCGATCGCGCTGCTGGACCTGCGCGCAGCGCAGGCGGTCGCACGCGCCATCGAGTTGCGTGGTGAGCATCTGGGTCTGGCTTGCGATGTCTCGTCGCAAGCCAGTGTTGAAGTCGCGGTCGCCGCTGTGCAGAAACACTACGGTCGCATCGACGCCTTGGTCAACAACGCCGGCATCGGCGACCAGACCGGCGCCACCATCGACCAGAACGTCGAAGCCTTTGACCGACTGCTCGGTGTTCATGTGCGCGGCACCTTTTTGATGAGCCAGGCCGTGGCCCGCGTGATGCTGCAAGCCGAGCCCAACGCGCGGCGCGAGCGCGGTGCCATCGTCAACCTGGGCTCGATCGCCAGCAGCACCGGCTTGCCCACGCGCAACGCCTACAGTGCCGCCAAGGCCGGCGTGCTGGGCCTGACACGCGCCATGGCGAGCGAATGGGCGCGTGCGGGCATTCGCGTCAACGCGGTCGCACCCGGCTACGTGCGCACCACGCTGATCGCCGAACTCGAACGCAGGGGCGCAATCGACGCCGCGGCAATAGCGCACCGCACCCCGCTGGGCCGCATGGCCGAGCCGATCGAGATCGCCGAAGTCATCGCCTTTCTGGTATCGAGTCGCGCCAGCTACGTCACCGGCGCCGTGATTCCGGTCGACGGCGGCTGGACCGCATTCGGCGCGCCCGAATCGGCACTGCCCGCCCTTGCGCAGCGGGACGCAACCAGCGCCGCTGCAACCCACTGAGGAAACCCAACATGCTGACCATCAACCTTTTCAACGGCCTGGTCTACGGCGCGCTGCTGATCATCATGTGCTCGGGGCTGGCCCTGATCTACGGCCTGCGCCGCGTCGTTAATTTCGCGCACGGCTCGCTCTACATGCTGGGTGCCTACATCGGCTACTCCGTCGCTGCGCATAGCAACTTCTGGGTCGCGCTGGTGGCTGCGCCGGCCATCATGGCGCTGCTGGGCGTGCTGCTGGACCGCTACGGCTTTCGCCTGCTGCAGGACCGCGACCCGCTCAGCGTCGTGCTGGTGACGTTCGGCCTGCTGCTGGTGATCGAGGACTTCGTGCAGACGGTCTGGGGCAAGAGCAACCTGTCCGTGGCGGCGCCGGCGGCCCTGAACACCACGATTGATTTGTTCGGCACACCGGTGCCAGCGTATCGCATTGCCGTCATCGTCGTCGGTGTTGGGGTGGCGCTGGGCCTGACGCTGTGGCTGCGCCACTCCAAGATCGGCCTGTTCGTGCGCGCTGCCAGTACCGAGCCAACGACGACAGCGATGCAGGGCATCAACACCGACCTGCTGAGCGCCGGCGTGGTCGGCCTGGGCACGGCCCTGGCCGGACTGGCCGGCGTCGTCGCCGCGCCTTTCCTCTCGCTCTCGCCGTCGATGAGCAGCGACGTGATCATCGACTCCTTTGTCGTGGTCGTCGTCGGTGGCCTCGGTTCACTGGCCGGAGCCTTTGTCGCGGCCATGGTGCTGGGCATGATCCAGGCGCTCGGTGCGGTCTACCTGCCCGACATCGCGATGCTGCTGCCCTTTGCCGTGATGGTGATCGTGCTGATCTGGAAGCCCGCTGGATTCGCCGGCAGCCGCACTTGAAGGGAAAGACCCAGATGTCCATTCAACGTATCAGTCTGGCTGCCATCGCCGCCCTCGCGCTCGGCGTCGTGGTGGCGGCCGGCGTGAGTTCCGGCACTGTGCTGTCGCTGTTGACGCAGGCTGTCATCTACGCTGTCTTCGCCACCGGCGTCGGCTTGCTGCTGCGGCAAAACGGCATGGTCAGTTTCGGTCATGCGCTGTTCTTCGGTTGCGCCGGTTATGCCGTCGGCGTCATCATGCAGCTCAAGCTGATGCCGGCCGAAGCGGCAATCGTCGCCGCCCTGCTCGGCGTGACACTGGTCGCCTTCGTCATGGGTCTGGTGATCGTGCGCGTGCCGGGCGTGGCCTTCGGCATGCTGACGCTGGCCATCGGCCAGATGTTCTACCTGAGCGCCACCCGCACGCGCGGCATCACGGGCGGCGCCGACGGCATGAACGTCGAGTGGCCGACCACGCTGTTTGGCGTGGCGCAGTCGGAACTGTTGAAACCGGCGAGTCTGTTTCTGATCTGCTGGGTCACGCTGGTGCTGGTGCTGCTGCTGCTCGCGCTGCTGCTGCGCAGCCGCTTCGGCAGCATCACCGAGGCCGTGCGCGACAACGAGGAGCGCGCCCGCTTCATCGGCATCCGCACCCTGCTGCCACGCGCCGCCGTCTACGCCCTGTCCGCCACGGTGACCGGACTGGCCGGTCTGCTCTCGGTTCTCAACACTGGCTTTGTCGCACCGGAAAACCTGCACTGGAGCCTGTCCGGTGTCGCGCTGATGATGGCCGTGGTCGGCGGCTACAAGGCGCTGTGGGGTCCGGCCCTGGGCGCCGTTGTGTATTTCCTGGCGAAAGACGTGCTGGGCAATTACGCCAATCACTGGATGGCGATCTTCGGCGTGGCGCTGATCACAGTTATCGTGTTCTCGCCGACCGGCATTGCCGGCGCGCTGGAGCGGCTGCTCAAGGGGCCCAAGGCCACGCCCGCAGCCCACAAAGCCGCCGGGCACTGAAGAGGACACTGCGATGAATGAATTCGTATTGCGCGCCGAAGATGTGGCCATCCACTACGGCGGTGTGCGCGCCGTCGACGGTGTCGCGCTAACGCTGCGGCACGGCCAGATCCACGGTCTGATCGGACCCAACGGCGCCGGCAAATCCACCATCATCGACGCCATCACGGGCCGGCGGCGCCTGACGCGCGGCCGGGTCTTCCTCGGCGAGCAGGATGTCACCGCCCTGGGCGTCACCGAGCGGCGGCAACTGGGCTTGTCGCGCAGCTTTCAGCGCACCAGCATCTTCAACCAGATGCCGGTGCGCAAGCAGGTCGAACTGGCGTCGCACATGATGGGCGTGGCCGATTCGCAGGCCGACGCCGACGCCGTGCTCAAGGAACTCGAATTGCTGGCGCTGGCCGACGTCATCGCGGAAGACCTCGGCTACGGCGAACAGCGCCGCCTTGATCTGGCGCTGGCGCTGGTCGGTCGGCCCAAGGTGCTGCTGCTCGACGAACCGATGGCGGGTCTGTCGGTGAAGGAGTCGCTCGATCTGGCCAAACACCTCAAGGCGCTGACTTCGCGCTGGGACGTCTCGGTGCTGCTGGTTGAACACGACATGGACGTGGTGTTCGGCATCTCCGATGTCGTCACCGTCTTCGAACTCGGCCGCGTCATCGCCAACGGTGAGCCGGCCGCTGTCCGCGCCGATCCACGCGTGCGCACCGCCTACCTCGGGAGCGCCGCATGAGCACCCTGCTCCAAATCGAACAGATCAATGCCTTCTACGGCTCGGCCCACATCCTGCATGACTTGAGCCTGCACGTGAACGCCGGCGAGCGCGTCGCGCTGATTGGCCGCAACGGTGTCGGCAAGACCACCGTCGTCAACACCATTCTGGGCCTGGCTGCCATGCGCGGCGGGCAGATCCATCTGGGCGACTACGCGCTGCGAAAGCCGCGCCCCTACATCGCCGCGCAGCACGGCGTCGTCGTGGTGCCGCAGGGGCGGCGCATCGTGGCCAACCTGACGGTGGAAGAAAACCTGCAGCTCGGCGCAGCCGTGGGACGCAAGGGACACTGGACGGTGCCCGAGGTCTACAAGCTGTTTCCGATCCTGGGCGAGCGCTCGCACGCCTCCGGCACCGCCTTGTCCGGCGGCCAGCAGCAGATGCTGGCGGTGGGCCGCGCGCTGATGGCCAACCCCTCGCTGATCCTGCTCGACGAGCCGACCGAGGGCCTGGCGCCCGTGATCGTCGACCAGCTCGCCGACATCTTCAATCTCGTGGCCAGCCAGGGCACGGCCCTGCTGCTGATCGAACAGAACATGAGCCTGGTGGTGCGTGTGGCCGAGCGCTACTGCGCAATGGCCAAGGGCTCGGTCGTGGCGCAGGGCCTGGTGGAAAACAGCAAGGACAGTCTGCACCAGCTCGAAACCCATGTGATGGTGTGACCCCGACCGCTTTGCAAGTACCGGCAGCCGGACCGTTTCCGGCTTTATTTCAAACTGATTCAGGAGACAAGACATGTTCAAGATGAAACCCCTGCGGCGCACCGTCCTCGGCCTGGCACTCGCGGCCACTTTGCCCCTGAGTGTGCTGGCCCAGGGCAAGGAACCCATCAAGATCGGCCTGCTCTCATCCAAATCCGGCGTCTTTGCCGAGATGGGCGAAGAGGTGCTGCGTGCCGCGCAGTTTGCGATCGACGAGGCCAACGCCAAGGGCGGCGTCGATGGTCGCAAAGTCGAGGTGCAGATTGCCGATGACGAAAGCACGCCCGATGCGGGACGCCGCGTGG
>CAIXNB010000181.1 GCA_903920695.1 uncultured beta proteobacterium
CTGGCGAATTCTGGGAAGAGGACCTGGCATGAAAGCCCTGACCCAAAGCAGTGACAGCGGCAGCCGCGCCGCACCCTTGATCGAAGACACGATCGGACGCTACTTCGAGATGATCTCCAAGGACTATCCCGACCACGAGGCGCTGGTGTCACGGCATCAAAAGCTGCGCCTGAGCTACCGGCAACTCGATCGCCAGGCGAATCAACTGGCCAGCGCCTTGCTGCGCAGCGGCCTGGCCGCTGGGGACCGCGCCGCGATCTGGGCGCACAACAGCGCTGAGTGGCTACTGATGCAGATTGCCACGGCCAAGGTCGGCGTCATTCTGGTCAACATCAATCCAGCTTACCGCGTCACTGAACTCGAATACGCGCTCAACAAAGTCGGCTGCAAGATGCTGGTCACCATGACCGCCTACAAGACCAGCGACTACATCGGCATCGTGCGCCAAATGGCGCCGGAACTGGCGTCGGCCCAACCGGGGCAACTGAACGCCGCGCGCGCGCCAGCTTTGCAGACTGTGGTGCACCTTGGCATTGAGCCGCTGCCCGGCCTGCTCAGTTTTACCGAGCTGATGGCCCGGGGCGATGCCCAGGACCCGGCTGTGGCCGCAGTTGGCGCCATGCTCAAGGCCGATGATCCGATCAACATCCAGTTCACCAGCGGCACCACCGGTTTCCCCAAGGGCGCCACGCTGACGCACCGGAACATTTTGAACAATGGCTTCTTTGTCGGCGAAGCCATGAAGCTCAGCTCGCGTGATCGGCTCTGCATCCCGGTGCCGCTGTACCACTGCTTTGGCATGGTGCTGGGTAATCTGGCCTGCCTGACGCACGGCGCAACCATCGTCTACCCGAACGACGCCTTCGATCCGCTAACGGTGCTGGAGACGGTTGAGGCCGAACAATGCACCGGCTTGCATGGCGTGCCCACCATGTTCATCGCCGAGCTCGCGCATCCGCGCTTTGCCGAGTTTGACCTGAGCAGCCTGCGCACCGGCATCATGGCGGGCTCGCCGTGTCCGATCGACGTGATGAAGCAGGTTGTGAGCAAAATGCACGCCAGCGAGATCACCATCGCCTATGGCATGACCGAAACCAGCCCGGTGAGTTGCCAGAGCAGCACGGCGACGCCGCTGGACAAACGCGTCACCACCGTGGGCCAGGTGCAGCCGCATCTGGCCGTCAAGATCGTCAGCCCCGACACCGGTGAGATTGTCGGGCTGGGCGTTTCCGGCGAATTCTGTACGCGCGGCTATTCCGTCATGCACGGCTACTGGGGCGACCCGGAGAAGACCGGCGAAGCGATTGACGCCGAGGGCTGGATGCACACCGGCGACCTGGCCACCATGGACGCCGAGGGCTACGTCAACATCGTGGGCCGCATCAAGGACATGGTGATCCGCGGCGGTGAGAACCTCTACCCGCGCGAACTGGAGGAATTTCTTTACTCGCACCCGGACGTCTCTGACGTTCAGGTCATTGGCGTGCCGGACAAGAAATACGGCGAGGAACTGTGTGCCTGGATTGTGCTCAAGGCGAATCAGAGCGCGACGGCCGAGGACATCCGCGCCTTCTGCAAAGACAAAATCGCCCACCACAAGATTCCGCGCTACATCAAGTTCGTTGATGCCTTCCCGATGACGATCACCGGCAAGGTTCAGAAGTTTGTCATGCGCGAACAGATGCGCGCAGAGCTTCAGCTTGAGATAGAAAAGACCGCCTGAAGCGCGCCGAGCGCAAGCCAGAGCACTCCGAACCTGGACGCTAGGTTTCAGACCCCAGTCAGAGATCCTTGGCGAACTTGGCGAACTGATCGAGCATGACCTGCCAATACGGCACGGCGCATTGCAGGTGGCCGGCGGGTTGCGCCGTGCAGTCTGTCACCGAGACCAGATTTCCGGCGCCGCGCGCCTGCATGGCCTGCAAGGTGCTGCTGGCGTTCAGGTAGGAAACGGTCTGGTCATCTCGACCATGAAACAGCGTCACGGGAACCTCGGGGCGCCAGTCATATTCATCACTCACGCTGGCAATGGCAGCGCGATCATCCGCCAGAAAATTATCGAGCGCCGTCGGCATGAAAGTCACATCTGCATCGCTTCCCAATACCTGTTGAAACAGCAAATCCCGCACATTGTTTCGATCCGCATCGCTGAGGTATTTCAAGAACCCTGGATTGAGCAGCAGGCTCAACAAGAGACTATTTTGTCGCACGATCTTGAGTTGTTCATCCAGGGTCAGCCCAACGTTGTAGGGTCCGGCGCCCGCCACCACGGCGACCAGTTCATTGCGATGCTTCGAACTGCCCGCTTGCAACGCCCGGTGCGCTGCCATCGTCACATAACCCCCTTCGGAATAGCCGGTAAGGAAGAGTTGCTTGTTGTCGGGAATAAGCTGGGTCTGGCGCCAGTACTTGGCCGCTGTCAGCAGGTCGATCACTGCCGCTGCCGAAGGCGCCGAGAGCAGATACGGATGCGCCGCAGCTTGCGATACGCCATAGCCCACGTAATCAGCCGACAGCACGATAAAACCAAGTGATGCCAACACCAGAGACGGGTTTTCCAAACTTGAGAGATTGCTCGGTGCCGTGGCCTGCCGCGTGAGCGTTTCGTGCTGATAACTGAGTACCGGGCTCAAGGCGTTGTTTGCCTTTTGCGGGATCGCCAGCAAGGCAGACGCCGTAATCTCCTGGCCCTTGCCGTCCAACGTCAAATAAGTCAGGCGGTAGGCCTGGACTGCGTAGCGTGGCGTGGCAGCAAAGGCCGACCCTCCAGCCTGCGCGATTGCAGCGGCGATCTCGGTGGTGCTGATGGAGCGCAGCATTTCGGCCGTCATGAAGCGCCCCGGCCCCACCGCATTGACCGGTGTGACGGTGACGCGCACGCTCGCTGCATTGCTGCTGAGTTTGCCATCATTGACGACGAGGTTGGCGCTATAGACGCCTGCCACGTCAGCGGTAAAGGATGCTTTGGCAGAGTTGCCGTTCAGCAAAACGGCCGTGCTGCCGGCCGGCTTCGCCGCAAGCGTCCAGACATAGCTCAGGGGATCCTTGTCCGCGTCCGAACTGCTGCTGCCGTCAAGCGTGACGAGGGCGTCGGTGACGACGTTTTGGTCGGCACCCACCCTGGCAACCGGTGCGGTGTTGACGACAACCGGGGGTGCGACCGTTCCCCCACCGCCGCCGCCACAAGCGGCAAGAATAGCCGTGAACAACAGGATGAGCAGAAGCTTTGGCTGTTTCATGAAAGCAGGTCAGAAATTGGCTGCAAGTTTATCGATTCGTAGCGCTCAAGTGTTCAACCAGGTTCGGGCCCATTGCACAGCAGCAGCCAGATTGCTCAGCGCTGCCGCGCTTGGCGACTCACCTAATTCGAAGCGCTCGCCGCGAATCGCCAGCAGCGTGCAGGGCGGTGGTGGCGCGTGGCACAGTTCCAGATACACCTGCAGCAGGGCCGCTGGGGCCAGGGCATGGCTCATCTGGTTGGCGTCGTGTGCTGGCTGTGGCTGTGTCACTTCGAACGGCGCTGCGCAGTTCAGGCTGGCATCGACCAGCAGCACGCGCTCGCGCCCCACCAGGTCGAGTGCGTGCTCGATCTGCAATTGAAAGTCTTCCAGGTACTCAACGCGCTGGGCGCTCAAGCCCAAAGCGCGCAGGTGCTCAATGCACAGCGGCCCGAGTGCGTCGTCGCCACGGCTCGGATTGCCCCAGCCGAGCACCAGCAGCGGGGGCGGACTCATCTCAGCGTCACTATGGATTTGTCATTGCGGACTCGATCCGCAGTCCAGATGCGTAGCCCGCATGTAGCGCAGCGCCATACGGGGCTGATACCGCAGCGGTGTCCCCGTATTGCGCCTTCGGCTTCATACGGTCTACAGACACGATGACAACGTTTCATGGCGAAGACCGCAGCCTGCGGTCTAGCACAGCGCCATCGGGTCCAAGCAGGACCACGTCGAGCGGCATCTGGCCGAGCGCATGCGTGGCACAGGACAGGCAGGGGTCGTAGGCGCGGATCGCGACCTCGATGTGGTTGAGCAGGCCTTCGGTCAACTCCTGACCGTCGAGGTACTGCGCCGCCACCGAGCGCACGGCCTCGTTCATGGCCTGGTTGTTGTGCGTGGTCGAGACGATCAGGTTGCAGCGCGTCACGAGGTCGTCGTCGCCGACCTCGTAGTCGTGGAACAGCGTGCCGCGCGGTGCTTCGATCACGCCGACGCCACGATGCTGGCGCTGGCCCGTGGCCATGCGCTTGCCGCTGAGGATGTCCGGGTCGTCGAGCAGGCCCTGGATCACCTCGACGCAATGCAGCATCTCGATCATGCGCGTCCAGTGGTAGGCCAGCGCGGCGTGCACTGGCTGATCGTGGCCATAGGCCACAAACTCGCGTCGCTGCGCTTCGGCCAGCGGGCTCGGGATGAAGTCACAGTTCTGCACGCGTGCCAGCGGCCCGACCTGGTACCAGCCGAGCTCGCTGCCAAGGCTTCGCAGAAATGGGAACTTCATGTAGCTCCAGGGCTTGACCTCTTCCTCGATCAGTCCCAGATAGTCCTGCGCGCTGGCGCCGTCGACGATGATGGCGCCCTTGGCGTCACGCGCGCGCAACACACCGTCGTAGAGGTCGAGCGCGCCATCGGTGCGCACCAACGAAAGCAGATTGGCGGGCACGGCGCCGAAGCTGTCGTAGAGCGCGGGGTTCTGCGCATGCAACTGCTTGGCGATTTCCACCGCATCCTGCGCCCAGGCCAGCATCTGCGCGACATCGCCGCGCAACCGCGCGTGGTCGGCCGCGCTGACATGGCGATTGACACCGCCGGGCACGGCACCGCTGCCATGCACGCGCTTGCCAGCCGTGGCCAGGATCACTTCCTGGCCAAACTTGCGCAGCAGAACGCCCTTGCGCGCAATCTCGGGATGCGCCTGCGCCACGCCGACGATGTTGCGCCGGTTCAGATCCGAGTCGAAACCAAACAGCAAATCGGGCGAAGCCAGGTAGAAGAAGTGCAAGGCATGCGACTGCATGACCTGGCCGTAATGCATGAGCCGGCGGATCTTCTCGGCCGACGCCGTGATCGGCGCACCGATCACGCGGTCAAAGGCCTTGGCAGCTGCGAGCTGGTGCGACACCGGACAGATGCCGCACAGGCGCTGCACCATCACCGGCACTTCCCAGTAGGGCCGGCCTTCGATGAATTTTTCGAAGCCACGGAACTCGACGATGTGCAAGCGCACCTGCTGCACGCGGTTGTCCGCATCGAGCAGCAGCGTGACCTTGCCATGGCCTTCGACGCGCGACACCGGGTCGATGGCAACCCGGCGCAGGCCTTGCGGGTTGGCGGCGGTTTCAAGTGGGCTGTTCATGATCAGTCGTAGTGCAGCAGGTCGTGACCCAGGTGCGGCGTGCGCCCGGCCATCAGGTCGGTCAGGAAACGCCAGATCGCCTCGGCCGAGGGCGGACAGCCGGGCAGGAAATAGTCCACGTGCACCACCTCGTGGATCGGATGCACCTTGTTCAGCGGCAAGGGTAGTTCGGGATCATTCGGGATGGCGCTGGCGCTGCTCAGGCCGGGCCGACTGCGGTAGACCTCGCTCAGCACCGCGCCCAGGTCGAGATGATTGCGCTGCGCCGGCAAGCCGCCAGTGATGGCGCAGGCGCCCACCGCGACCAGCGTCTTGCAGTGCGCGCGAAATTCGCGCAGCACGGTCACGTTCTCGGCATTGCACAAGCCGCCTTCGATCAGGCCGATGTCGCAGGCGCCGATTCTCTTGATATCGGTTAGCGGCGAGCGGTCGAAGCGGATCAGATCAACCAGATCGAACAGGCGCTCGTCGATGTCAAGCAGCGACATGTGGCAGCCAAAGCAGCCAGCCAGCGACACGGTGGCGACCACGAGCTTGCGCGGTCCATAAGGCATCACGGGCAGTGTCATGGCGTCTCGCCCTCCACCTGCTCGGACACCGGACGCGCGTCGTAGCGGCGGTGCCCGATCGGAATCGCAAAGCCGCGCCGCTTGGGCAGGATCACGCCCACCGGGCAGATGCTGGCGGCGCGGTCGCCCAGCGCCATGTCGGTGTCGGCCAGCCGGCCGCTCGCGCTGTTGACCAGCAGATGGCTGGCAATACCATGCCCGCCGAGGGCGAACACGTCTTTGCCGTCGACGTCGCGGCTGGCGCGCACGCACAGCGCGCACAGGATACAGCGGTTGAAGTCGAGCAGGATGTCGGGGTGGCTGGCATCGACCGGGCGGTCCGGGTAGAACTCCTCAAAGTGCGGACCCTCCATGCCCATCTGGTAGGCCGTCGCCTGCAGCAGGCAGTTGCCGCTCTTCTCGCAACTGGGGCAGAAATGGTTGCCTTCGACAAACAGCATCTGCAGCAGCATCTTGCGCTCGGCATTGATTTCTTCGGTGTTGCTCTGCACCTCCAGGTCGGCAGCGGCCTGCTGCGTGCAGGACGCGCAGGTGCGGCCATTGACCTTGACGATGCAGATGCGGCACGAGCCGTGCGCCCTGAACTCGGGGTGCCAGCACAGGTGCGGAATGTAGCGCCCGGCGCGCGTGGCGGCCTGCAGGATCGTCTCGCCCGGCTCGAACGGCAGTTCCTCGCCGTCCAGCATGAAGCCCGGTACCGGGCTTTCTTCTTCTGTCATTGCCGGTTCTCCAGGTGGGCGCCGGCGTCGTCGCGCCCGGTCATGTGCCGCGCGATCGAGAGCTCGGCATCCAGATCAAAGCCCGGTTCAAAGTACAGGGACTTCAGGTGCCGCTCGTAGGCCGGGCGGAACTTCAGGATGGTGTCGCGCAGCGGGTTGCAGGCCGCAGCGCCGAGGCCGCAATGGGTGGCGCTGTGCAGCAGCTTGTCAAGCTCGAACAGCACCTCCATGTCGTGGCGCGAGCCCTGCCCGGCTGCGAGCTTGTCCATACGCTTGACGACCAGCGCCGTGCCAACCCGGCATGGCGTGCAAAAGCCGCAGCTCTCGTGCGCGAAGAAATGTGCAAAGCTGCGCGCCACCTCGAACATGTCGCGACTGCGGTTAAAAACCATGAAGGCGCCAGCGGTCGGCACGTCCTCGAAGGCGATGCGCCGGCCAAATTCGAAGGCCGACAAGCACATGCCCGACGGCCCACCAACCTGCACCGCCTGCGTGTCGTGCGCACCGCAGTCCTCCAGAATGCGATTGACGCGGGTGCCGAACGGGTATTCGTAGAGGCCCGGGCGTTCGCAGTCACCCGACACCGAATGGATCTTGGTGCCGCTCGATTGCGGCGTGCCGATGCCGGCCCACCAGGCACCGCCCTGGTGGGCGATGTGGTTGACGGCGCAGAAGGTCTCGACGTTGTTGACGATGGTCGGGTGGCCGAGATAGCCGTTCTCGACCGGAAACGGCGGACGGATGCGCGGCGCGCCGCGCCGGCCTTCGAGCGATTCGATCAGCGCCGACTCCTCGCCGCAGACGTAGGCGCCGGCGCCGACGTGGATCGCAATATCGAAATTAAAACCATCCTGCCCAAGAATTCCCACACCCAGCAGATGGGCAGCGCGTCGGCGCGCCAGCACGGCCTGCAAATGCTCAAGCAAGTAGCGGTACTCGCCACGCAGATACACCAGGCCACGGCGGGCACCGATGACCGAGGCCGCGATTGTCATGCCCTCGAACACCGCTTCGGCGCAATGGATCAACAGAACGCGGTCCTTGAAAGTGCCGGGCTCGCCTTCGTCGGCATTGCAGACCACAACATGCTCACTGCCGGGCGCCGCGCGGCACAACTCCCATTTGGTGCCGGTGACGAAGCCGGCGCCGCCACGGCCGCGCAGATGCGAACGCTTGAGCTCGGCCAGCATGGCCTGCGGCCCTCGCGCCAGTGCCGCCGCCAGCGCCACGCCCGGTGCCGCCGCATGCCCGAGCAGCACGTCGGCGCGGCGGATGTTGTCGTGCACCTCGAACCAGTGCGCCGGCCAGTGGGCGAGCGGCACCTGCACCTCGATCAGTTCGGCCATTTGCGCCACACGCTGCTCATCGAGCCGGGTCACAACCTGATGCTGGTTGATGAGCAGGGCCGGGCCCTGATCGCCCAGGCCGGTGCAGGAAGTCCGGTCCACGCTGACGCGGCCATCAGCCCGCACCGCGCCTGGCGCGATGCGCAGGCGCTGACACAGGTCGGCCAGCAAGGCCTCGCTGCCGAGCATGCGGTCGGTGACGTTGTCGCTGAACAGGATGCGGTAGTCACCCACCGCTTGCGTGTAGAAGAAACGGTAAAAGCCAACCACCCCTTCGACCTGCGCTAGCGTGAGCCCGAGACCGGCGGCGAGCTGCGCCAGCGTCTCGCGCGGCAGCCAGCCCTGCAAGGCCTGGGCCTCGCGCAGCAACTGCACCAGTGCATGCGGATCGGCTTTGTGGCGTGCCAGCAAGGCATTCAAGTCTGGCGCGGCGATGGATGAGGGCTTGGTCGGGTACATAGTCTTGCGTGGCAATACGTGTATTTGATGCCCAGTCTAGTGCCCGCGACGGTGTCACAATTTGCGCCAGCTTAAACAAATTGGAGACAGCATGAAGAAACTGTTGCTTGGCATTGCGGCTGTGCTGCTCGCACTGGCCGCCTACCTGAGCCTGTGTCCGGTGCCAATCAAGCCGGTCAGCTGGAACGCGCCGCCGGCGCCTGGGTACACCGGGGTGCATACGCCGAACCGGCTTCTGGCAAACCTGAAGATGATTTCACTGGGCGGTGAAGAAGGTCCAGAGCACATCGCGCTGGCAAAAGACGGCAAACTCTACACCACGGTGACCAGCGGCAACATCCTGCGCATGAACCCCGACGGCAGCGCGCAGGAGGTTTTTGTCAACACCGGCGGGCGCGTGCTCGGCTTTGACTTCGACGCGGCAGGCAACCTGATCGCCGCCGACGCCGTCAAGGGCTTGCTCTCGATCAGTCCGGACAAGCGAATCAGCCTGCTGACCAATAAAGTCGGCAACGAAACCATCCTGTACGCCGACGCGGTGGTGGTGGCCGGCAACGGCAAGATGTACGTCAGCGATGCCTCGGCCCGCTTTGCGCCGGCCGCCTGGGGCGGCACCTTCGAGGCCAGCATACTCGACATCCTGGAGCAGTCGGCCACCGGACGGATTCTGGAATACGACCCGGCCACCCGCGCCACCCGTGTCGTGGCCAGGGGTCTGAGTTTTGCCAATGGCGTGGCGCTGAGCCAGGACGAGCAGACGCTGTTCGTGAATGAAACCGGCAAGTACCGGGTCTGGAAGATCGCGGTCAACGCCGACGGACTCGATGTCGGCACACCGAGCGCGCAGGCCAGCGTGCTGTTCGATAACCTGCCGGGCTACCCCGACAACCTGATGCGCGGTCTGGACGGCAAGATCTGGCTTGGTTTTGCCAAGCCCAGAAACCCGACCATCGACCGGCTCGCGCGCCTGCCGTTTCTGCGCGCGCTGACGCTGCGGCTACCGCGCTCGTTGTGGCCGATCCCGAAGGCCTATGGCCATGTGATGGCGTTCAAGGAAAACGGCAAGGTGGTGGCGGATTTGCAGGACCCGAGCGGCGCCTACCCGGAGACGACGGCGGTCACGGAAACGCCCGAGCGGCTCTACATCCAGAGCCTGCACGCCAAGGGCTTGGGCTGGTTGCCGAGGTGAGGATCGGCGAGCGGATCAGACTTGTGCCGGTGTATCGGGACCGGACTGCTGCCCGTCAGCCTCGTCTTGCGGCGCATCGTCCGGCGCACCCTCGCCGACCTTGCGCTCGGCCTTGTGCTTGAGCTTTTCCTCTTTCTTCTTCTTCTTGGCCAGCTCTTTCTGGCGCTTCTCGTATCCGTAGTTGGGTGTAGCCAAAGTATGCTTTCAGGTAGTTAGGGTCACTTTACCATTTCGTGAGCGGGACACGCGATGCCGGTCACAAATTTTTTCCTGCCGCTAGCGGATCGCCGCCGCGCCTTCCTCGACCGACCAGTTGACGCTGCCACGGTAGGCATGCCAGCTCGCATGGCCGAGCCAGGGGCCGATCAGCAACAGACCCAGCGACCATGGCAACAGCGCAAGGAACACCAGCGTGCTGATCAGCGCGCCCCACAGCAGCATGACCCAGGTATTCTTGAACACCACCTGCAGGCTGGTGATGGCGGCGGTGATGGCGTCGGTATCACGGTCCAGAATCATCGGGATCGAGACCACCGAGACGGCAAACACGAGGCCGGCAAAGGCGCCGCCCACCAGCAGGTAGACCAGCAGAAATTCCCAATTCTGCGGGCTGAAGATGGCCTGGATCACGCCGGTGGTCGACGGCATGCCGGTATCAAAGAACACCGCGAACACCACCAGCGAGGCGCGGCCCCAGAGCAGCTCCAGCACGATGAGGACCAGCACCAGCATGCCCATGCTGCCCAGGTGCGTGTCCCAGCAGGTCAGGGACAGGCTCAGCTCCGGCCTCAGGCCGCGCTCGCGACGGCGGCTGACGTCGTACAGGCCCATGGCCAGAAAAGGGCCAACCAGCAGGCAACCCGATGCGATCGACATCGCGTATTCGGGCTTGTTGCGAAAGACGGCCCCCAGCACGGCGGCCATGGCCCAGAAGCAGCAGCCGTAGAACAGGCTGATGCCCGGTGTCGCGCGCAGGTCGCGCACACCGAGCGCGAGCCAGTGAAACGGGTCACGCAGGCGCAGCTTGCGAATGGTCTTTTGCGGCGCGGGATCGTGCGGTGCGGGGGTCTGGGTCATGCCCGCAGACTAGCCGCGATCAGACCCACTGCCTACTCAGGTAAACACTGACTCAGCGCGGCAACGCCTGCAAGGCCTGTTCCAGATCGGCTTGCAGATCGGCCACGGCTTCGAGGCCGACCGAGAAGCGCACCAGGGTGCCGCGCTCAAGATGCGCCGGCCACTGGCTGCGCATCGACACGAGGTCGTAGGGGACGACCAGGCTCATCGGGCCGCCCCAGCTATAGCCAATGCCAAACAGCTTGAGCGCATCGCAGAAGACATCGACCTGTGGCTGGCCATAGCGCGGCGGTAGGATGACGCTGAAGAGACCAGCCGCGGTGCCCGGGCCTTCGTGGCACAGTGCGCGCCAATGGGAGTGGCCGGGCGAATCGGGCAAGGCCGGGTGCAACACCTGGGCGAACTCGCTGCGGACCTGGCACCATTGCGCCAGTTGCCGCGTTGCTTCATCGTGCGCGCGGTAACGCAGTTGTAAACTCGGCAGCGAACGCAGCACGGCTTCAACATCGTTGGCGCCAACGCCAAAACCCAGGCGCATATGCGTGAGCTTGAGCTTCATGTGCAGCGCCGCATCGCGCGTGGTGACGCTGCCCATCAGCACGTCACCACCGCCGCTCGGATATTTGGTCAGTGCGTGGACCGAGATATCGACGCCCAAAGCCTCGGTTGAACCCGGCGTCAGATCAAAGGGCGCGAACGCCAGTCCGGCGCCCCAGGTATTGTCGAGCGCACACAGGACACCGCAACCCTTGCAGATGCGCACCTGTTCGCACAGATCTGGAAACTCCAGTGTTACCGAGCCGGCGGCTTCGAGCCAGACTAGGCGCGTCTGCGGACCGATCTTGGCCGCCAGGTCCTGCGGCGCCATCGGGTCGTAATAACGGTGGCTGATGCCCCAGGCCTTGAGTTCGCCCTCGGCCAGCGCCTTGTTCGGGCCATAGGCGTTGTCGGGAATCAGCACCTCGTCGCCGCAGCGCAGCAGTGACAGCGCAACCGTGGCGATGGCCCCCAGACCGCTGGGCAGCAGCAGGCACTGCAGGCCGCCTTCGAGCGTGCACAGTCGCTCTTCAAGCATGTAGCTGGTCGGCGTGCCGTGCAGGCCGTAGGTATAGGCTGACTTGTCTTTCCAGTCGAAGTTGCGCATCGCCGCCACGTTCGGAAAGAGCACCGTCGAGGCCTTGAACACACCGGGTTGCGGCGCGGCGAAGCCCGCCGGCGGCACGTAGGGGTGGTGAATCAGCGTCGTCGTGATCTCGCTCATGCCGGTTGCGTTTTCAAACGCTCCACTTTTCGATCAACTGCTCCGGGCGCGTCGAGTCATAGCCTTCGAAAGGCTGATGGATCCAGGGGTTGGTCGGCAGGAACTCGACTGAGTAATCTGCCTGAAAAGTCGACAGCGCCTTGGTCCAGATCACGGCGCTGCGCAGTTCCGTGATCGGCTTGTAGTTGTTCTTGAGCTGATGGATAACGGCCTTGAGCGTGTGGCCGGAATCGGCCAGATCGTCCACCAGCAGCACCTTGCCCGCGATCTCGCCCTTGGGTGTGGTGATGTAGTGCGCGATGTCCAGAATGCCCTGCACGGTTCCGGAGTCGGAGCGGTAGGAACTGGTGGACATGATGGCCAGCGGCTTGTCAAAGACCCGCGACAAAATGTCGCCCGGGCGCATGCCGCCGCGCGCCAGACACAGGATGGTGTCGAACTGCCATCCTGACTGGTGAATCTTGATCGCCAGTTTCTCGATCAGGTTATGGTATTCGTCATAGCTCACGTACAGGTGTTTGCCGTCTTCCGTCAACATCGATTTGCTCCTGAATAAAACTAAGCGCTCGCTGCACGACCCATCATCATCGCGAGGTCGCCAGGGCGTGGCGATCTATTTTTCCGCTTGTCATGCCGGACCTGATCCGGCATCCATGCCTTCTGCAGCATGGATTGCGGGTCAAGCCCGCAATGACAACGCTACATGCATGCTCGTTCGGCCGTGTCATGAATTTCGGAAACGTCACTAGTCCGCAAGAAACGGATGGCGCATCAGAATGGTCTGCTCGCGGTCCGGGCCGGTGGAAACCATGTGGATCGGCACACCGGTAACCTGCTCGATGCGCTGCAGGTACAGGCGCGCATTGGTCGGCAGATCGTCGAACTGGGTGACGCCCACGGTGCTGTCGCTCCAACCGGCGATGCTCTCGTAGACCGGCTTGCAGCGCTCGATGTCGTCGGCGCCCATGGGCAGGATGTCGACCTGTTCGCCATCGAGCTCGTAACCGGTGCACAGCAGCAGTTCACTCAAGCCATCGAGCACGTCGAGCTTGGTGATGCACAGGCCCGACAGGCCGTTGACCTGGGCGCTGCGCTTGAGCAGCGCCGCGTCGAACCAGCCGCAGCGCCGGCTGCGTCCGGTGGTGACGCCTTTCTCGGCCCCTACCGTGCTCATGTGGTAACCGGGCGTGCCCGGCACTTCCCACTGCAGTTCGGTCGGGAACGGGCCACCGCCGACGCGCGTGCAATAAGCCTTGGTGATGCCCAGGATGTAATGCAGCAGGCCCGGGCCGACTCCGGCACCGGCGGCAGCGTTGCCGGCGACACAGTTGCTGGAAGTCACATAAGGGTAGGTGCCGTGGTCGACGTCGAGCAGCGTGCCCTGCGCGCCTTCGAACAGCAGGTTGGCACCCTTGAGATGCGCCTCATTGAGTTCGCGTGAGACGTCGGCCATCATCGGCTTGAGTCGTTCAGCCTGCTGCATCGCCTCATCGAACACTGGCTGGAACAGAACCTTGCCGTCGGTCATGTAGGGTGCCAGCGTCGGACCAAAATCAAACGCCTTGGAGCCGAGGTAGGTGGTCAGCAAATGGTTGTGCAGATCCAGCAGTTCGCGCAATTTATTGGCGAAGCGCTCGGGGAACTTGAGATCCTGCACGCGCAGGGCGCGCCGGGCGATCTTGTCTTCGTACGCCGGGCCGATGCCACGCCCGGTGGTACCGATCTTGGCGTTGCCGCCCTTCTCGCGCGCCGCTTCGCGTGCCACGTCAATCGCAGCGTGAAATGGCAGGATCAGCGGACAAAGCTCGCTGACGCGCAAGCGCGAACGCACTTCAACGCCGGCCTTTTCCAGGCCCGCCATCTCGTCAAACAGTTTCGCCACCGAGAGCACGACCCCGTTGCCGATATAGCACTTGACACCGACGCGCATGATGCCGCTCGGGATCAGGTGCAAGGCGGTCTTGACACCATTGATGACCAGCGTATGGCCGGCGTTGTGCCCGCCCTGGAAGCGCACCACACCCTGCGCACTCTCGGTCAACCAGTCAACCAGCTTGCCTTTGCCCTCGTCGCCCCACTGGGTGCCGACGACGACCACATTACGTCCTTTTGTTGCGTTCATTTAACTTTTCTCAAACAGCTTGCACGACCCACTGCTGCGCGCGCTGGAGCAGCTCGCGATCACAATGGAACTCATCAACTTCACTCTCATGCCCCGGCAGCACACAGACCACGGTTTCGCCCTGCGCGCGCAGGGCCGCAATGGCGGCGCGCAAGTCGGCGTCATCACGCCAGGGTGCGCGAATCGCCGCTCGCAGCGGCGGCGCCGCAAGCACACCGACCAGAGCCTTGACGTCCAGACTGAAACCGGTGGCCGGACGATTGCGACCAAAGACCGCGCCAACCTCGTCATAACGTCCGCCGCGCACCAGCGCATCACTGGCGCCTGCGGCGTAAATGGAAAACGTCGCGCCGGTGTAATAGGCGTAACCGCGCAGATCGGCCAGATCAAAGCTGATCCGGGCCCCATCGAGCCGGCTCGCCAGCCACTTCAGGTTCTGCAACGCCTCGTGCACGGCCGGCAGGGCTGGCAGAATCTTCTCGGCTTCCAGCAAGACCTTGTCGTCGCCGTAGAGTTGCACCAGCGCCAGCAGACCCTGGCGCGAGGCGCTCGGGAAATCGCGCGTCAGTATGGACAACTCGCTAGCATCTTTGGCAGCCAGCGCTGCGTGCAGTCGCTCCAGCAAATCACCGGGCAGCGCCACACCGGCGAGCAGTGCCTTGACGATGCGGGCGTCGGCCATGTCGATAGCGGGCACGTTCACGCGCGCCACCTTGAGGCTGTCGAGCGCCAGCAGCAGTGTTTCCAGATCGGCTTCGAGCCCGGCGTGGCCGTAGATTTCGGCGCCAAACTGCAAGGGCTCGCGCGTGGCGTGCGGGCTACCCGGACGCGTGTGCAGCACCGGACCGCAGTAGCACAGGCGCGTCACACCCTGACGATTGAGCAGATGGGCATCGATGCGGGCGACCTGCGGCGTGCTGTCGGCACGCAAGCCCATCATGCGACCCGAGAGTTGATCGACCAGTTTGAAGGTTTGCAGGTCGAGCGCTTCGCCGGAGCCGCTGAGCAGCGATTCCAAGTGCTCGAGCAGCGGCGGCATGACCAGTTCATAGCCATAGCAGCGCGCAGCGTCAAGCAGGTCGCGACGAAGTTCCTCGATGTGCCGTGCTTCAGACGGCAAGACATCGGCAATGTGATCCGGCAGGACCCAGGCGGACATGGATTAAGTGGGGCTGTTAAAACTGCGATTTTACCGGGCTAAAGACCCGATTTCCGCCAGTACTCTGACACAGAGGTATCGGAACAAAATGAAAGTGATGGATTCGCGCTCAGGCCTAGGCGCAAACCGCAGACATAGTTCTGGCTATGGCGAGGATTTGAAACGACGGCATGGGTGCGAAGGCGCGCTTTCATGTTTCGATATTTCTGTGTCAGAGTACTAAACTAGGCAAATCAGTATCAGTCCGGC
>CAIXNB010000182.1 GCA_903920695.1 uncultured beta proteobacterium
CCATGGCCCAGCGCCAGTTGCTGAAGAAGCCCGCCGTGCTACGCGGGTAGATCTTCTGGTGCACGGCGTACAGCGAGATCATCCCACCATCGGCCGGCTGTGCTGCGATGGGGATGACTTTGCGGGGGTGGCCTTCTTTCGTACTCAAGCCTTGTCCTTGTCTTTCAATCGAATCCTTTGTAGCCGATGTTGACAGTGCTCAGGTGCCGAAGTTGTCGGGCATCTGCAGGGCCACCACCTCACCGCGCGCGGTTGCCACACCATTGGCCAACACCGTGCTTTCAACGACCACTTTGCGGCCCTTGATTTCCCTGATGCGGCCGCGTATTTCGAGTGCGCCGGCAATCGGTGTTGGCTTCAGATAGTCGACGTGCAGCGAACCCGTGACAAAGCGAAACGGCGGCAGTGTGTCCATCTCGCGGCCGTTGGCGCGGTACATTGCCGCTGCTGCCGTACCGGTGCTGTGGCAGTCGATCAGTGAGGCAATCAGACCGCCGTAGGTAAAGCCCGGTATCGCCGTGTGATAGGGCTCGGGCGTGAACCAGGTCACGGTTTCCTCGCCGTCCCAAAAAGTCTTGATCCGGTGCCCGTGCTGGTTTTTCGAGCCGCAGCCGTAGCAATGCGAAACGTTTTCTGGGTAGTAGTCTTGAAAAGCTTTCATTGGTTCTCCGGGTTGTTGTTGATCTCAATTGGCGACCCAGCCGGCGGCTCGGGCCAGCATCAGAATCGCCACCAGCACGCAGAACCAGGCAAAGGCCTGCTGCAAGCGCTGGGCGTCGAGTTTTTGTGCGATGCGCCGGCCGATCAGCAAGGCCAGCACGGCGCCCGCAGCGAACGGCAGGGCCACGGCCCAGAGCACGGGCGCATGCAGAGCGGCGGTCGCGATGGCGCTCATGGAAACCAGGGCGATCACGGCCAGCGAGGTCGCCTGGATGCTGCGGACGTCCAGATCGGTGTGGCGCCTGAGTGCCGGGATGATGACAAAGCCACCGCCGACGCCGAGCAGGCCGCTGAGCAGGCCGGCGATCAAACCGGTGCCCGCCAGTGCCCGCGCGCAGGGGCGGGTCCAGGTCAGGCGCTGATCCTTGCTGTTGACACGGCACAGCACAGCCACTGGCAGCTGCGCCGCCTGGCTCGGACGTTTGAGCATGCGCCATGCGCTGTAGATCAGGACCAGGGCAAAAGCGCCCAGCAATGGGCGGTTCGGCAGTCGCTGTGCCAGATAGACACCCAGGGGCGCTACCAGCATGCCGACGATTCCTATCAGTGCCGCAGCGCGGTAGCGAACGATGCCCTGACGCAGGCCCAGCCCGGCACCGATCACAGCGGCCAAGCCAACCGCCACCAGGCCTATCGGCGCTGCTTGCGGCAACGGCAGATGCAGGCCGAATACCAGCAGCGGAATGGCGAGCACGCCGCCACCCGCACCAGTGAGCGCCATCACCAGGCCGATGACGGTGCCCAGGGTAAAGGCAAGGGCTAGAGCGGGGACGCTTGACTCGATCACGGTCGTCTAGAGCAGATTGGCACGGCAGCAAACTTTGAAGGCGTCTATTAATTAAGCGATGACTGATATTATCGTCGTGTTAGCGCGGGTCTGGTTCGACGGCCTGAGTTGCTGCACCTGGCAACGCCGCCACGCGTGCCAGAAACGCATCGCGAGACAGGCCGGCAAAGAAGGGATGCCAGCGGCGCTGCTCCTGCACGGTGCTGACGGCGCGCGAGCGACGCTCGTGCCCGGCGAACAGCAGGGTCTCATCGGGCAGCGTAAAGATGCGCTGCAGCACGCTGTCCCAGAGCGCTTCCGGTAACACGGGCACCGGTTGGTGCGGGCAGGCGTCGACGGCCAGCAGGCCGCCGCAGAACAGGCGGTCGCGCCAGGCGAAGCTCAGGCAATTGGCCGTGTGGCCGGGCGTGCCAAGAATGCGCACCAGTTCGTTGCCGAAGGGCAGGATGTCGCCGTCGGAGCCGATGCGCGCGCCGGGGGCTGCGGCGCCCTGCACCAGCGGCGCACCGAGCCGTGCCAGTTGCTGCGGTTCCTGTGGGTTGAGGTGATCGTGGTGGTGCGTGCGCAGCACCCAGCGCAGACGCAGCTCCCATTCCGACAGCAACGCGGCCAGCAGCGGCAGGTCACGGCCATGCGGGTCAATCAGGATCGCCTCGCGTGCATCCATGTCGGCCAGCAGGTAGCTCAGATTGCCACCTGCTTCGTCATGCAGGATGCGAAAGTACATGTCAAACGCCCCAGCGCAATCCGGCCGCCAGCAGCAGCGCAGCCAGGCACGACCAGCCCGAGAACAGCGCACGCCAGACCCATGCCCTGGGCACAAAGCCGACGCCCCTGACCATGCCAGCGCTCATGGCCCAGAACAGGGCCAGCGCCAGCGCGTGGTTGGCCGACCGGTCGGCGCGCATCATCAGAACCGGATAAATGCTGCCGCCCAGCATGATGCTCAGAGCGACGAGTAGACTGGGCAGATGGACGGCGGCGCCCTGCGGCGCTGCTTCATCCTCTTCGGGCATCAGGTCCGTTGTCCGCATGGCAGCTCAGTCCTCCTTGCGGGTCTTTGAAAGTGCGCGCGCTTCTTCGTTCTCGCCCCACAACGCGTTCAGGATGGCCAGCAGCACGGCAAAGCCAACACCGAGAATCCAGGAAAAGTACCACATGTGAAATCCTTTGAGTGGCGTTCAGACCGCTCGGTTGTTGAAGTCAATAAGCGACATGTTCCTGTTCCTGAACATAGGCGGCTGTCACCTTGCCGCGCATCACGCGGTAGGCCCAGCTTGTGTAGAGGATGATCAGCGGCATGAAGATCAGCGTGCACCAGAACATGATGCCCAGCGTCATGTGGCTCGACACGCTGTCCCAGACCGTCAGACTGGCAGCGGGCAGCGAGCTCGACGGCATGACGAAGGGGAACATCGAGGCGCCCGCCGTGCCGATGACGCCGAGCAGCGCCAGCGCGGAGCAGACAAACGCCGTCAGCGTGGCGCGTCGGGTCAGCAGCAGGGCCGCCAGCAAGGCACCGAATACACCGAGTGCCGGCAGCAGCCACAGCATGGGGACACGACCGTAGTTGGCCATCCACGCGCCGGCTTCGCGCACCACGGTTTTGTTCATCGGGTCTGCCACCGCAGAAGGATCAATGACCGAGGTGATGCGGTAGCCGTCAATGCCCATGCTGATCCAGAAGCCGGCTGCCACAAACGCCAGCACCATCACCAGGGCGGCGCCGATGGCGCCCTTGACGGCGCGCGCCTGGATCACACCTTCTGTGCGGTGCGCCAGATAGACGCCGCCATGCATCGTGATCATCGCGCTGCTCACCACGCCGGCCAGCAATGCGAACGGGTTGAGTAATTGCCAGAAGCTGCCGCTGTAGGTGGAGACCATGTACATGTCGAACTGGAAGGGTACGCCCTGCAACAGGTTGCCAAAGGCCACGCCGAAGATCAGCGGTGGCACGGCACCACCGACGAACAGGCCCCAGTCCCAGGTGCTGCGCCAGTTGGCGTTGTGGATCTTGCTGCGGTAGTCGAAGCCCACCGGGCGAAAGAACAGGGCCCACAGCACGACCAGCATGGCCCAGTAGAAACCGCTGAAGGCGGCGGCGTAGACCAGCGGCCAAGCCGCGAAAATGGCGCCACCACCGGTGATAAACCAGACCTGGTTGCCGTCCCAGTGCGGACCCACCGTGTTGATCACGACGCGGCGCTCCAGATCGCTGCGCCCGACGAAGGGCAGCAGGGTGCCCACGCCCATGTCGTGGCCGTCCATGATGGCAAAGCCGATCAGCAGCACGCCGACCAGCAGCCACCAGATGAGCTTGAGGGTTGAATAATCAAACATAGGTTCTCCTTGAGGCTGGCGTTCAGGCGTGGGCGGGTTCGGACTGGTAGCGCCCGGTGCCCAGACTGCCCGGACCCATGCGCGCGAACTTGAGCATCAGGTACATCTCCACCACCAGCAGCACGGTGTAGAAGCCGATGAAGCCCGCCAGCGAGCCGTACAGGCTGCCCACGCTCAGGGTCGATACGCTCAGGTGCGTTGGCAGCACGCCGTAAATGGTCCAGGGTTGGCGACCATACTCGGCCACGTACCAGCCAAGCTCACAGGCAATCCAGGGCACAGGCAACATCCACAGCGACCACTTGAGCAGCCAGGGCTTGTTCATGCTGGCGGTCTTGAGCGTGCTCCAGAAGGCCAGGCCGAACAGCGCCAGCATGGCAAAGCCCATGCCAACCATGATGCGGAACGACCAGAACATCGGCGTTACGCGCGGCACCGTGTCGTTCATCGCCTGGTCGATGATGGCCGGTGTAGCCTGGTTGACGTCGGTGACGTATTTCTTGAGCAAGAGGCCAAAGCCCAGATCGATCTTGTTCGATTCGAAAGTTTTCTTGGCGCTAGCGTCGCTGCGGTCGCGCCGCAAGGCTTCGAGCGCGTTGACGGCCACGATGCCGCGCAGGATGCGTTCACGGTTCTTGGCCTTGATCTCGTGGATGCCCGGGATCTGTTTGGTGATGGAGCGCGTGCCGATCAGGCCCATGAGCCAGGGAATCTCAACTTCCCAGTCGTTCTTCTGCGCCGCCTCGTTGATACTGGCCATCATCGTCAGGCCGGCAGGCGCCGGTTTGGTTTCCCACATGGCTTCCATGGCAGCGAGCTTGGTCTGCTGCGCTTCGCCCACCGTGTAGCCGGATTCGTCGCCGAGCACGATCACGCTCAGCGCCGAGGCCAGGCCGAAGGCGGCGGCAACGCGGAAACTGCGCTTGGCAAACTCGACATCGCGCTTGTTCAGCAGGTACCAGCTTGAGATTGACAGCACGAACATGGCGCCGGTCAGGTAGCCGGCCGAGACCGTGTGCACGAACTTGGCCTGCGCGTCGGGGTTGAACAGGATGACCCAGAAATCGGTCATCTCCATGCGCATGGTCTGGTAGTTGAACTCGGCGCCGACCGGGCTTTGCATCCAGCCGTTGGCAATCAGGATCCAGAGTGCGCTCAGGTTGGTTCCGATCGCCATCAGAATCGTCACCATCAGGTGTTGCGTTCTGGACAGGCGGTCCCAGCCGAAGAAGAACAGGCCGATCATGGTCGATTCGAGAAAGAAGGCCATCAGGCCCTCGATTGCCAGCGGCGCACCGAAGATATCGCCCACATAGTGCGAGTAGTAGGCCCAGTTGGTACCGAACTGGAACTCCAGCGTGATACCGGTGGTCACGCCCAGGGCGAAGTTGATGCCGAACAGTTTGCCCCAAAAGCGCGTCATGTCCTTCCAGACGACCTTGCCCGTCATCAGGTAGACGCCTTCCATGATGACCAGGATCCAGACCATGCCCAGGGTCAGCGGCACGAACAGAAAGTGGTACATGGCGGTAGCCGCAAACTGCAACCTGGAGAGGTCAACCAGTTGCTCAGAAATCATCGAGTTACTCCTTTGGCCGGGAGGCTGGGGCTTTGCAGGAACTGCGCGGCCACGCTGTCCCCATCCACATGCAACTGCACAACGCGCACGAAACCCCACCACAACAGGAACAGCACGGCGAGCTTGAGCAGCAACACCAGCGCCAGCTTTCGCACCAGAGTTTTGTCCAGGGGTTTCATGACAGCGAGTTCATTTTCCCGCTTAATCCATCAAGAACCATGCCAATCGCCGTTTGATATTTATGTGTTTTAAATCAATGGCTTGAATCGATTGATCGGATGTGATGACGGTGCATTGGCAGGCGATTGCCGCCAATAATGGCAGAGGCTGCCATTATTGGCATACACTGGCAGCGAGCATGAAAGAGTCAACGTGAAACCGCTGCCTGAACTGATGTCCTACCTGGAAGGACTGAGTGACCCGCATATCCTGTTTGATACGCAGTACCGCATCCTGGCGGCCAATGCCGCCTATCGGCGCCAGTTCAGCCCGGAGCGCAGTGTGATTGGCCGCACCTGTTACGAGGTTTCGCACCACTTCAGTGTTCCGTGTGAGCAGGCCGGCGAGTCTTGTCCGCTGGTCTTGTCGCGTCAGTCCCGGCAGCGCGAGCGGCTTGTGCACCTGCACCACACGGCCAAGGGCGAGGCGTACGTCAACGTCGAATTGATTCCACTGTCCGATGCGCGTGGCGAGCAGGTCTTGTTCGTTGAAAAGATGGAAGCCCTGCGCGTGGCGCAGAGCCAGTCTGCGGCCCAGGGGCTGATCGGGCGCGCGCCGGAATTTCAGCGCATGCTGGGGCTAGTGGCACGCGTTGCGCCATCGCAGGCGAGCGTGCTGCTGCTGGGCGAATCGGGCACCGGCAAAGAACTGGTGGCGCGCGCTGTGCATGAGGCGAGTACGCGCTCGCAGCGGCCGCTGGTGGCGGTGGACTGCTCAAGCCTGCCGGAAAACCTGTTCGAATCCGAACTGTTTGGCCATGAGCGCGGCGCCTTCACCGGCGCCAATGTCGCCACCACCGGCTTGATCGAGAGCGCCAGTGGCGGCACGCTGCTTCTGGATGAGGTCGGCGACATACCCCTGACGATGCAGGTCAAGTTGCTGCGCTTGCTGGAGACCGGAACCTATCGCCGCGTCGGCAGCACCGAATTGCGCCATGCTGATATTCGCGTTGTCTCGGCCACGCACCGCGATCTGGAACAGATGGTGGCGCAGGGCGGTTTTCGGGAAGACCTGTACTACCGCCTGAGCACCTTCCCGATTCGCTTGCCAGCCTTGCGCGAGCGCCCGGATGACATTGCGCTGCTGGCGGTGGCCTTGCTTGAGCGGGTAGCGCCGCAGCGCAAGCTGCTCATCAGCGCAGCGTCGATGGCGCTGCTGCAGGCGCAGGACTTTCCGGGCAATGTGCGCGAACTGCGCAATCTGCTGGAGCGCGCCGCGCTGCTATGCGATGGCGACACCATTGAAGTCACGCACGTGCAGCAGGCGCTGCGCTCTGGCTTGCGCGCATCCGTCAGTCTGCCAGACCGCGCCCCGCTTGCGCCTGCCAAGGCTGTCGCCGGTGACGGCGCGCCGGCCGTGCCGACACCCGGGGTGCTGCAGACCGTGGCGCGCAGCGCCTTGCAGCAACTGCTGGCCGGACACCAGGGCAGCCGCGCTGAGTTGGCGCGCAAGCTCGGCATCAGCGAGCGATCGCTGTACCGCAAGATCAAGAATCTGAATCGGTCAGGCCAATGAGCACCACATGATTTCGGGACTTATCGGACTGGATCGCAGCGGAAGTTGCCATCCAGGCACCCGTTTCCATGACAAGTCTGGGCGAACAAGTGGGCTTGTGCAGAGTCAATAATTCCTGGTCCTTGTGGGACTTTAATCAGGCACATTGCGACCAGACCATGAAGCAGAACCCGCCTTAGCGGCGCCCCCGAACTGCCCCCTATTTCAGCTTGTACGTGCCTGTCGCCTGATTGCAATACTGCGTGGTGCCGGGTTTAATCTGCTGGGTCTCCCCCACACGTTTGACGGAGCCGGTAGTGACCATGCCGTCATACTGACCGGTGCCGCTCACCGCCTCTCGCTGGTACTTGCCATCGCTGTCGTACCAAAAACGTGTGAGGCGCATGTCCCCATTCTTGGCTACGCCGACGCAGACCGTGCCTCCCGAACTCTTGCCGTCGAAGGAGGCAGTCATACCCACGCACCGGACCGCTTCGTTGTCGAACAGCCCTCCCGCAGGACTGCTGACTGATGTGCCGGTGTCTTCATGGTTGTATGCGAAATGGGTCTTGGAGTAGTCGATGCGCGTGCTGTTGCGGGTGAAGCAGGTCGTGTAGTCGTAGTCGCCTTGCTTCGGCAGGTCAGCGGCACAAGCGAAGTCCGCGAACGTAAACATCACAAATATCGCAATAGGGAAACTGCCCAAGTTAGTCTGTATGACTGCCTTTCTTGTGAATGAATCTTTCATGATCGAATCCAAGTTCTTACTGAACAAATGGGGATCATTCCTTTGCACAAAAATAAGATACTTGAAAGCCCCAATCCGGGCAAAGTATAGATGCTCAAAAACGTAGCGAACTGATATTTCTCAAGCAATCTGTATGGAAAGGTTTGCAATAGGTAAAGTCTGAACGTCAGGTGGGTTGTTGTTTCGGTGCAGCGTGGTTTGGCTGTTCGCGTGAAGCATCAACCATCGCCCCCAACGACTGCTGTAGCGAAATTTGGACTTCCGCTTTGTGGTGGCGCCCTTCAACCACACCGCCTGGTGCAGGGTATGGCAGGCCGATTTTTGGGACTCTATTCGGTTTGCTAATTTCGAAGGACTGTGGCCGCACCGGCTACTGCGCCAGCGCCGAGGCGCTAGAAGCCCAGCGCTGAAACAGTGCAACCGCCCTCTGTGATACAGGGCGACTGAACACGGGGCCTGCTTTGCGCCGGACTTTGTCGTTCAGGATGGCCACAGGGCTCAAGCGTAAAGAAGCGCGATAGTCGATCAGGACTGATGTTGGCTGCAATGTTGGCCGGGCACAGTTCTGGTACTGGTGCCTATGTTCGTTGGCATACCGACAGCCCTGTCCCTAAGCGATGCAATTGGGTCCCATAGGGTGTGGATTGATTCCGGCACTGTATTCGGCCTGGATGATTCAAGGGCTTCCCCAGGGTTCTATTGACCGTCAGGAGTATTTGAAATGCGTTTAAGTAGCAAAAGTCGTTTTGCAGTCACCGCCATGTTTGACGTTGCGTTGCGTGGAGAATCCGCACCGGCCGAGGCCAAGCTTGCATGAAACCATGAAGAATTTTCCGATTGTTTGCGTGGGTGGCTCAGCCGGCGGGCTTGATGCCTACATCCGGCTACTGAAATGCATGCCCGCCGACATGGGGGTGGCGATTGTGATCGTCAACCACATCACCCTGTTTCCCACGCAACTGCATGAGGTATTGCCGCGCTTTAGCAGCATGCCGGTGGAACTGATCACCGAAAACCTGGTGATTGAGCCCAACCATGTGTTCATCATTCCTTCCAACCGCGACCTGCATGTGGATGGCGAAGTGTTCCAGCTCATGCCCATCTCCAAGCCACGCGGCTGGCCCGACGTGATCACGGTCTTTTTGAAGTCGCTCACCGAGTATTGGGACGGCAAGCTGATCGCCGTGATTGTGTCGGGCTACGACGGCGACGGTGCGGCCGCGCTGTGCGGCATCAAGGAGGTCGGTGGCATTACCATTGCGCAAAAGCTCGACACCGCCAGCCAGCCCGACATGCCCGAGAGCGCAATCAATACCGGTTGCATTGACTTTGTGCTGTCGCCCGAAGACATTGCCAGGGAAATTGTGCGCATTGCGCAGGCCGAGGTTTAGCTTCGTTTGTCGCGCCATCGGCGCATTAGTTCAGCGCCGGTGATGCACAGCGCCAGCCATGCCGAACCTGAGGCAAAGCCAGCTGCCACGTCACTGGCGAAATGCACGCGCAGCACGACAC
>CAIXNB010000183.1 GCA_903920695.1 uncultured beta proteobacterium
TAGAACAGCAAGCCGTTCATTTCTTCCACCACGGGCAACACCGATTTGCGAGACACAGAGGTCCAGCAACCGAAGATCACCGACACCTTGTCTTGACCGAGCAATTGCTTGGTTTTCTCAGCAAACAAAGGCCAGTTGGAGGCCGGGTCAACGACAACGGGTTCGAGCTTCTTGCCGAGCACGCCGCCCTTGGCATTGATCTCGTCGATGGCCATCAGCACGGTGTCTTTCAACACGGTTTCCGAAATGGCCATGGTGCCCGAGAGGCTATGCAGAATGCCGACCTTGATGGTGTCGGCGGCGAATGCTGGCAGGCTGGTAAGGCCGGCCAGGGCGACGGCGGCGGTGAGCGCCTTGAGGGTAAATCGACGTTGCATGTGAGACCTTCCGAAGTTAAAGAAATCCATCTCGCTGCGCCGGATCTGCTGCAGTACAGGCAGGTCTTGCGTAACGATGGCTTGACTTTAGGGAAGCTCAGCGGTTTGGGGAATACGCCGAGTGGCGTATGGGGGTGGCGTGCTGCGTTGGATAAAGGGGGTGCAAGACGGGCGCACACACAAAGCGGCCACCCGCATTTCTCCAGTGCAGCCGTTCAGAATAGGATTTTTGAACAACCCAGTCTTTGCCAAGTTGTCCAAATTCTGTTGCCCATGCCTCGTAATTCAATGGTCAAGATCGTTGCTTGGCACGTCTTTCGACCATCAAAGTGACGCGGTTGCGGCCCTCCTCCTTCGAGTGGTACATCGTCGCATCGGCCCACTTCAAAATGTTCTCCAAGTCTTTGTGCTCCTTGGAGAACAACACCACGCCAATGCTGGCGCTACAGTGGTGTTCGATGGCTTCAAAGTTGTTCTGGCCTGGCAGCAAGTAGGGCCGCGCTAGCGTGGCGCGGATCTTTTCAGCCAGCATGTTGGCATGTTCAGCCGACCGGGCCTGATCGCTCGACAAGGCATTAAGCAGCACTACAAATTCATCACCACCAATGCGCGACACTGTGTCTTCGGCACGTACACAACGGTTCAGTCGAAGAGCAACCTCCTTCAACAGAAGATCGCCCGCGCCATGCCCGTGTTCATCATTGAGTGGTTTGAAATTGTCCAGGTCCAGGTATATCAGCGCACCAAAGCGGCCACTGCGCTTGCCAGCCACCATGGCTTGCGTCAGGCGATCCATCAGCAGGCGCCGGTTTGGCAGGCCGGTAAGCGGGTCATGAAATGCCAACTGCCGCACCTGCTCTTCCAACTGCTTGCGCTCTGTGATGTCCTGAACAAAGCCAACAATCTCCAAGGGCTTGCCTTGCTCGTCGGTTTCCAGTGTTGCGATCGAATGCACTATTCTTGACGGCGAGCCGTCTGCCGGATTGATCGTGTATTCAAGGTCTAACACCCTGCCCTGGCCCATGAGATCGAGTCGTCCTTGCTTAGCCCTTTCCTTCTCTGGAATGCGGGCTTCCACTTCCACCATCGGGACCACTCTGGCAACAGCTGGGAAGCCGAAGATTCGCAAGGCCGCTGCGGAGCCCCAAACCTGCTTGGTTTCAATGTTGTAAACCCAGGAACCTGTGCCACTGATCTGCTGCGCTACGACCATCCGCGCTTCGCTTCGCTTGAGTCTTTGTTCGCTTTTTTTCAGGGCCAGTTCTACCGCCTTGCTGTCAGTAATGTCGGTATGCACTATGACAACTCCGCCGTCTGTACCCATCTCCCCGGAAAGAACGTCCATGCTGAACCAGCGCTGCTGGTTTGGCGAGTGGCAGGCATATTCCAAGCGGAACGTGTGCGAGCTGCCTTCCAGAACACTTCTTATTCCGTCGAGGGCGCTCTGTGCGCCATCCGCCGACAAGTCCGCGGCAGATTGGCAGACCGCCAGATAATCGGTGCCAACATCGATATGGGAAGCGAGCCTTCCAGTTTCGTCGGCGTTTTCCGCTGCAAATCGGAGCCAAGGTTGGTTAACAGCCAGAATCACGCCCTTATGATCCAGCACGGCAATTTCGGAACTGACGGAGTTCAGGATTGCCAGGCTGAAGGCTTCACTATCACGCAGATCTGCTTCGGCCTGCTTGCGTTGCGTGATGTCGCGCAGGAACACGAACAACTGCCCCGCCGCAATATCGCGGTAAGTGACGCTGACCTCAGCGCTCCATGATGTCCCGTCCTTGCGCCGGTGCACGGATTCAAACTGACCGTGACCGCACTTGATGAGATTGCTGATGCGCTCGGCGGTCTGCGCTGCGTCATCCAGCATCGACAGATCGTTCACTGTCATGCCCAGCAGTTCCTCGCGTGTGTAACCTGAAATCTGACAGTATCGCGAATTGACATCGAACAAATCGCCACTTAGATCAAGACGCAAATAGCCGTCAAGCGTGGTTTCCAGAATGGAGTGCAGAATTTCGTTGCCTTCGCGGCGCTCCATCTCCGCGTTTCTGCGCTCAGTGACGTCGGTGATAAAGCCGTGCCAGAGTACAGAACCATCGCTCTCGCGTTGCGGGATGGCGTCGCCAAACAACCAGCGCACCGTGCCCTCTTCAAATTTAGCCCGATATTCATGGCACCAGCGTGTCAAGTCGCGCGCCGACGCCTGGATTGAGCTGACAAAGCCCGCGTAGTCATCCGGATGCACAGACGCAAACATCCGGCTTGCATCCTCGCGCACTTCTTCCGGACTGACACCGTAGATATCACGAATGGCGTCGCTGGCGTAGGGAAAACAACTGCTGCCATCGGGGCGCATCCGGTATTGATAGAGCACCCCTGGCACGCGGCTGGCGATCTTCTGCAAGCGCGTGAGCGCCTCGCGCAGCGCCTCCAGTGCCGAGTGCAACTCCCGGTTCTTCAGAGCCAGGTCGCGCGTGAGATGGTTCGTTTCATGGTTGAGTTCGATCACCTCGCGGGCCAGGAGCGCCTGTTCTGCGGCATCCACTTCACCAAAGAGAAGGAAGTCTTGCCCCATCGGCTCGACCGTGACCTGCAGTGTTTGCGGTAGAGCCGAGCTGGTGCGAACATTGAGCAGGCGTGGTCTCACTGCATCTGCCAGCCAGTCTGCAAACGCGACGGGCGCCGCGAAATTGAGCAGCATACTGTGCCAGGGCTGCCCGACCAATGGCGTTCCAATCAGCGCGCGGGCGTGAGCGTTCACCGCCAGGATCGTGCCCGCCGGGTTCACACGCAGCACGACCACGCTGGCGCTGTGCTCCAGAAAGCTCCAGCCGGGGCCGCTAAAGAGTGAAGATGCCTCAGCACTCATAAGCTGCGAGCCGTTGTTCGAGTTCTTCGATCGAGGCGGCGTAACACACCTTGGGGTAGGCCCGCAAGGCCTCTATGCCACCCCATCGGAACGCTTGCCCGCCCACCAGAATGGGTAGATTGGGGTACTTCTGTGTGACTGCGTCGATTGCTGCCAGCAGTATCGGCAGATTCAGGACGATGCTCAGTGACAAGCCCAGCACCTGAGGTTGGTGTTCTTCGATGGCACGCAGCAGGTCGGGAAGGGGTGTCGCAACGCCCAGGAAATAACCGCGCCAACCGCGCAGCTCGCAGACGTCGGCGATCATGCGAGCGCCAAGCTGGTGATATTCATTGGCGACGCAGGCAATGACGATGCTGCGCTCGCGTCGCCCCGCGAAGGCCTGGGGTTGGACCAGGCTCATCATGTGCTCCGTGATAGCCGATGCCAGATGTTCACAGGCCACCGAGATCCTCTGCTGCTCCCACATTTCCCCAACCTGGTACAGGGAGCGCTGGAAGAGGTCAACATACAAGGCTCTGAGATCGGTCCCCGCGGCCACCAGATCCTGTACCGTCTGGGCGCAATGGGTGCGGTCTCCGGCCAGCAGGTTGGCGAGGTAGCGCTCGTATGCAGTCTCGGTAATGGTGTTGCTGATGACGATTCCCCTGGCGTTCAATGTCGGTTGTTGGCGGCTATGTCTCTTGCCTGTGCCTGTGCCTGTGCCTGTGCCAGACTGGCTGCTACGGCGGCAATCCACTCAGGAGGGAAGCGCTCGGTGTCGCTGAGCCAGGCGCGCAAATTCTCCATCGCCCCCAGGTGTCCGGACAACTCATCGGCCACAGCGCAGCAAAGCAAGACCCCGGTGTCGGGCAAGCGTGCACGCCACTGCGGGCCCACGGCGCGATCAAACTCGGCGCCGATGGAGACAAGCTGCACATCGCTCAGATGCACGCCGCGCTCGGCGTGCAGCGCAGCGGCGCCTGCCAATAGTTTCTCGTATTCAGACCTCTTCTCGGGAACGGCGGCCGTCAGCTCTGTCACGAGAATTTCGAGTTGCACCTCCAGCAGCAGCGTCGGCATGCCGCGCACCGCCAGCACGCCACCGAGCCAACGCACCTGCTGCAGAATTTGCGCCATTGGGTAAGCATGCAGTGTGGCCTGCCAGGCGGCGTCACTGCGAGCAAAGCGGCGGCCGCGTTCGCCATACCGCTGTTCAAAGTAGGGGAAGCGCTGCCAGCATATATCGCCGGCCCGCAGCGCGGCCTGGACTTCGCGCGCATCGTCCGGTACCGCGTGCGAGCCAGCCTCCGGATTGATCGCGTTGACGGCAAAGATTCTGGACTCTGGTTGAAACGGATAGAGGGCCAGAAAGACAGTTTCGAGACTGGCAAAAAATTCATTGGCGGTTTGATTGATTTGCTCACGTTCTGCGGCACCGAGCTGCAGCGTGTTCATGCGCAATTGAAACTGTGCCCAGCGCTGTGGCACCGCCGTGCCATAACTGTTGAGGTAAGACAGACCGTCCTCGCCTGCAAGCAGGAAGGCACGCGCGACCAGCGGTCGCAACACGCGCGCGCCCAAGGTGGCTCCTTCGAGCACATAGACGAAACCCAGCAGCGAGAGCGGTTGCTCCATCGATTGCAGGCGAACGGTTTTGACCACCTGTTGTGCGGCTTGCACCGCCTCCTTGATATCGGCCACGCTGCGTGGCTCAAAATAGCGCAGGTCCAGTTCGAGCTGCGGCAGCTTGCACATATCGCCCCGCCAAACCGAGGCAACCCGGTCATCCGCGCACTCGGCCAACGTTTGCTCCAGCACCCCGTGAATCAACGCCAAGGCGCGCAGTTGCCCCACATAGGATGCCAGCGGGAACTGGCAAGCCGCCAGCGCGGAGAAGAAGGGCGCCGCCTGCAAACGGCTATGCGCCGCTAAGGTCGTCGCCTTGAGTTCCTCCATCAAACTCAACTGCGGCCCGAATTGTCCTGCTTTCATGGCGATTCTCGGGTTGGGTGGTCTTTGCTCTTTTCGAGTCTCACTTCGGATTGTGCGCCTGAATTGCATGGTCGCAGGAAATCGTCGAGTGACCGAAGAACGGATGACTTCTTCCGCTGCTAAACGGGTTCAGAAAATTCGCTGGGCCAGTCGTTTACTTTTGACCATCAACAACCGAGCGAACTGCTCGGCACCGGATACCCGCGCATGCTCAAGGAGGCCGAGTTGAGCGTGCCAATGCGCATCATGGCACTGGCCGACATTTTTGAGACGCTCACCGCGTCCGACCGGCCCTGGTAACGAATGGGCTGTCGTGGTCAGCTTCGTATGTCCCACCAGACCGTCGAGAACAGCCGGTAAGCGCACTGGTGCCGCCATAGCTAACCGATAAGGCCCTTGGGCTACAGATTGATTCGGCGACTTCCTGGTGCGTCCTGGTCGGATTCCAGGAAGCTTGCGTGTGGCGTACCAGGTCATCGGAAACAACTCTCCTGGAGAGAACTCGTGGTGGTGGACCTGGCAGGCACAGCTGAGAATCCAGGGTCTTCACGCGGATCGAGGGCAGTTCCACAGTGCGATACTTGGCCGCATGCGCTTGAAATGCCTATCCGTGCCGCTAGTCTGAGAGGGTGACAAATGAGTCGGTTCTTCCTAGAGAAAATGGTGGCATCGAGGTTGCGATTTTTTTTGGTGCTGGTTTGGTCATGTCTGTTTATCGCAGGCGCGGTAGCCGAACCCTTGGCCATCGATCTCGGGCGCTCCGATCCCGAACGACATGTACGACCCTTGGGCGAGCCCTATCGCGGGCCTCTCATTGACACCCATTCCCACCTCGTCGCCCCGAAGGGGAAGATGACCGCCTACGGAAATCCTGACATCCTCGCCATTCTCGAAAGAGCCGATGTCTCCCGCATCATTCTGCTGCCTACGCCCAACGCCGCCGTGAATAACGATGCCGCCGTCAGGGGAAAAAGGGAAGCGCTAAGAAAAGCATCGGCTGGCCGGGTATTAGCCATGTGCGGCAGCGATTACCTGACGCATTGGATGTATGACGCTGCTTTGTCCGGAAAATTGCCCGGGGACAGCGTGTCACAAATGGAGCGTCTGACGACCGACTTGAACGGGGGCGGGTGTGCAGGAGTGGGAGAGATCGGCCTGTTTCATTTTGCGAAGGTGCGACAACAAGCAGTGATCAAGCTGCCAGCGGCCTATCCGCCTTTGCTGGCGATTGGCGAGGTGGCCGCCAAGGCCGGTCTTCCTCTGGACTTGCACGCTGAGTCGCGCGAGCCGAATATGGCGCCCCATCAAGCGGAAGTATTTGCCACCATCGACTCCTTATTTGAGCGCGCGCCTGGGCTTCGCCTGATTTGTTCGCACACCTGCCTGACGACAGCGAGAAATGCGCGCGCCTTGTTGCAGGCTTATCCCGGATTGATGATGAACCTGCGCGCTTTTCGCAATCCCGAGGAATGGGGACATCTGGAACCGATCACCGATCTGCAGGGGCGTCTCTACGACGACTGGGCGGCATTGCTGGAAGATATGCCGGATCGTTTCATGATTGGCGACGATTTCATGTTCGGCTGGAACGACCCGGAGAGTTACGAGCGCCACTTCCAAAAGATGCGGAGAATGCTGGGCAGCCTGCCGGCAACGGTGGCGAAGAAGATCGCCTTTGAGAATGCGGTAAAGCTGTTTGGACCGCTGCCCTAATCGACCCGGATCTTCGCACTGCCAGAGACCGGCAGATTCTTGAGGGCCCAGGTCAGGGCATCGTCAGCACTCCGCTCTGCAGAGTGAAGGGTCCTGTGAATGGGTTCGTGCCCGCACTGACGGAGTAGTCAAGGCGAAAGGTCTTGGAACCAAGACGCACCGACGTCGGGTCAACAATGTTCCTTCCGCTGACTGAGGCGAGCGGCGTGGAATCGACAGTCCAGGTATTGCCATCCGTCGAACTCGACAGGTAAAGTTGCTGCAGCCCGAATCCGGGCCTGGTGGAGAAGACTGCGAGCCAATCGGAAGCATCTGCCTTCAGTATCTGAGGATCGACATAATTGTTGTAGAGATGTACATTGCGCTGCAAATCAGAAATCCAAGCGTGGCATTCAGGCGTTGGCCCTGAACAAGTCGTTGATGCGGGTTTGCCAGCCATCTCCTGTGGTCTTGAATTCTTCCAGCGCATCGGTATCCAGGCGCAATGTGATTTGCGTTTTGGTGCCACTGCCAAGCGGCCGACCCCGGCGTACCAGTGGCTTCACTTGCGTCCACTGCGCGTCCGTAAACGGTACGGCGTTTGGGTCTGACTTGGCTACAGCGGTTATGGCGGCATCCTCGGCCGGTGTCGGCAGAATGGTTCCCACTTCAAGTTTCGGCATATCGTTTCACCTCTCGACGGTGGGCTTTTCTCAAACTGATGATGCGACGCTCGACCGGTTGGTCTGGTGGGCGATCCACGAACACGACAGCCATGATGCGCAAGCCGATGTAGCCCGGTACCATCATGCGCGCTTCGTCGTATTCCCGACACTACCCTCGGCACAATCCGCAAAGCCAGCCTCACCTGAAATCAGCAGCTACGATTAGCCCTTTCCAAATCCACACCAGCCCCATGCCCCGCATCCAGCTTACCCCAGCCGCCAGTTACCCGTTTGCCACCGAGATGCAGATCTACATCAGCCACGTCAACCAGGGCGGGCATCTGGACAATGCGCAGTTGCTGACGCTGGCGTCCGAAGCGCGGGTGCGCTTCTTCAAGGCGCTGGGTTACTTCGAATCCGGTGTCGAGGGTGCGCTGATTGTGGTGGCGGACATCGTGGCGCAGTACAAGTCCGAAGGCTTTCATGGCGAGACCATGCGCGTTGAGATGAATCCGGCCGACTTCAACAAATACGGCTTCGACCTGCAGTTCCGCATGAGCGAGGCGACGACCGGGCGCGAGGTAGCGCTGGGCAAGATCGGCATCGTCTTCGTCATCCGCGAGGGGCGCAAGATCACGCCGGTGCCGCCGGCCTTTCTGGCGCGGGTGGAGCAGTTTCGGATGACGGTTCAGTAACGACTGGCGACTCACGCCACAACCAGCCGCCCCTTGCCCAGTTCCTTCGCCCGGTACATGGCGCGGTCGGCGCGGATCAGTAGCGTCTCGACGTCAGCCGCTGAATCCGGATAGCCTGCTACACCGATGCTGGCGGCGATCAATGCTTGCACTTCGCCGAACTGATAAACCTGCGAGAGCGTATCGATCAGATGGCTACCGAATACCCGGGCGCTGGCAAAGTCGGCGTCAATCAATGCCACGGCAAATTCATCTCCGCCCAGTCGGGCTGCGATATCTGATTGCCGGATGACTTCCCTTATCCGTCTGGCCACTTCGCACAGGAGTTGGTCACCCACATCGTGCCCATGTTGGTCATTGACCGCTTTGAAGCCATCGAGATCGATGTACAGAATCGCCAGCTTGGTCTGGTTGCGTCGGCACAGCGCCAACTGCCCATTAACAATGGTTTCAAACAGGGTCCGATTGGCCAAGCCGGTCAGCCCATCGTGATGCGCCCGATAGTCGCTTTGCGCCAGTGCGCTGGCCGCGTCAAGCAGTGCTTCCCGGAGCTTATTGGCCTCTTCGAAGTGCAAGCGGGGAATTTTGATCGCCTCGCCCGAACCGAGCGCTCTGGCCGGCTTGATCAGTGCCTTCACCGAATCGGCAACGCGCCCACCAAAATGCCGGGCCCAGGCAATGCCGATCAGCAAGGCGGCAAGGCTTGATCCAATCAACCAGGTCAAAGTGCGATTGAGTCTTGCCGTCAGATCATCGCGGGGTATCCCCAGGACAATGCCCCAATGCGTCGCTGCTGACTTGCTGAAAACCGTCAGTACCTTAATCCCGTCCAGCGTGCTTCCTTCCTCACTGCCCACCGACGCGGTCTTCATGCTCTGCAGCAGCGCAGCACTGAGCTTGCGCCCCTTAAACTTCTCGATGTCGTGCGAACGCACGACAATACTGCCCGAGCTGTCCACAATGTTGGCGCGCCAGCTGCCGGGAAAGCCCTGCTCGGTCAATAACTGCGCAATCTGAAGCGGCATAACGCTGGCGGCGAGCGTATAGACGATCTCCCCGTCGCGCTTGACCGGCATCACAACCGAGAAAACGGTATGGCCCGTGACCGGATCAACAAACATGTCGGATACGCCCGATTCACCCTTGTCCAGGATGGGTTTCAATGCTGGCGGGATCTCGGGCCTGACTGGCGATTCAAACTGCGACTGACTCGTTGTGAGCAACAGCTTTCCATCGGCACCCCAGACGATGATATTTTCAGCATGGATGTTCTGCAGGGCTTCAAGCGCCCTGTCACCGAAGCCGCTCAGGTCACCGGTGGCCAGGCGATGTGAGGTTCCCAGAACACGCAAGGCCGCTTCTGTTCTGGCAATGTCCTGATCCAGCATGACGGTCAGTGCCCGTGCTCGCGCAGTGGCGCTGACCGTCAATTGATTTCGTTCGAGCTCGTAGTAATTCAGAATCAGAAACACCGACACGGCAGCCATGGGCAGTATGCAGCCAACAACCAGCCCGGCAAGGTGCCACCGAATGCCCAGCGCCTTCATGCCTGTCAAAGATGACAGAGCGGGCCATGTCTTTTTGGAGGCTGGTGCGGGCATCGGGTGGGGCGTATTGCAGTTGATACGTTAGCAGCCGTCATTGTCAGTTAGAAGTGAGGAGATTTGTTTCTATTATGGAAACAAATTCCATCCCTTTGTCTGCCAAGCCACCGATTCCCAGGCTCTCACTCGCCCAGCTCAATCACCTGCGCCAACGCCACACCGGGTGGCGCCTCGTAGTGCGCCATGACCCAGGCGCGCTGTGGGTGTTGCGCGGCTTCGGCCAGCAGTTCCAGCACGAAACCAATGGAACCCGTGTCGAGCGCGGCGAAAGGATCATCGAGCAGCGTCACGGCTGCGCCCGAGGCGAAGGCCGCTGCCAGCCAGACCTTGCGCTTGGAGCCCGTGGAGAGCATGTAGAGCGGTTTCGCCAGGTGCGGCCTCAGGCCCAGGCCATCGGCAAGTTCATCCAGCAGCGCGGCATCCAGAGTCGGGTACTGATTGCGCAGCGACTCGAAGCAAGCGAGCGCCGTGATGGCGTCGAATTGTGTGGTGCGCGGATCGATCCAGAACACCTGGCGCCGGTAAGCAGCGGGCTGTTCTCTCAACGCGATGCGATTGATGCTGAGTTTGCCGGCGTCGGCGCTCAGTTGACCGGCGAGCAGACGCAAGAGCGTGGTTTTGCCGCTGCCATCATCGCCACGCAGCAGCGTGACGCCGGGCGCTATGCGCGCCGACCAGTTCGTGAACAGCGCGCGCTGCGGGTAGGCGAAGCACAGGTTGTCGGCTTCCAGGATGGTGGTGGTTTCGATCATTCAGTCCCCATGTTGTATTGAGCCTTCCAAAAATCATGACGCGCACAAAGGCTTGCGCCGTTATCCCGGGCCACGCAGTTGTCATCCCGGGCTCGACCCGGGATCCAGTGCCACGCGAATCATGGATTGCGGGTCAAGCCCGCAATGACAATTCGGGCCCGCCATGACAAACCAGAAACGCAATGAAGACGATGAATGCTAGCCCTCAAACTGCGGATGCAACTGCCGGATGCGGCTCATCGCCATGCCGGCGGCCGCCGTGCGGGTCTCGACGCCGAGCTTGGCGAAGACGCGCTCCAGGTGCTTCTTCACGGTCATCGGGCTACTGCCCAGAATATCACCGATGTCGCGGTTGATCTTGCCCTTGACCACCCAGTACAGCACCTCGGCCTCCCGCGGCGTGAGCTTGAAGCACAGGGCGATGGCTTCGATCACGCTCTCGTCGGACTGCTCGCGCATGATGATGAGCCAGTCGCCGCCGCCCTCCGAATCACCGATCTGCTGGTGCAGGCGGAAGGTCAGGCGCTTGGGGCCGAGTTCGATGCTCAGGCGCGGCGGCTCGATCAGGGCCACTGCGTCGGCCACGTGGCGGCGCAACCAGCTCAGCACCGGTGCTGGCGTCTGCGGCGCTTCGCTGCCGTAGTAGCGCAGCAGCAGGTCGCGCGCCAGCGCTGTCTGCCACATCAGCTTGCCGTCGCTGGCACGCACCGTGATGCTGGCGAAGCCGAAGGCGTCGAGCGCGTTGCGCGCCTGGCGCCGTTCACGCGCGCCCTGCAGATGCACCTGCATGCGCGCCAGTACTTCTTTCGGTTTGATCGGCTTTGTAACGTAGTCGACGCCACCGGCGTCAAGCGCGGCCACCAGGTACTCGGTCTCGGTCAGGCCGGTCATGAAGATGATCGGGATGTGCGCGGTCTGCGGCGCCGCCTTCAGGCGCCTTGCCACCTCGAAGCCATCCATGCCGGGCATCATGGCGTCGAGCAGCACGATGTCGGGCAGCGCCTGCGCCGCGCGCGCCAGCGCCGCTTCACCGTTGATGGCCAGCAGCACGGTGTAGCCTGATTCATCGAGCGCGTCGTGCAGCACCGAGAGGTTGTCGGGCACGTCGTCCACGATCAGCACGACGTCACTGTTGGCGCGGTCCAGCGTCAGGTCCAGGGGCTTGGGCGGCGGGCTAGTTTTCATCGACGGCTACGTTCAATAGCTGGCCCATGGCCTCGAACTGGAACTGTTTGGCCAGGCTGCGCAGACTGGCCACGAAGGCAGCGCTGGCCGGCTGTGCGGATTCGATGGCGTCGAGCTGGTTCATGATGCCACGGTAGTAGCCCAGGCTTACCACTTCGCGCAGCGCGTCGAGTTGCGCTCGCGCCGGGTAGACCAGTTCGGCTGACTGCGGCGCTATGGCCGGCGCGGCAATAGGGGCCGCGCTCAGCCACTCGATGGCAAGACGGCGTTCCAGCCAGTCCAGCAGTTCAGAGTGGCGCAGCGGTTTGAGGATGAAGTCCTCTCTCGGGATGCCGACGTCGTTCTCCAGAGCCTGGTCAAAGGCATTGGCCGACACGATGGCAATCTGCGCCTTCGGTCGCGATGTCTCGTCCTCGATCTTGCGCAGGCGGCGTATCGTTTCCCAGCCGTCGATGCCGGGCATGGCCAGGTCCATCAAAATCACATCGGGTCGATACGCGCTGGCTAGCAAATCCAAACAGTCATGGCCGCTGGCGGCGGTGCGCAATTCAAAGCCCAGCGGCTGCAGCAGATTGACCAGCAGTTCGCGATCCGCTTCCTCGTTGTCTACGACCAGCACACGCCGGCGTATGCCGGCATAGGCCAGGCGCGGCGTGGACGCTGCGGCGCGGCGCCGCTGCACGGCCGCGCCGGCGGCGCCGTGGACCTCGGGCAGGAACAGCTTGACTTTGAAGATCGAGCCGATGCCCGGCGTGCTGCTGACGCTGAGTTCGCCGCCCATCAGGTCGGTCAGCATCTTGGCAATCGTCAGGCCGAGGCCCGAGCCGGGCGCTGGCGCACCGGGCGTGTTGGCACGCGTGAAGGGCTCGAAGATGCGCGCCTGCTGCTCGGCCGACAAACCCGGTCCGCTGTCCTCGATGGCGATCAAGGCCATCTCGCGCGCGTAGCGGATGCGCAGGCTGACCTGGCCCTGGCTGGTGAACTTGATGGCGTTGCCCAGCAGGTTGATCAGGATCTGGCGCACGCGCTTCTCGTCGGCACGTACGACGGCCGGCAACGCGTTTTCTTCGTGGTAGTGAAAGACCAGGCCTTTGGCCTGCGCTTCGAGCTCGAACAGGCTGGCGATCTCCTGCACGAAGTCGGCAAATTGCATCGGCTTTTGCACCAGCGTCAGGCGCCCGCTTTCGATGTGCGCGATGTCGAGCGTGCCTTCGATCAGCGAAAGCAGATGCTCGCCGCCGCGCTTGATCACGCTGACCGCCTGCTTGCGATGCGCCGGTATCGAGGCATCCTCGCCCATCAGTTGCGCATAACCGAGGATGCTGTTGAGCGGCGTGCGCAATTCGTGGCTGATGGCGCTGATGTAGCGGCTCTTGGCCTGGTTCGCCTGGTCGGCGGCCTGGCGCGCCTGCTCGGCCACCAGACGGGCGCTTTGCAGCGCCTGATCGGTCTGATGGTGCGAGTCGATCTCCTGCATCAGCAAATGCGTTTGCCGGTTCGATTCCTCCTGCGCCACCTGACGGCTCTTGTGTGCCAGCACCACCCACCAGGCCACCAGGCCGGCAATCAGCATCAATGCCAGATAGGCCTTGAGAAAGCCCGAGCGCAGCGCCAGGCGCGGCGCTTCCAGCATCTGCGCCTGCAGCAGGTCAATATCGCCGACGGCCTGTGCCAATGTCCGCAACTCCTGGTGATAGAGCAGGCCGAAGACACAGGCCAACAACGGCGCGATCACCAGCATCAGCAGCAGGAAGTAACCCAGGCCGTTGTCCAGATACGACCACAGGCGCCGTGGCAACAGCCAGTGCAGCGTGGCCGACCACTGCGACGACAGGCTGGCCTGCGGCTTGCACATGTCACCGCAGCGCGCGTCCAGCGTGCAGCACAGCGAACAGATGGCGCCCTGGTAAGCCGGACAATGCGCCATGTCCGGGCCTTCGTACTCGCGCTCACAGATAACGCAACGCTGAAGTCCGTGCCGCGCTGACGCACTGGCTTTGGCCGCTCTTGCAATGTAGTACTTGCCTTTCGTGGCCCAGGCAATCAGTGGCGCGGCAACAAAGGCGGTGCCCAGCGCGATCAGCGCCGAGAACGCCTGCGCCAGTTCGCCGAAGAAACCCAGGTGCGCCGTGACCGACAGGATGGAGGCCAGCGCCATGGCGCCGACACCGACCGGGTTGATGTCGTACAGGTGGGCGCGCTTGAACTCGATGCCCTTGGGCGAGAGGCCGAGCGGTTTGTTGATGACCAGGTCTGCCACCACCGCCATCATCCAGGCGATGGCGATGTTGGAGTACAGGCCGAGCACATCGCCCAGCGCCTGGAACACATCCATCTCCATCAGCATGAAGGCAATCAGCGTGTTGAAGACAACCCAGACCACGCGCCCCGGATGGCTGTGCGTCAAGCGCGAGAAAAAATTGGACCAGGCGAGCGACCCGGCATAGGCATTGGTGACGTTGATCTTGAGCTGCGAAATGACCACCAGCAACGCAGTGGCCGCCACCGCCCAGCCGTAATGCGGGAACACGTACTCATAGGCAGCCAGGTACATCTGGTTCGGGTCCACGGCGCGATCGGTCGGCACGGCATGGCTGATGGCCAGATAAGCCAGCAGCGCGCCGCCCAGCATCTTGAGCACGCCCGGAACCACCCAGCCCGGTCCACCGACCAGCACGCCAAGCCACCAGCGCCAGCGCGTGGCTGGCGTGCGCTCGGGCATGAAGCGCAGGTAATCGGCCTGTTCGCCCATCTGCGTCATCAGCGCAATGCCGACCGTGAGTGCGGCACCAAACAGGGGCAGACCGAAACCGGCGGTATTGCCACGTTCCCCTTTGTAGTGCAGCACGCCGGCTAATGCACTCGGATCTTGCATGAACACCGCGACATAGGGAACGACCAGCAGCAAGAGCCACAGCGGCTGCGTCCAGACCTGCAGGCGGCTGATGGTGGAAACCCCATGCGTGACCAGCGGAATCACGACCAATGCGCACAGCAGATAACCCCAGCTCGGCGGGATGCCGAGTGCGAGCTCCAGCGCGTAGGCCATGACAGCGGCCTCCAGCGCAAAGAAGATGAAGGTAAAAGAGGCGTAGATCAGCGAGGTGATGGTCGAGCCGATGTAGCCAAAGCCGGCGCCGCGCGTCAGCAGGTCCATGTCGACGCCATAGCGCGCGGCATAGATGCTGATCGGCAGACCGGCCAGAAAGATGATCAGGCCGGTTGCGAGGATGGCCCAGAATGCGTTGGCAAAGCCGTACTGCACCAGCAGCGTGGCGCCAACCGCCTCCAGAATCAGGAAGGATGCCGCCCCGAAAGCGGTGTTGGCGACGCGCCACTCCGACCATTTGCGAAAGCGCTGCGGCGCAAAGCGCAGCGCGTAGTCTTCCATGGTCTCGCTCGCGACCCAGGCGTTGTAGTCGCGCCGGACCAGCGTGATGCGTTGCAGGGCCTCGGGTGGGGAAGGAGCTTGGGCGTCGGAGGTCACACCGTTGTGGTGCACATTCCATGCCACGGCACGGCAATTGCATTGCCCCAAGCATGGAACTCACACCCCGCGAAAAAGACAAGTTGCTGATCTTCACCGCCGCCCTGCTGGCCGAGCGGCGCCAGGCGCGTGGCCTCAAGCTCAATTACCCGGAGGCGCTGGCGCTGATCAGCGCGGCCGTGATGGAAGGCGCGCGCGACGGCAAGACCGTGGCACAACTGATGAGCCTGGGCCGAACCATCCTGACGCGCGCCGACGTGATGGACGGCATCGCCGAGATGGTCCCCGACATCCAGGTCGAAGCCACCTTCCCCGACGGCACCAAGCTCGTCACCGTGCACCAACCGATTGTCTAACATGACCCCTGGCGAAATCATCACCAACGGCCCCGATCACACGCTCAACCCAGGGCGGCGCACCATCACCCTGGTCGTACAAAACAGCGCCGAGCGCCCGATCCAGGTCGGCTCGCATTACCACTTTGCCGAGACCAACGGCGCCTTGACTTTCGACCGCAGCGCCGCGCGCGGCATGCGGCTGAATATTGCTTCGGGCGCGGCGGTGCGCTTCGAACCGGGGCAGCAGCGCACGGTGGAACTGGTGGACTATTCCGGTGACCGCTTTGTCTATGGCTTTCGCGCGCTGACGCAGGGGAAACTCTGATGGCCACCATCGGCCGCCAGGCTTACGCCGAGATCTTTGGACCGACCGTGGGCGACCGTGTGCGCCTGGCCGACACCGACCTGCTGATCGAAGTCGAACAGGACTTCACGCTGCGTGCCGGCGGCTACGGCGAGGAAGTCAAGTTCGGCGGCGGCAAGACGATACGTGACGGCATGGCGCAATCGCAGCGTATGCGCTCTGAGGGCGCTGTGGATTGCGTGATGACCAATGCACTGATCCTGGATCACTGGGGCATCGTGAAGGCCGACATCGGCCTCAAGGGCGGGCGCATCGTCGCCATCGGCAAGGCCGGCAACCCGGATGTGCAAAGCGGTGTTGACATCATCATCGGCCCTGGCACCGAAGTGATCAGTTGCGAGGGCAACATCGTCACCGCTGGCGGTATCGATTCGCACATCCACTTCATCTGCCCGCAACAGATCGAGGAAGCGCTGGCCAGCGGCGTCACCACCATGATGGGCGGCGGCACCGGTCCGGCCACTGGCACCTTTGCCACCACCTGTACGCCCGGCCCCTGGAACATCGAGCGCATGCTGCAGGCGGCAGACGCCTTTCCGATGAACCTGGGCTTTCTCGGCAAGGGCAACGCCAGCCTGCCAGCGGCGCTGCAGGAGCAGGTCGAGGCCGGTGTCATCGGTCTCAAGCTGCATGAAGACTGGGGCACAACGCCAGCGACGATCAGCAACTGCCTGGACGTGGCCGAAGCCAACGACGTGCAGGTGGCGATCCACTCCGACACGCTCAACGAATCCGGTTTTGTCGAGAACACCATTGCCGCCACTAAGGGGCGCAGCCTGTGCGCCTTCCACACCGAAGGCGCGGGCGGCGGTCATGCGCCGGACATCCTGCGCGTGGTCGGTGAGGCCAACTTCCTGCCCTCCTCCACCAACCCAACCATGCCCTACACCGTCAACACGCTCGACGAGCATGTGGACATGCTGATGGTCTGCCACCACCTCGACGCCGGCATTGCCGAAGACCTGGCTTTTGCCGAGAGCCGCATCCGCAAGGAAACCATTGCCGCCGAAGACGTGCTGCACGACCTTGGCGCGATCAGCATGTTCAGCTCGGATTCGCAGGCGATGGGCCGCGTTGGCGAGGTGATCCTGCGCTGCTGGCAGACCGCGCACAAGATGAAAGGCCAGCGCGGCAAGCTGGCTGAGGACAATGCGCGCAACGACAACTTCCGCGCCAAGCGCTATGTTGCCAAGTACACGATCAACCCGGCGATTGCGCACGGCATCAGCCACGAGGTCGGCAGCATTGAGGTCGGCAAGTGGGCCGATCTGGTGGTCTGGAAGCCGGCCTTCTTCGGTGTCAAGCCGGCGCTGATCCTCAAGGGTGGTTTCATCGCAATGGCCGCCATGGGCGACCCCAACGCCTCCATTCCGACACCGCAGCCGGTGCACTACCGCCCCATGTTCGGCGCCTATGGCGGCGCGCTCACACGCGGCTCGCTGACCTTTATTTCGCAAGCCGGTCTCAACGCCGGCATCGGCCAGCGCTTCGGCCTGTCCAAGACCTTGAGCGCCGTGCACAACATCCGCGCCGTGCGCAAGCAGCACATGGTGCACAACAACTATTTACCCAAAATGGAGATCGACGCCCAGACCTACAGCGTGCGCGCTGACGGCCAACTGCTGACCTGCGAAGCGGCGACCAGCTTGCCGATGACGCAGCGCTATTTCCTGTTTTGACGGCCGCTTCAGCATTCATCCATTTCCCCGGTAACGCGATAGCATGGGCGCATGGAAAAAGTTCAATCCAAACTCACATCGCAAGGGCAGGTATCGGTGCCGGCGTCGGTGCGCAACTTTCTGCACCTGATTCCGGGCTCGGTTCTGGTGTGGACCCAGGAAGGCGAAAGAGTCGTGGTGGACAGCGCCAAACGGCACAGCACGGACGAAGTGCATCAAGCCCTGTTTTCAGATGGCCCGCCGGGTACCGGAGCCGCCAAGACCTGGGCGAACTCAAGCAAGGTATTCGCCAGCGCATGCAAAAGCGTCATGCTCGCGATTGACACCAACGTGTTGGTGCGCCTTTTGGCGCGCGACGATGCCAGGCAGGCGCTTGCGGCAGACCAGGCCGTTGCCAAGGGCTCATGGATTTCACAACTGGTACTGGCCGAAGCAATCGGGGTGCTCGATGCCATGTACGAGCGCAGTCCAAAGCAATTGATCGCGGCCCTGGACCTGCTGCTGGTCCACGAGCACCTTGTTCTGCAGGACGCCGATGTGGTGAGCGCCGCACTGGCCCAATTTCGTGCCAAGCCAGCGCTGGGGTTTTCGGATTGCCTGGTCCTTGAGATTGCCCGCAAGGCCGGACACCTGCCGCTGGCCACCTTTCACAAGTCACTTGCGAAGTTGACTGGCGCGCACAAGCTGTAGCCTTCAACCAGGGATTCGGAATGGCTGTTTTGCAGAAAATTGTGTAGCAGCAACGCAGCGGGAGCCGACATAGAGTTGCACAAAATGCTCGCTCGTTACCCGACATTCACCTCAGTCCGTGTCGGTCGCAATGTGGCGTCGATTTCGATAATCACTGCACACCGTTCGACTAGGGGCTGTCAGTCAATGCGTCGCCGAATTGCGGCCATTTGCCACGGCCCCACAGCCAGAATACGGCCACTGTCAATCCATCTGTCATCGAACCTGGTGACGATGCGGATACCACCGAGGAGACCGGCGTCTCATCGCAGATGAGCGATGAACTTCTTCATCCTGCCGTCGGGGTACCCGTCCGTGAGAAATTTGCGCACGCTAGCTTTGAAGTCAGGCGCGACTTCGTAGAAGTCGGCCACAGGCTTCGCTTTGGCGAGTTGGAAATACCCAGCAGCTAGCAGGCGGTCGAATTTGTCTGCCGCAAGGCCTGCGACCTTGGTGGAGAACTTGACGTATACGGGTGCCGCCGTAGCTGTTGTCGTCCCGGATGCTGTCAGCACGGACAGATAAGGGATCGAAAACAATGCCGTCGCCCAAGTCCATGGCTGCGATGTCACGAAAGTATGCGATCAGGTTTTCGGCATCATCGGGGCCAAGGCCGAGCAGGTCAGCGTCGCGCGTGGGGCGGTGCGCAGCCTCGTACCAAAGCGCAAAGAGCAAAGCGCCTTTGAGTAGAAGACGGTCAGCGTGCGGCGAGAGGCTGACGCGGCACAAAAGCCGCTCCAGAGCGAAACGGTTCAAGAGCAAGCTGTAATCTTCGCCTCGGGCCTTGGCCAAGCTCAGCAGCCGGGCAAGGATGGACGCCGGCAGATTGCTGCTCATGCGACCACCGCCTCCAGATAGGGTTGCATCACTTTTTCAACCCGGTTGATCCTGGCGAAGTGCTTGAGCTCGGCCATGGTGATCTTGCGCTTGCGCCATGCGTCCTTCAGGGCTTCCAGTGCCACATCAAGGCCGATCTTGTTGCGAAACTTGAAGCAGTCGGTCACCGTTTTGGCTGCGCTATAGACACGGATCGAAACGCCTTGCGATGCCATGGTCTCGATGCCCTCGCTGTAGGCGGCGCCGCGCAGCCGAGCAACACGCACGGGTGGGTGGCCCAGCGCCGGAGTCTGTGTGCCTTCCGGCAGCGCAATCCAGACTTCGTGGGGCATTTGTGTGCCAAGCTCATGGAATTGCAGAGCGGATAGCAGGCACAGCACCGCCTTGGGCACGCGTTGGCAAACTTCCAGTGCACCTTGGTGCTCGGTGAGCTCAGCATCGGGAAGGCTGTACAGGCCACGGGCAACCCGTCGCAGCTTGCCTGCCTGGTGCAGACTCTGCAGCAGTTGGGACTGCCAGCCTTTCTGGCGCACATCCGCAGCCCTCAGCACGCGCTGGTGCCTGGCCAGTTCAAGGATGCGATCAGACTGATTCATTGGGTGAATTTTAATATTCACATTACTTTTTTGCAAGTAATGTGTTATTCAGGCAAGCGGATGACGTGGCGTTCAACATCAGGCTGGCAGATCACAGCTAAAGCAAAGCCCCCCGAGTAGTGGAAACCCCTAGTAGCCGTAGCCACTAGTCGCAAGAACCATTGCGGGGGTGCACCTACCATGCCAACAGCATGCCTTTGCTTGGGCGCTGCGCAGCATGCTTTCTTTTCGGTTCATGCTTATTCACAGGAAGATCAAATGAAAACTTGTATCCGCAACAGCATTCCGGGCGTTCTGGCATTGGCCGGCGCGCTACTGGCTGCGCCGACGGTCCAGGCACAGGCGGTCAACGGCGTGACGGCCAATGAAATCCTGATCGGCACGGTGCAGGATATGTCGGGTCCGGTGGTGGCCTTCAGCAAGGAAGTGATCAACGGCCTGCGTATGCACTTTGACGAAGCCAATGCCGCAGGTGGTGTGGCCGGGCGCAAGATCCGCCTGATCGTCGAGGACTCGGGCTACGACACCAAGAAGGGCATGATGGCGGCGCAGAAGCTGGTGCAGAGCGACCACATCTTCATGGCCCTGGGCACCATGGGCACGGCCGTCGCCGTCACCACGCTGCCGATCTTTCTCGAAGCCGGCGTTATCCACGCTTTTCCGAACGCCGCCTCACCGCTGGCCTACGATCCGCCGTCGCCGCTGAAGTTCGCGCATGCGCCGCCCTACAACGGCATGGGCCGGGTCATGATGCGCTTTCTGATCAAGGCGCGCGCCGAGCGCAAGTTCTGTTCGCTGGTGCAGGATGACGATTTCGGGCAAGACCTGATGCGCGGCATCAATGCCGAGGCCACGGCGCAGAAGATCAACCTGCTTGAGCGCACCACCTACAAGCGCGGCGCCACCGATTTTTCATCGCAGGTGGCACGCCTCAAGAGCGCCGGTTGCGACTCCGTGCTGCTGGGCACAACGGCGCGCGAGACCGTGGCCACGCTGGCCGAGGCCAGGAAGCTGGGCTACAACCCCGACTTCATCAGTTCCGCTGCCGCCTTCTCGGCGCAGGTACCCAAGCTCGGCGGCGATGCCATGGAAGGGCTGATGGCGGTCGGCCTCAATCTGCCGCCCGATGCCGCCGGCCCGACCGAAGGCATGAAGAAATGGTTTGCCGCCTACAAGGCCAAATACGGCGAGGAGCCGGGCCAGTATGCGTCGGGTGCTTATGCCAGTGCCGGCTGGGTTCTCAAGGGCTTCGAAGGCGCGGGTGCTAACTTGACGACAGCGCGCTTCAATGAAGCCATGGAGCGCCTGCAGATCCCGGCCGACGAACTCGGCTTTGCGCCCATCACCTTCAGCGCGACCAAGCGCCTGGGCGGCACCGACATGCGCATTTACCGCATCCAGGGCGGCAAGTGGCTGCCGGTCAGCGAATTCATAGCATCCTGATTCACTTAGCGACCACAAGGGAAACATCATGAGCCTTAACCGAAGAAACCTGATCGTCCATGGCGCTGCCGGTGCCTTTGCACTGACGGCGCTTGGCCGCAACGCCAGCGCGCAAAGCCGCACCCAGGGCATCAGCGAGACCGAAATCCTGATCGGCTCGCACCAGGACTTGAGCGGCCCGGTCGCGGCGCTGGGCAGCCCGCTGCGCGACGGCATGCTGCTGGCGGTGGACGACATCAACGCCGCCGGCGGCATCAACGGCCGCCACCTGCGCATGCTCGTTGAAGACACAGCGTTTGACCCGAAGAAAGCGGTGCTGGCCACCGAGAAGCTGGTCGGCCAGGACAAGGTCTTTGCCATGATCGCCTGCCTGGGCTCGGCGCCGGTGCAGGCCTCGATGCCGCTGATGCTCGAAGCCAATGTGCCGGTGCTGTTCTCGGGCACACCGGCCGAATTCACCTACACGCCGTTTCACCATATCAAGTTCGGCTTGAACCTGCCCTACGGCATTCAGGTGCGCGCCATGGTGCGCCATGCGGTCGAAAAACTGGGCAAGAAGCGCGTCGGCATCCTGTACCAGGACGACGAAACCGGCCTGAATGTGCTGCGTGCGACCGAGGAACAGCTCAAGGTACACAACATGGCGATCGTCGAGCAGACCAGCTACAAGCGCGGTGCCATCGACTTTGCCTCGCAGATCGCCAAGCTCAAGGCTGCCAATGTGGACCTGATCGTGCTCGGCACCATCATCCGCGAAACCGCTGGCGCCTGCATCGAAGCCAAGAAGCAGGGCTGGAACGTCGACATGATGGTGACGCTGGCCGGCGCCAACAGCGCGGTCGTCAAGATCGGCGGCGCTGCGGTCGAAGGTCTGTACGCGATGACGCAGTTCGTCGCCATCAACGCCCAGACCCAGACACCGGCGCTGCAAGGCGTGCTCGCGCGCTATCTGGCCAAGTACAAGAAGGAGCCCGACGACGGTCTGATCTACGGCTATATGTCGGTTCAGTTGTTCGCCGAGGCGGCACGCCGCGCTGGCCGCAACCTCAACGTCGACACGCTGGTGGGCGCGCTTGAGCAGATCAAGGGTTGGACCGGCGTTTTCGAAGCAGCGCCGGTGTCCTTCGCGCCGAATGAACACCTGGGCGCGCGCTCCGGCATTCTGACGCGTGTGAAGGATGGCAAGTTCATACCCATCACCGGTGCGCTGACCTACTGATTTTTCACGTTTGATGGCGCGACGAGCGCAGGAGAAAACAACTTGGTGATCCTACAACTGACGATTTCGGGCATCTCGCTCGGCTGCATTTACGCGCTGATCGCGCTCGGGTTCGTGCTGATCTACAAGGCCACCGAGACCGTGAACTTCGCGCAGGGCGAACTGATGATGCTCGGCGCCTTTGCCGGCCTGGTGCTAATGAAAATGGTCGGTCTGCCGTTCTGGGCCGCCGCCCTGATCGCGGTGCTGGGCATGGGCGGCTTTGGCTTTCTGGTCGAACGCATCGCGATCCGCCCCATCCTCGGGCAGCCGCAGTTCACCGTGGTCATGCTGACCATCGGCCTGGGCTATGTGCTGCGCGGCCTGATCACCATGATTCCGGGCATCGGCTCGGACACCAACACGCTGGAGGTTCCGTACAAGGGCGTGATCTGGAACATGTCCGGCGTGGTGCTCAGCGCCGAGCAGTTGGCCATCATCGTCATCACCGCTGTGCTGTGCCTGGGCCTGTACCTGATGTTTCGCTACAGCAAGATCGGCATCGCGATGCAAGCGGCTTCGCAAAACCAGATCGCTGCCTACTACATGGGCATTCCAGTCAAACGCCTGAACGGCCTGGTCTGGGGCCTGTCCGCCGCCGTGGCGGCGCTGGCCGGCTTGCTGCTGGCGCCCATCACCTTCGTCCACGCCAACATGGGCTACATCGGCCTGAAGGCTTTTCCGGCGGCGGTGGTCGGCGGCTTTGGCAGCCTGCCCGGCGCCATCGTCGGCGGTCTGGTGATCGGCATCGTCGAATCCTTCGCCGGCTTCTACCTGCCCGAGGGCTTCAAGGACATCGCCGCCTACGTGGTGGTGCTGATCATGCTGGTGCTCAAGCCGACCGGACTGTTCGGTGGCCAGGTTCGTAAAAAGGTCTGAGGATTACCCATGCGCTTCATCTTCAAGACCGATTACGTCCAGGACATCAACCTGGTCAAGCACCGCGGCCAGTTGTTCTGGTATGGCCTGCTGCTGCTGGCACTGCTCAGCGCCCCGCTGTGGGCCACCTCCTACTGGCTGTCGCAACTCAATTTCGTGCTGATTTACGGCGTTGCCGGCCTGGGCCTGATGCTGCTGGCGGGCTACACCGGACTCGCGTCAATCGGGCACGCCGCCTTCTTTGGCGTTGGCGCCTACACCGAAGCCTATCTGGCAACCAAGGGCTGGCCGTTTCCGCTCTCGATGCTGGCCGCGGGCTTTCTGTCGGCCGCCGTCGGCGTGGTCGTCGGCCTGCCGGCGCTGCGCATCAAGGGCATGTACCTGGCAATCGCGACCCTGTCCTTTGGCTTCATCGTCGAAGAGGCGCTGGCGCGCTGGGAATCGGTCACCGGCGGCAACAGCGGCATGTCGGTCAAGCTGCCAGCCATAGGGGGCTGGGAATTGAGTTCAAGCGAATCCTTCTACTGGCTCAGCCTGGCCGTCGCACTGCTGGTGACGCTGGCCGTGCTGAACCTGCTGCGCTCCTCGACCGGGCGCGCCTTCATCGCCATCCGCGATTCGGAAATTTCGGCCCAAAGCATGGGCATCCAGCTGGCGCGCTACAAGACCGTGGCCTTCGCGCTCTCGGCCGTCATCGTCGGCCTCGCCGGCGCCCTGTACGCGCACAAGCTGCGCTTCATCTCGCCCGAGCAGTTCGGCATTGCGCAATCGATTGAGTTGCTGCTGCTGGTGGTGGTCGGCGGCCTCGGTTCGGTGCACGGCGCTTATTTGGGCGCGATCTTCATCATCACCATGCCGCAACTGATCTCGCTGGCGAAAGACCATCTGCCGCCGGCGATCGGCCAGGCTACCGGCTTGCAGTCGGTGGTCTTCGGCCTGGTGCTGATGGCCTTCGTCCTGTTTGAGCCGATGGGTCTGTATGGCCGCTGGCTCAAAGTCCGCACTTACCTCGAACTGTTCCCGATCTACCGCAAAGGCATGTTCAAGCGGCAGAAATCGTTCCAGAAGTCCGAACAGCAAAAATAAACGAGAACGCATTCATGACAGACATCCTGCTTTCGGTCAAGGACATCTCGGTTCGCTTCGGTGGCGTTCTGGCGGTCAACAAAGTCAGCTTCGACGTGCGCCGCGGCGAGGTCTTCACGCTGATCGGCCCCAACGGCGCTGGCAAGACCACGGTTTTCAACCTGATCAGCCGCATCTACCAGCCGACCTCCGGTGAGATCCGCTTTGACGGCCAACTGCTGACGGCGCTGCCGCCGCATGGCATTGCCGTCATCGGCATTGCGCGCACTTTTCAGAACATCGAACTGTTCGAATACGCCACCGTGCTGCAAAACCTGCTGATCGGTTTTCACACGCACCGCAGTTGCGGCTTGCTGGCCGAAGTGTTCTTCACGCCCTCAGCACGGCGCAGCGAACTCGCGGCGCGGCGCAAGGCCGAGGAGGTGATCGACCTGCTCAAGCTCCAGCATTACCGCGACTCCCACGTCGCCGGCCTGCCCTACGGCGTGCGCAAGGTGGTGGAACTGGCGCGCGCCCTGTGCACCGAGCCGAAGCTGCTGCTGCTGGACGAACCTTCATCGGGCCTGAACGTGGAAGAGACTGAGGATATGGCCTGGTGGATTCAGGACATCCAGCAGGAGCTCGGTGTCACCGTGCTAATGGTCGAACACGACATGAGCCTGGTCTCGCATGTGTCGGACCGCGTGCTGGCGATGAACCAGGGCGAGGTGCTGTTCCAGGGCAGTCCGGGCGAGGTCGAGAAGAACCCAGCCGTGATCGAAGCCTACCTCGGCACCGTCAACGATGTGGCCAGTCTGCGGAGGACGGCATGAGCACCATCAGCCCAGAAATCATGCTCGCGCTCGCCAATGTCGAGAGCTCCTACGGCCCGATCAAGGCGATCCGCGGCGTCAGCCTGAAAGTGCGCAAGGGCGAGATCGCCACCGTGCTGGGCTCCAACGGCGCGGGCAAGAGCACCATCCTGAAAACCATTTCTGGCATTCTGGACCCGACGCGCGGCACGGTCGAATTCAACGGCCAGGACATCACGGCGCAGGACCCGACGCTGATCGTCAAGCGCGGCCTGAGCCATGTGCCCGAAGGGCGTGAGGTGTTTCCGCTGCTCTCAGTGCGCGACAACCTGCTGATGGGCGCTTACACGCGGGCCGACAAGGACGGCGTGGCGCGCGACCTGGAAGTGGTCTACGGCTACTTCCCGATCCTGCAGGAGCGCGCCGCACAGCACGCCGGGCTGCTCTCGGGCGGCCAGCAGCAGATGCTGGCGATCTCGCGGGCGCTGATGGCCGCGCCACAGTTGATGCTGCTCGATGAGCCGAGCCTGGGCCTGTCGCCCAAACTCACGAAAGACATCTTCGAGATCGTCGTGCGCATCAACCGCGAGCGCGGCACCACCATCCTGCTGGTCGAGCAGAACGCCAACATGGCGCTCAATGTCGGCGATTTCGGCTATGTGCTGGAGAACGGCCGCATCGTGATGGAAGACAGCTGCGCGCGCTTACGCGAGAAGGAAGACATCCAGGAGTTCTACCTCGGGATGAAGGAAGCCGGCGTGCGCGGCGAGCGGCGCTGGAAGAAGAAGAAAACCTGGCGCTGAGCCGCGCCTGCGCCCCCCTTGCTAGCTGACAGATCAACCTGAATAACCTGATGGCCCCAATGAGCACTGCATTGACCACTTCTCCCGATTACGCCACGCTGGCACAGATGTTCTGGCACGGCGTGCGCACGCGCTCTGGCGCCATCATGATGCGCCAGAAAGACTTGGGCATCTGGCGCGCTTACACCTGGACCGAGGTCGGCGAGATCGTCAGCGATGTCGCCGCCGCCCTGCGCAGCTTTGGCATGCAGGCGGGCGATGTCACTTCCGTGCTGTCCAACACCAACCGCGAATGGGTCTGGGCCGATCTGGGCGCACTGACGGCTGGCGGCGTGGTCAATGGCATCTACCCGACCGATGCGGCGGCGCAGGTCGAATACCTGTGCAGCGATTCGCGCACCCAATTCCTGTTTGTCGAAGACGAGGAGCAGCTCGACAAGTACCTGGAGGTGCGCGCGCGTCTGCCCGATCTGCGCCAGGTCATCGTCTTCGACATGGAAGGTTTGCGCAAGCTCGACGATCCACAGGTCATGAGCTTCGAGCGTTTCCTCGAAATCGGCCGGGCCTACCGGCAACAGCACCCCGACATCGTGGCCGAGGGCCTGCGCGCGCGCAGTGCGGCTGATCTGGCGATCCTGGTCTACACCTCGGGCACGACAGGCAAACCGAAGGGTGCGATGCTTTCGCACGCCAACCTGGTGGCGTCCTGCCTGATGGCCAATACCGTGATCTTCAAAGACCTGCCAGCGGGCAGCGAACGCATTGCCTTTTTGCCGCTTTGCCACGTGGCCGAGCGCATCGGCGGCGAGTACACGGCGATCCAGAGCGGTCACATTCTCAACTTCGTCGAGAACCCCGACACCGTGTTCGAGAACCTGCGCGAAGTGCAGCCGAGCTACTTCGCCGGCGTGCCGCGCATCTGGGAGAAGGTCTACTCCAGCACCATGATTGCGCTCAAGGAAGCCTCGGGCCTGCAGCAGTGGGCCTATGCACGCGCCATCGCCGTCGCCCAGCAATGGGCCGGCGCGCAGGAGCAGTGGCAGGAACCCGACACACTGCTGCGCCTGCGCTACTGGCTCTCGCGCAAGCTGGTGCTCAACAACCTGCGCCGCGCCATGGGCATGAATAACTTGCGCGTCGGCGTCACCGGCGCGGCGCCGATCTCGCCCGAGCTGATCCGCTGGTACCACGCGATGGGCATTGACCTGCGCGAGACCTGGGGCATGACCGAGTCCGGTGGCGGCTCGACGCTGACGCCAGCGCGCCGGCGCCCGGGCAGCATCGGCATGCCGTTCCCGCCAATGGAGCTGCGCATCTCGGAAGAAGGTGAACTGCAGTTGCGCGGCCCCACCGTCTTCATGGGTTATCTGAACCTGCCCGAAAAGACTGCCGAAACGCTGGAGGGCGGCTGGCTGCATACGGGCGACGCCGGGCGCGTTGATGCCGACGGCTACTACTTCATCACGGACCGCATCAAGGACATCATCATCACCGCTGGCGGCAAGAACATCACGCCCTCGGAGTGGGAGAACCAGCTCAAGTTCAGCCCCTACGTGACCGACGCCGTGGTGATCGGCGACAAGCGCGCCTACCTGAGTTGCCTGGTCATGATCGACCATGAGAACGTCGAGCAGTGGGCGCAGGACGCGCAGGTCGAGTTCTCCGACTACCGCTCGCTGTGCCGCAGCCGCGAGGTGCTGGACCTGATCGGCGCCGAGATCGAGAAGGTCAACAAGCAATTCGCGCGCGTCGAGCAGATCAAGGAATTCCGCTTGATCGAGAACAAGCTGACGGCCGAGGATGAAGAACTGACCCCCACCATGAAGCTCAAGCGCAAACTGGTCAATGAGAAATACAAGGACTTGATTGGATCGATGTACGGAGCCGCCAAGGCGAATTGATGATGACGACCCACACAAACTACCCCCTGCTTTTCACACCGCTCGATCTGGGTTTTACGCGGCTCAAAAACCGCGTGCTGATGGGCTCCATGCACACCGGACTGGAAGAAGCCGAAAACGGCTTTGAGCGCCTGGGTGCTTACTTCGCCGAGCGCGCGCGTGGCGGCGTCGGCATGATCATCACCGGCGGCATTCCGCCCAACGCCGAGGGCGGTTTCGGCGCCAAACTCTCGACCCCGCAGGAGGCGGCGCAGCACCGCCTCGTGACCGATGCTGTGCACGTGGCCGACGCCGACGTGAAGATCTGCATGCAGATCCTGCACATGGGCGCCATCGCGCCGAACCCGGATTGTGTTGCGCCATCTGCCATCAAGTCGCGCATCGCCCCGTTCACGCCACGCGAACTCGATGCGGCGGGCATCGAGAAGCAAATTGAAGACTTTGTTAGCTGCGCGCTGATGGCCAAGCTGGCCGGCTACGACGGCGTCGAGATCATCGGCTCAGCCGGTTACCTGATCTCGACCTTCCTGGTGGAGCGCACCAACCTGCGCACCGATGCGTGGGGCGGCAGCTTCGAGAACCGCATGCGCTTCCCGGTGGAGGTGGTGCGCCGTGTGCGCGAAGCCGTTGGCATGGACTTCATCCTGATCTTTCGCATCTCGGCCATGGACATGCTCGAAGGCGGCCTGGCGCGCGACGAGATTGTGCAGTTGGCGCAGGCGGTCGAGGCCGCTGGCGCGAGCATCATCAGCACGCATTTCTGCTGGCATGAAGCACCGGTGCCGACGATTGCGACGATGGTGCCGCGCGCCGCCTTCACCGGTGTCACCGGGCGCCTGCGCCAGAGCCTGCGCGTGCCGCTGATCACCAGCAACCGCATCAACATGCCATCGGTGGCCGAAGCCGTGCTGGCGCGCGGTGACGCCGATCTGATCTCGATGGCGCGCCCGATGCTGGCCGACCCGGATTTGATGCGCAAGGCCGAGCAAGGGCGCGAAGACGAAATCAACACCTGCATCGCCTGCAACCAGGCTTGCCTGGACCACACCTTTGGCGGCAACAAACAGGTCAGTTGCCTGGTCAACCCGCGCGCCTGCAACGAGACCCTGCTGAACTATCGGCCCACGACGCAGCCGAAGAAAATTGCCGTGGTCGGCGCCGGCCCGGCCGGCCTGGCTTTTGCCACGGTGGCGGCGCAGCGCGGCCACCGCGTGACGCTGTTCGACGCGGCCGACGCCATCGGCGGGCAGTTCAACCTGGCCAAGCGCATCCCCGGCAAGGAAGAGTTTCATGAGACCCTGCGCTACTACACGCGCATGATTGAAGTGCTGGGCATCACGCTGCGCCTCAACACGCGCGTCGACGCTGCCTTGCTCAAGTCCATGGCGTTCGACGAAGTGATTGTGGCCACCGGCATCGCGCCACGCCGGCCGGCGCTCGAAGGCATTGAGCACCCCAAGGTCATCGGCTACATCGACGCCATCCTCGGGCGCCAACCGGTTGGGAAGCGGGTGGCCATCATGGGCGCGGGCGGCATCGGCTTTGACGTGGCCGAACTGATCTCGCACGCCGGACCGTCCGCGGCGCTGGACCGCGCGACCTTCGCGCGCGAGTGGGGCATCGATTTTGAAAACCACCCGCGTGGCGGCGTTACCGGTGTGCTGCCGCAGGTCGAGAAATCAGAGCGCACGGTCTACCTGCTGCAGCGCAAGACGGGTGCCGTCGGCAAGGGCTTGGGCCGCAGCACCGGCTGGACACACCGCCTGACGTTGGGGCGGCGCGGCGTGCGCATGCACAACGGCGTTGAGTACCTGAAGATTGACGACGCCGGCCTGCACACCTTGGTCAACGGAGAGCCGCGCTTGTTCGAGGTTGACACCGTAATCGTCTGCGCCGGGCAACTGCCGCTGCGCACCCTGCATGATGAATTGCAGCAGCAAGGACTGGCCTCGCAACTGATTGGCGGCGCCTTTGAAGCCGGCGAACTCGACGCCAAACGCGCCATCGACCAGGGCAGCCGGCTGGCGGCAGTAATTTAAACGCCAGCGTCAAGCCGCACAAACCGTAACCAATTGACGCAAGACGCCAGCCCGCCGGCGGTCTATTCTGCGCCCGACCTACCACTGCGAAACGACAAGACCGATGCCCACGCCCCTGCTGCTCGAACACCTCGACGGTGTTGCCATGCTGACCCTGAATCGTCCGGATCGCGCCAATGTGCTCGACGTCGAGATGTCGGCCGCGCTGATCGCGGCCATCGATGCAGTGGCCCAGGACAAGTCGGTGCGCGCCGTGCTGTTGCAGGCGCGCGGCCGGCAGTTCTGCGGCGGCGGCAACATCGGCGACTTTGCCAGCACGCCCGAGCAGCTCGGCGACCTGCTGGAACGTGGCATCCCGCCGCTGCACCGCGCCATCCACCGGCTCGCGACGCTGCCGCTGCCGGTGATCAGCGCGCTCAACGGACCGATCGGCGGTGGCGGCATCGGCCTGGCGCTGTGCGCTGATATCGTGCTGGCGGCCGAGTCGATGAAGCTGCGCGGCGGCTACTCGGCGATCGGCCTGACGCCCGATGTCGGCGCCTCCTGGTTCCTGGCGCGGCGCGTCGGTGCGGCCCGCTGCAAGGAAGTCTTCTTCACGAATGAAGCTCTGTCGGCGCGCGAATGCCTGGCGCTGGGCATTGTGTCAAAGGTCTACCCGGACGCAGAGCTTGCCGAACGAGCGCTCGCCCTGGCGGCCTCGCTGGCGCGCGGCGCCGCCGGCTCACTGGCGCGCATCAAACTGCTGGCCGATGGCGCGCACAGCCGCACGCTGGCCGAGCAGCTTGAACTTGAGCAGCGCTTCATGGTCGAGTCGGGCCGCAGCGCCGACTCCGCCGAAGGCGTGCGTGCCTTCATGCAGAAGCGCGCCCCGCGTTTCACCGACCCGGTCCGGCCACCCGAAGCCGGCTGATTTCACTTTCACCTCACCCACCACTAGGAGCACCGACCATGCTGAAGACTTGTTTGACCACTTTGCTGCTCAGCGCGGCCACCCTGGCCATGGCCCAAAACAAGGGGGTCACCGATACCGAGATCGTGCTCGGGCTGATCACCGATCTGTCGGGACCGATTGCCAACTATGGCAAGGAGTCGCGCAACGGCATGAACATGGCCATCGACGAGATCAACGCCAAGGGCGGCATCCAGGGGCGCAAGATCCGCCTAGTGATCGAAGACCATGGCTACGAGCCCAAGCGCGCTCTGCTCGCCGCGCAAAAGCTGGTGCAGCAGGACAATGTGTTCGCCATCCTGGGCCATCTGGGCACTGCGACCAATATGGCAGCGCTGCCCTTTGTGCTGGAGAACAAGGTTTTCAACTTCATGCCGCAGGGCGCATCGCCGGCGTTGTCAGAGCCGCCCAGCCCCTACAAGATTGCGCTGGCGCCATCCTATTTCACGATGACGACCACGACGCTGGATTACATGCTGAAGAAGAAACCGTACCAGCGCATCGGCGTGCTGTACCAGGATGACGACTATGGCCGCGAAGTGATGGAAGCGGCCGACGTCTACCTCAAGAGCAAGGGCCTGGCGGTTGCGGAGAAGGTCTCGTACAAGCGCGGCGCCACCGACTTCGCTTCCCAGATGGCCAAGCTCAAGGCTGCCAATTGCGACCTGGTGCTCAACGCCTCGACCCTGCGCGAGTACATCGGCTCGGTGGGTGAAGCGCGCAAGATCGGCTTCAACCCCGACTTCCTCGGCACCGCAGCCAACTATTCGCAGCAGGTGCCCACGCTCGGCGGCGCGGCGATGGACGGCGTCTATGGCTCCACCTTCATCCCGCTGCCCTATGCCGACGACGCCAACCCGGCGGTGCGCACCTGGGTAGCCGCCTACAAGAAACGCTTTACCGATGACCCGGGTCTGTACTCGATGTACTCGTACTATGCGATGACGACGTTTGCCAAACTGGCCGACAAGGCCGGCAAGAAGTTCAACGCGGAGACCTTCAACGCGGCGATGGAAGCCACCAAGCTCGGCCCCGATGAGCTCGGCAACCCACCATTCAACGTGACCAAGGACAACCGCCAGAGCAACAAGAAGGTGCGCATGGCGCAGGTCACTGGCGGCAAGTGGGTTCTGGTCACAGGCTATCTTGACCCGGTTCTCGAACAGAAATGACGACGGCGCGACCGGCTGCGGCCGAGCCCGGTGCAGCCAGCGCGGCAGCGCCTGCACGCAGCCGCATCGGCCGCGTTGTTCTCGGCGACCTGCTGCAGCGCGCGGCACGGCGTTTTCCGGCGCGCACGGCGCTGGTGGGCGGTGAGCAGAAACTGAGTTTTGCGGAACTCGACGCGGCGTCGAACCGCATGGCGCGAGCCCTGCTGGCGCAGGGGCTGCATCCGGGCGACCGGGTGGCCATGCTGTGCGACAACTCCATACCCATGGTGATCGCGATGTTCGGCATCTACAAGGCCGCCCTGGTCTGGGTCCCGATCAACACCGCGCTCGCGGTCGACGCCATCGGCTACATCCTCGAACACGCGCAGGCCAGTCATCTGGTCATCGA
>CAIXNB010000184.1 GCA_903920695.1 uncultured beta proteobacterium
GTCCGGATTGAGAATGAGTCAGCAATACCAAATGCAAAAACCGGGGCAGCGCCGTCCAGCTGCGAGAAGTCGAGTGCAACTTAAACTGCCATCAAGTCTGTCCTGACTCTGGGGTCCACTTCAGCCGGGCGACAGTTGCTCGAAACCAAATTCTTTACGTCCAATCAGTACCTCGCCCTGGCGCGCGGCGCTCTGGCGTTCATGAACGTTCCAGGCAATCACATTGACTATCTGGTCGCGGGTCTGCCGTTGAACATCTATCGGACCGAGGCCATTCTTGCCCATGTCAGCAAGCAGCTGTCCGGGCCCCACACCGTCCCCGACGTCCGAAGCGGTGGCGATGCGGAACGCCAAATCACGGTTCGCAAGGTCAAGATCGTTCCGCAGGTGGTTGGCAGCCTGATTGCCATGTCGCGCGACGCCGGTCTGATGGAGAAGATTCAGAATCAGCGCAACCTCACCATCGACGTCGGGTACGGAACACTGTTGTGGCTGGCCACGCAGGGATTTTCGCCACTACCAGCGCGAAGTGGCGGCAGCATGGGCGGTGTTTCCAACATCCTGCAGAGGCTGGCCCGCGCCATGCATCCTTCTTCAGAATCCAATATCGCCATCCTTGATCGACTCGACATCGCACTGCTCGAGGGCGCCCCACCATCTTCATTGCTGGCAGGGAATTCGCCATCGAAGACTTCCAGGATCATCTGCACAGCGGCGTTGCGCTGCCTCCCTGAATTCGCCCAATTTAATTTATGGACGGCGAATTTTTTTTGATCAACCCACGGCATGCCGATTTCGAACGCATCTCGGTGGGCGAACCAGAATCGATGGAAACTGATATGTGGTTGAACTGAAGGCGCCTTGCTCTATTTATTGACAATGTGACCTGAGATTAGTCCGAGCCCATTAATCCCGAATGACTCAGCGATGATCGTTTCGATCTCCTCGAGTTGTCCCGGCTTGAGGAGGATTAACTCGTGAGCATTCTTGCGTCGCTCAGGCATATGACCGCCATTCTGGTGAATCCACTGGATCAACAGGTTGATCGTCTTGTTCGGTAGGTCATAAGACCTGTCGATCTTGTCGAAGGCCTGATCATAGTTCTCAAGGAAAGACGCCTCTTCGATCAACGACTCTTTGAGAGCTTCGCCAGCGCAGTCGGTCACGAACTCTGCAGCCTGCTGACCGGACCAGTGAGCATAGATCGATGCAGATGACTTAAAGTCGAAAATGAAGTCGCTGTCGCCGATATGCGTCACATCCCACAGTTCCCGCGCAGGCCGGCTGAACGATTCAAGCGGACTCAAGTATTCCTTCTCCTTCTTCTTCATGGCCACCGAAAGCGGCAGGATCGCGGGGTTACCATTTACATCTGGCAGCACTCCCTTGAAGTTGAGGCAATGGTGGGCTAGCAGTCGGGCGAGACGGCCATTACCGTCGACAAATGGGTGAATGAAGACAAAGCCGAAACTCACAAGGGCTGCCTTCACCAGAGGCGGCACATCGTCCTGGGCGTTCGCCATGCGCATGAATCCATCCATAAGGGTCATCATGCTGTCCGGTGAAGGTGGGACGTATCGAACGGACGTCGCCCCGCGGCCGCCACGCTGCAGCCAGTTCTGCGTCGAGCGAAACTGCATCTCAGCCTTGATCGGGTTGCTGATCACCGTGTTTTGTAACTGAACCAGATATTCCTCGCTCAAAGGGCTCTTATCGCGAAGGTGGGTCATGGCCTGGAGGAATGCTTGCTCCTTATCAGGCGAGGGGACCTCGTTTTCGATGGCGTAGGAGTGACGCGTCTCACTGAGATAGGCCCAACTCACCACCCGATCAAGCAACTCTGAGTTCTTGGGGTCACCAGCCCATTGATTGAGTTGCGCAAGGATATCGGCGCCGGTCTTGTCCAGGTCCGTGTCGCGCTTGACCACAGGGCAGAACTCGTAAGGTCCGATCCCATTGAAGACAACTCGGTATTTTTGGCTGCGCTCCCAGACTTGTCCGGTGTAGTATTCAGTGGAATCAAAAATCTCAAGGTAATTGCCACCAGTTGTCTCTTCGGGTAGCGGCAGCGATTGTCCGTTTGCCTTCTCCCAGAAGTAGGCGGCGCGGCGCAGGTACCCGGCTTGTGGCGTGCGATTCAGACTGGCCACGATATCTGCTGCCGGCACCAGGCGCAGGGCTTGCTCAAGGATGGGTATCTGGATAGTCTCGTAGCGCAGGGCAAACAGCACATGACTCAGGACGTTGTCGTCATCAGGCGCGACATGTCGAGGGATAGCCAGGACATCAGGCATGGACTCCACTCGAGTTACAGACTTGACCCGAGCAGGCTGCTGCAAAGGCATCATGGGGATGTCGATCAGGGAGAGAAGAAATTCATATCCAATCACGGAAACCTCATTTTTTATATATCAGATTAAGATTGTATATATTGAAAGCCATTGAGACGAGTTTTTATATACAAATCGAAATTTTCAATCGCCAGCAAGGCTGCGTCTCGATCTGCCGGCGTCCGTGGGTATGATGCTGCTCGGCAGGCCTATCGACACTGAAACGGTTGAATTTCACTGATTGATGTAGTAACATCACTACATCAATCAGGCATACGGGAGTGTCGCCATGACCATTACCACCATATCAAGCCGCGAGTTCAACCAAGGAGCGAGCGAGGCGAAACGGGCCGCAACAAATGGGCCGGTGTTCATCACAGATCGAGGTCGACCGGCCCATGTGCTTATGAGCTTTGAGGACTATCAGCGGCTCACAAAGCAGCGGCGCAACATCGCCGATGCGCTGGCCATGCCGGGTATTGCCGACATCGAGTTTGAGCCGCCGCGTGTGACTCTCAAAATTCGGCCGGCTGATTTCTCATGATGTTTGTTCTCGATACCAACGTGGTGTCCGAACTACGCAAGGTGCGACTTGGTAAGGCTGATATCAATGTGACCGCGTGGACCCAAAGCGTGGATGCCGCTGACCTCTTTGTGTCGGCAATCACCATCATGGAACTGGAGCTTGGCGTTCTGTCGATTGAGCGAAAGGACACCACCCAAGGGGCGGTGTTGCGCTCCTGGCTAGAGCAGCAGGTATTGCCTGAGTTCTCCGGGCGCACGCTGCCTGTCGATACCGCGGTGGCACAACGCTGCGCCCGGTTGCATGTACCCGACAAGCGCGGCGAGCGCGACGCACTCATCGCGGCAACAGCCCTTGTGCACGGCATGACGGTGGTCACTCGCAACGTCGCTGACTTTAAGCCCACGGGAGTGACCGTCATCAATCCGTGGGAGGTATCGCAGTGACGGGGAGCTAACGCGGCCCCCTGCATTGCGATTCGTCCATGCCCGCTTCAAATCCTCGCTTTGATCTGCGCCCCGGGATTACAAATTCGCAGCTCTGATGAGGATGGCGATCCGAGCAAGGCGCTGGGATCGGCGAGAACGACCGCCTCTACCGGTGGCGCCCTCGGTGTACGCTGGGCCCGCATGAATTTATGCATGGACTTTCCCCCCCCTTTTTTCTACGAGTTTAAAGCTGTCACAGTGCCTTTTTGGGTTTGAAAAGAAGATTTGTACAGCTTAAGAATCAAAGGACGTCGGGGTCTGCATGGTCACATTTCAAATGTTCAAATGGATCTAGCGGCGATGGCGTGGTTACCGCTTGCTACCGCTATCACCCAAATACCTTGTTGAACTCCTGACGCCGCCGCTTTTCATCGGCACGCGAGTAGATGGCCGTGGTCGCCGGATTCGAGTGCCCCAGGATTTCTCCCAGCACCCGCAAGTCCCCTCCCCGGTCCGCCCAGACCCGACCCAGGGTATGGCGCAGCCAGTGCGTCGAAGCCTTCTTCAGCTGCCTGGCCGAGCGCGGTTGCTCGACCTCGATCGACTTCGCGCAACTGCTCAAAGCCTCTTTCACCAACTCGTAAATCCGCGCCGGCGGCAGCGCCTTCAACGAATCGTCCAGCCTGGCCAGCAAGGGCAAATCCAGGTTCGATTCAATGAAGTCAGTCCAGCGATCAACCAGATCATCGCCCTGCCCTGCCCCCTCCTCCAGAACGCCGTTGAACTCCAGATGACCGAACAAGCGCTGCACAGTCTTCTCCAGCAGCGGCACCTGGCGCTCCTTGCCGCCCTTGCCATAGAACTGCAGCGTCCAGGAACGAACGCCCTGCCCGTCCTGGCTGCTCGATAGCGAGCCCAGCCTGGCATTGGCAAGTTCTTCCTTGCGCAGTCCGGTCGTCAACGCCAGCTCAAACAGCAGCTGCAGGCGTCGATTCGCCTTCGTCGCCGGCAACCCCGCCAACCACGAGATCAGCAATTCAAGCTGCTCATCGGTCAGCGCGCGCAGCTCGCGCAGCGGCGTCTTGCGCCCGCCCGTGGGCGCACCATCCCACGGGTCCGAATCCAGGTAATTACGCCCGACAAGCCAGCGGCACAGCATCTTGCACACCGTCTCAGCATAGGCCCGGCTGCGCGGCCCCAGCGGCCCTTCGAACGGCCGCCAGTGCGCCGACCAGCGCTGCATCCCTTTCGGCGCCACCCACTGAGGGCCCGGGTTTTCTAAGAAGCGGCGGTAGGCGGCGCAGTCGATTGAATCGAGTGAGCTCAGGGGTTTGCCGCGCTCCAGGACTGCCCAGAGTAAAAAACGCTCGGCCTCTTTTCTGTAGGCGGTGTAGGTGTGGACATTGCCGGTGGCAGCACCGCCCTGCTCTGCCACTTCGGGTCTGTAGAGGGCGAGCCACAAGTCAATCGCCTGGTAGTCGTTGATTGCCGGGATCTTGCAGCGCGCCACGGGTTTTCGGTTGTCGCCGTCGAATCCGGACAGTTCACTGGGCACGATGAAACGCTCAAAGGGCACGACGGCAGTCTGCGGCGCCGGCGCCAGGGTCCCGACATCAAACGTGGCCACTGGCGCCAACGCAAAGGCCTCCAGGCGCCCGAGCGTGGCCGCATGGTGACCGAGCCACTGCACCAGGCGCGCCGCGCCGTCCTTGCCGATCCTGGGGACCTTTCTGTGCCATTTGAAGCCGTGGCGGTTGATGAAATCAGACAGTTCGGAGAGCCGCTCGATGCCGACCGTTTTCAGGCGCTGCACCCCATTGACCCCGGGCTGGCCGACGGCGACCTTGCCGTAGCGCTGCTCCCAGAGCTGGGCCAGTTCGGCTTCGGAATAGAAGTCCGGGTCCTCCAGCGTCTGTGCGAATTCGTCGAGCGTGGGCAGGATGACGGGGGACTGCGGCGCCAGCGTTGGCGTGGCCGCGCCGATCGCTGCAATGGTTGACGCCTTGATGCGCAGCGGATCGCGCTTGAAGAGCGTGGCGGTGGCCAGGTCACCGTGGCGCTTCGAAGTAGCCGAGAGCACGTCGAGCTGCAGACGCACCGTGTTGCGGATGCGGCGCAGGTCCCCTGCCCCCCTGTGTGGCATGTAGCGCGCCCAGGCGTCTTTCAGATCGACGCCCTGGAGAAGGACTGCAGAAACCTGAAGTCGCCACTGGAGAGTTTCAGATGGTCGGGGCCGGGAACGCTCATACTCTTTATAAAAGGCTGTTTGGACCTAAAAAATATAGGGAGTGATAATAACTGTTATCACAGGTGACATTTAATCACAATCGCCCAGGATGGCATCCTGCTCTTTTGCGCGCTGAAGAACGGGAATTAGTTCCATTTCCAAATCATTTCTGTCTAGGCGCGAAGCGCCAGACAGTGCTCCAGCACGGCAAGGCGAAGCAACAACGACA
>CAIXNB010000185.1 GCA_903920695.1 uncultured beta proteobacterium
AGACCGATGAAGAGTGCAAGGCACTGCTCACAGGCTTCCGTTTCCCCTTCAAGAACTGAGGTGACCTGTGGCTAAAATGGCTTTAATTCAGCGCGAACTCAAGCGCGATAAACTGGTTGCCAAGTACGCGAAAAAACACGCGGAATTCAAGGCAATTTCGCGCGACATGAATCGCAGCGACGAAGAGCGTGCTGCAGCCCGTATGGGCCTGCAAATGCTCCCGCGTAACGCAAACCCGACACGCCAGCGCAACCGCTGTGCGATCACCGGTCGTCCTCGTGGCACCTTCCAGCATTTCGGTCTGGCGCGTGCAAAGATTCGTGAAATGGCTTTTGCAGGGGAAATCCCCGGCATAGTCAAGGCCAGCTGGTAAGCGGTAGGAGACATAAATATGAGCATGAGTGATCCCATCGCCGACCTGTTGACACGCATTCGCAATGCGCAAATGGTGGCCAAAACCACTGTCAGCGTGCCTTCCTCCAAAGTGAAGGTCGCCATTGCGCAGGTCTTGCAGGACGAAGGCTACATCGACGGATTCAAGATCAAGACCGAAGGCGGCAAGCCTGAGCTTGAAATTGCCCTGAAATACTACGCCGGTCGGCCCGTGATTGAGCGCATCGAGCGCGTCAGTCGCCCTGGTCTGCGCGTCTACCGTGGCAGCGATGCCATTCCCCAAGTTCAAAACGGTCTCGGTGTGGCGATTGTCACCACTCCCAAGGGCGTCATGACGGATCGCAAAGCGCGCGCTACCGGTGTCGGTGGTGAAGTGCTGTGCTACGTCGCCTAAACGAGGAGAAACTGAAAATGTCCCGTATAGGAAAAATGCCCGTCGCCATTCCGGCTGGCGTGGACGTCTCGATCAAAGAAGATCAGATCAGCGTCAAAGGCGCTGGCGGTGCTCTGAGTCTGACGCAAAACGCGTTGGTCAAAGTCACCAGTGACGCCGGGAAGCTCAGCTTCCTGCCGGCGAACGATTCTCGCGAAGCCAATGCCCTGAGCGGCACCATGCGTCAGCTGGTGAATAACATGGTGGTTGGCGTGACCAAGGGCTTCGAGAAGAAGCTCAACCTGGTCGGCGTCGGTTACAAAGCCCAGGCCCAAGGTGCAAAGCTCAACTTGACGGTTGGATATTCCCACCCGGTCAATAAAGACATGCCCGCCGGTGTCACCGTGACGACTCCCACCCCGACTGAAATCGTGCTCAAAGGTGCAGACCGTCAGCGCGTTGGCCAGGTGGCTGCCGAAATTCGTGCTATTCGTCCTCCCGAGCCTTACAAAGGCAAAGGGATCCGTTATTCGGACGAAAAGATCACGATCAAAGAAACCAAGAAGAAATAAGGAGCTGCAACATGTTGACCAAAAAAGAGCAGCGTCTTCGCAGAGCCCGTCAGACCCGTATCCGGATCGCCACCCAAGGTGTCGCCCGCTTGACGGTCAATCGCACCAATTTGCACATCTATGCCAGCGTCATTTCTGGCGATGGCGACAAGATTCTGGCCAGTGCATCGACGGCGGAAGTCGAAGTGCGCAAGGCTTTGGGCGGTGCGGGCAAGGGCGGCAACGTCGCCGCAGCGAAAATTATTGGCAAGCGCCTGGCTGAAAAAGCCAAAGCGGTTGGTGTCGAGAAAGTCGCCTTTGATCGTGCTGGTTTTGCGTACCATGGCCGCGTTAAGGCGTTGGCAGATGCGGCACGTGAAGCTGGCTTGCAGTTCTAAGCAGATCGGAAATTAAGATGGCTAAAGTTCAAGCGAAAATGCAGGGTAAGGCTGAAGGGCCTGAAGACGGTCTGCGTGAGAAGATGATCGCGATCAATCGCGTTACCAAGGTGGTCAAGGGTGGCCGTATTCTTGGTTTCGCGGCGCTGACCGTGGTTGGTGACGGCGAAGGCCGTGTTGGCATGGGCAAAGGCAAGTCGAAAGAAGTGCCAGCAGCTGTGCAGAAGGCGATGGAAGAAGCCCGTCGCAACATGACCAAGATCTCGCTCAAAAACGGCTCAATCCACCACAAGGTGATGGGTCAACACGGTGCAGCGGCAGTCATGATGGCGCCGGCCCCCAAGGGTACCGGCATCATCGCCGGCGGCCCGATGCGCGCAGTCTTTGAAGTGCTTGGCATCACCGACATCGTGGCCAAGAGCCACGGTTCAACCAATCCCTACAATATGGTTCGCGCCACGCTGGATGCGCTGTCGCATGCGACAACGCCGTCGCAAGTTGCTGCCAAGCGCGGCAAAACGGTTGAAGAACTCTTCGTCTAACCGGGATTCCGAAAAATGACAACACAACAAACAGTCAAAGTGCAATTGGTGCGCAGCCCGATCGGTTGCCAGGAATCGCACCGCGCCACCGTCCGTGGTCTGGGTCTCCGCAAGATTCGCAGCGTTAGCGAATTGGTGGACACGCCCGAAGTCCGCGGCATGATTAACAAGATCAGTTATCTGGTCAAAGTGCTCTAAAGGTTGATGATGGAACTCAATGACATCAAGCCCGCTGACGGTGCCAAGCACTACAAGCGCCGTGTCGGTCGCGGTATCGGCTCCGGTATCGGCAAGACCGCAGGTCGCGGTCACAAAGGCCAAAAATCGCGTGCCGGTGGCTACCACAAGGTCGGTTTTGAAGGCGGTCAAATGCCTATGCAACGCCGTCTGCCCAAGCGCGGTTTCAAATCGCATCTGCTGAAGTTCAACGCTGAAGTCACGCTGGCTGCTCTCGAGCAACTCGGTGCTGCTGAAGTTGACCTGGTCACGCTGAAAAAAGCTGGCCTCGTGGGTGAACTCGCCAAGGTCGTCAAGGTCATCAAGACTGGCGAACTGACCAAAGCCGTGAAGCTCACGGGTATTGGTGCGACCGCTGCTGCCAAAGTTGCTATTGAAGCGGCTGGCGGAAGCATCGCTTAAGACGACGGCATTTGAAAGACTTTACACGTGGCAACTAACGCAGCTCAGCTCGCAAAAACAGGAAAATTCGGTGATCTACGCCGTCGGCTTGTCTTTTTGCTGCTGGCCCTCGTGGTCTACCGCGTGGGTGCACACATCCCTGTTCCGGGCATTGATCCGGCTCAGCTGGCGCAATTCTTCAAGGGCCAGCAAGGCGGCATATTGGGTATGTTCAATATGTTCTCTGGCGGCGCCCTGTCGCGCTTCACCGTCTTCGCCCTAGGAATCATGCCGTACATCTCGGCATCGATCATCATGCAACTGCTAACCTACGTGTTGCCCACATTCGAGCAGTTGAAGAAAGAAGGCGAATCCGGTCGTCGCAAGATTACCCAGTACACCCGCTACGGCACGCTCGGCCTCGCCCTGTTCCAGTCCATGGGCATTGCCCTGGCACTGGAAAGCTCGCCGGGGCTGGTGCTGGTTCCGGGCTTTGGTTTCCGAATGACGGCCATCGTCACACTGACCGCCGGCACCCTGTTCCTGATGTGGCTGGGTGAGCAGATCACCGAGCGTGGCTTGGGCAACGGCATCTCGATTCTGATTTTCGGCGGCATTGCAGCGGGCTTGCCCAATGCCATCGGCGGCCTGCTTGAGCTGGTGCGTACCGGAGCCATGAGCATCATCGTGGCCCTGATCATTGTGGTGGTGGTGGCTCTGGTCACCTTCTTCGTGGTCTTTGTTGAACGCGGTCAGCGAAAAATTCTGGTCAATTACGCTCGGCGCCAGGTTGGCAACAAGGTCTACGGTGGGCAATCATCGCACCTGCCCTTGAAGCTCAATATGGCCGGCGTCATTCCGCCCATCTTCGCATCCTCGATCATCCTGTTGCCCGCCACCGTCGTCGGCTGGTTCAGTACCGGTGACTCAATGCGCTGGCTCAAAGATATTGCCGGCTCCCTGACACCCGGCCAGCCCATATACGTCATGCTGTACGCCAGTGCGATTGTGTTTTTCTGCTTCTTCTACACGGCGCTGGTCTTCAACAGCCGTGAAACCGCAGACAACCTCAAGAAAAGCGGCGCGTTCATCCCAGGCATTCGCCCCGGTGAGCAGACCGCCAAGTACATCGACAAGATCCTGCTGCGTCTGACCTTTGCCGGCGCGATCTACATCACACTGGTGTGCCTTCTGCCCGAGTTTCTGATCCTCAAGTACAACGTGCCCTTCTATTTCGGTGGGACGTCCCTTTTGATCATCGTGGTTGTCACCATGGATTTCATGGCACAGGTTCAGAACTACATGATGTCGCAGCAGTATGAGTCGTTGCTGAAGAAGGCTAACTTCAAGTCTTCATAAGGCGATTACCAGATATGTCAAAAGACGATGTTATTCAAATGCAGGGTGAGGTTGTAGAAAACCTGCCCAATGCAACGTTTCGTGTGAAGCTGGAAAATGGTCACGTCGTGCTCGGGCACATTTCCGGGAAAATGCGGATGCACTACATCCGTATTCTTCCGGGGGACAAGGTCACTGTTGAATTGACGCCCTACGACCTGAGTCGGGCGCGCATTGTATTCAGGGCTAAGTAGCATTAATGGGTGGTGGTTTGTGCAAGGTTTTGTGCAGACACCCAGAATAGTTTTAGGAGAATGAAATGAAGGTTTCGGCTTCGGTCAAGAAAATTTGCCGTAACTGCAAGGTAATTCGGCGCAAGGGCGTGGTGCGTGTGATCTGTTCAGATCCGCGTCACAAGCAGCGCCAGGGTTAATTGCATTAGTTTTAGAGGACGAAAATGGCACGTATCGCTGGCATCAATATTCCGCCGCAACAGCATTCCGAGATTGGCCTGACAGCCATTTTTGGCATCGGTCGCAATCGCGCACGCAAAATTTGCGAAGCGTGTGGCATCGCCTATTCCAAGAAGGTCAAGGATTTGACCGACTCGGACCTGGAAAAAATTCGCGACCAGATCGCACAGTTCACCATTGAAGGTGACCTGCGTCGTGAAACAACCATGAACATCAAGCGTTTGATGGACATTGGCTGCTACCGCGGCTTTCGGCATCGCCGTGGCCTGCCGATGCGTGGCCAGCGTACGCGTACCAATGCCCGTACCCGCAAAGGCCCCCGCAAGGCTGCTGCTTCATTGAAGAAATAACAGGGATTAGAAGACTATGGCAAAAGCTCCCGCCAGTAACGCATCCCAGCGCGTTCGCAAGAAAGTTCGTAAAAATGTGGCCGACGGCATTGCGCACGTCCACGCCTCATTCAACAACACCATCATCACGATCGCTGATCGCCAGGGCAATGCTCTGGCTTGGGCATCGTCCGGTGGTCAAGGCTTCAAAGGCTCACGTAAATCCACTCCGTTCGCTGCCCAGGTGGCTTCCGAAGTGGCTGGCCGTGCCGCCATTGAACAGGGTATCAAGAATCTTGACGTCGAAATCAAGGGACCCGGCCCCGGCCGTGAATCCTCGGTTCGTGCTCTTGCCGCGCTTGGTATTCGCATCAACATGATCGCCGACGTGACCCCGGTGCCGCATAACGGCTGCCGTCCACAAAAACGTCGTCGCATCTAATTTTTCTAAACAAGCCCACCGCCACTGGCTTCGCGCCGGTGGCTCCCACACCATCGTGTGGCAGATGACATAAAGGAAGTTCAAGTGGCACGTTATCTAGGCCCCAAGGCCAAATTATCCCGCCGTGAAGGCACCGACCTGTTCCTCAAGAGCGCCCGCCGCTCCATCGGGGATAAGGCCAAGTTCGACTCCAAGCCCGGTCAGCACGGCCGCACCTCCGGTGCCCGTACCTCTGACTACGGCCTGCAACTGCGCGAGAAGCAAAAAGTCAAGCGCATGTATGGCGTTCTGGAGAAGCAGTTCCGCCGCTACTTTGAACAAGCCGACAGCCGCAAAGGCAACACTGGTGCCAATCTGCTGACCATTCTTGAATCGCGTTTCGACAACGTCGTCTATCGCATGGGTTTTGGTTCGACGCGCGCTGAAGCACGTCAGCTGGTTTCCCACAAGGCCATGACGGTGAACGGCAAGTCCGTCAACATCCCGTCTTATATGGTCAAGGCTGGCGACATCATCGCTGTGCGCGACAAGTCGAAGAAGCAGAACCGAGTGGTCGAAGCACTGCAACTGGCACAACAAGTTGGCCTGCCGAGCTGGGTCGAAGTGAACGTCGAAAAAGCCGAAGGCACTTTCAAGGCAACGCCTGATCGTGACCAGTTTGCCGCTGACGTCAATGAATCGCTGATCGTTGAGTTGTATTCGCGTTAAAAAAAGAATTTAGTCGCATTTTTTGTTAGAAATCGTTCCTGAGGTGCAGGCGCTGCGCTTCAGGTGCTTCGTCAGCCTTACCGGTGTAACGAGCCGGGGGTATTGAGAGGAAGTCCGCATGCAAAATAGTCTACTGAAACCCAAAGCTATCAATGTCGAGCAGCTTGGCGCGAACCGCGCCAAGGTTGCTCTGGAGCCGTTCGAGCGCGGCTATGGCCACACGCTTGGCAATGCCCTGCGCCGGGTTCTGCTGTCCTCAATGCCCGGCTATGCCGCCACTGAAGTCACCATCGCCGGCGTGCTGCACGAATACTCGTCTATCGACGGCGTGCAGGAAGACGTTGTCAACATTTTGCTAAACCTGAAGGGCGTGGTGTTCAAGCTTCACAACCGTGAAGAAGTCACACTCAGCCTGCGCAAGGACGGCGAAGGCCCGGTCACGGCCAGCGACATTCAGACGCCCCACGACGTCGAAATCATCAACCCCGACCACGTCATTGCCACCCTTTCGCAGGGCGGCAAGCTTGACATGCAGATCAAGGTTGAAAAAGGCCGTGGTTACGTGCCCGGCACCATGCGCCGCCATGGCGACGAGCCCACCAAATCAATCGGCCGCATCGTGCTGGACGCCTCCTTCTCCCCCGTCAAGCGCGTCAGCTACACGGTTGAAAGCGCCCGCGTTGAGCAGCGTACCGACCTTGACAAGCTGGTGATTGACATCGAAACCAACGGTGCCATCACGGCCGAAGACGCCGTGCGCGCATCGGCACGCATCCTGGTTGAGCAACTGGCCGTCTTCGCCCAACTCGAAGGCAGCGAACTCGCCGCCTTTGACGCACCGGCACCACGTGGTAGCACGCAATTTGACCCGATCCTGCTGCGCCCGGTCGACGAGCTTGAGCTGACGGTCCGTTCCGCCAACTGCCTCAAGGCCGAAAATATTTACTACATCGGTGATCTGATCCAACGCACAGAAAACGAGTTGCTCAAGACTCCAAACCTGGGCCGCAAGTCACTCAACGAAATCAAGGAAGTGCTGGCTTCCCGCGGTCTGACTCTGGGCATGAAGCTCGAAAGCTGGCCACCAGCCGCCCTCGAAAAGCGTTAAATCTGTCGGGCTCTGGCAACAGGCCCAACGTCACGGGCAGTACCTGATACGGCTGCCTGCAATATAAGCAAAGGAAAACACCATGCGTCACGGACTCGGACTACGTAAACTCAACCGCACCACATCGCACCGTCTGGCGATGCTGCGCAACATGATGAACTCGCTCATTGCGCACGAAGTCATCAAAACCACATTGCCCAAAGCCAAGGAACTGCGTCGCGTCGTCGAACCGATGATCACCCTGGCCAAGGTCGCTACCGTGGCGAACCGCCGCCTGGCCTTTGACCGCCTGCGGGATCGTGACAGCGTCACCAAGCTGTTTAACGACCTCGGCCCGCGATTCAATAGCCGTCCGGGCGGCTACACCCGCATCCTGAAAATGGGTTTCCGCGTCGGTGACAACGCGCCCATGGCTTTGGTTGAACTGGTTGACCGTCCTGCTGACACAGAAGTGTCGGCCGACGAAGTCGCAGCCGCCTGATAGGTTACAATAGACACATACCGCGCGATGGAGCAGCCTGGTAGCTCGTTGGGCTCATAACCCAAAGGTCGGAGGTTCAAATCCTCCTCGCGCAACCAATAGATACGGGCTTAACCCCGTAAGTAAACGCCAACCTAGTGTTGGCGTTTTGCTTGGTAGCCCAGATATAGCCCATCTGTAGCCCACGCATAGCCCATGAGTTTTTCAAAAACTGAATTTTGACCATAGGGTCGTGGCCCAAATGGAGGTCTCCGAATTCAGTATGACGATTGGGTCAAAACGAATAGCGTTTATCGGACAGCTTGGGTCTTGCGGTGCAGCGTGCGCCACGCCACAGGATCATCTGGCATTGGGTCTGAATGTCAATGCCAATCACCTGCAAAGTGTGAGTAGTGGCTGGATCACCGGCACCGCGCGTCCGGTTCAGATTGGAATTACCAGTCATCTGTGGAGAATCGAAATCCGAAATGATGATGGAGAATTGGTGTGCGTCTCCGAAATCACTATGGCCATCGTCAAGCCTAAACCTCAGGCTTCATGACTGGGCTGAAATCGACTACTTCTAGATAGCGGGGTGCTGTTGGACCTGCTCATAGCGAGCATAGCCCTTGCCGACTCCGTATTCGATGATGCCCCAACCGACTTCGTCGCCATCCCGGACTTCGATGATCTGATCCGCCAGCGTGCGAACCTTTTTCCGAACCTGGTCTTCCGTCAAGTCCCAAACGTCTGACTCGCTGTAGCTCTTGCCCTTCGCATCACCATGAAACCAGCCGTTGAGGCCACCGTACAGACCACCTTTGAGGAAGTAGCGGGCAGGCATGGTGCGGATGGAAATCGATCGTTCATTGCCATCGGCAAATTTCAACTGGAACACGGCCGACTTCATCGATTGCCCTAGTGGATCGTCATGCCAGATGGCTTCATGTTTGACATCGACCAACTGGTTGCGACTCGATACCCGATTGCCGATCAAGAATACTTCCTCGCCCGAAAGGTAGATCTTGTCGTCGGGCGTGCGTTCCTTGAAGAAGATGTGCAGGCCACGGTCCTTGAACTGGGCTGTCGCCCAGCAGTAAAAGAACGGCGGGTAGTAGGTCAAGGGCGGACTCGTCTCGTCGCTGCGCATCTCGGCGCGAACACCCCATGAGTGGTCCCGCTGCCCCATCCAATTTGCTGAGTCCACCTCGATGCGGCGGCCATCAAACTCCAGCCAGCCGGTGTAGCGACCCAGTTGCTGGGCGCGTGCCATGTTTTCCGTGACGCGACCATCGCGCCGGCGCAGGTGGGATTTTTCCTCGTGCGGATTCATGCTCGCGTGAAATTCAAGCTCGAAGCGAATTCCTGATTCGTTGGAACCAAGGCTGAGCCGGTGCCGGCGCAAGCCTTCAAGCACTACAATTTCCAGAGCACCAACGCGTGTGGATAACGGATCCGGTCTGAGCTGCCGCGAGACCCGGAAATTCCACTGCCGGCCGGGCACGGCAATACCGGCAAAGGCATCCATCACATTGCGGTTGGGGTGGTAGCCCAGGCCGATATCGAAGATGATATCGGCTGCGGGCGAAGGGTGGCCGGTGTACCACAGGCGCTCCATCCAGGCAGGATCGCTGTTGTCAATTTGGTCGAAAGTGGTGGGTAGCTGGTGCCCGATAAGGTCATCTTGTGCGGTCAACATGGTTCAGTTCCTTCAAGTCGTCCGACCGTTTGCGGAAGTTCGTTCGGTAGTGTACATTACACTGCGTATGTAATAAAGCGCACGAGCGGGGCATTCCCGGTCCAAAGAATCGTTAACCCGGAGACTTGATATGAACACTACCTATTCCTCGGTGAAAGTTGAAGTGCAGGACGGTTTGGCTATTGTGACGCTGACCCAGCCGGAACGTGGCAACCCGTTCGATGGCGACTTTACGCGGGATATGAAAGAGGTGTTTCTCGGTCTGTGGGATTGTCCCGGCCTGCGTGCGGTCCTGATCCGGGCCGACGGTGCCAACTTCAGTTTCGGCGGTGATCTCAAGAGTTTTTATCCGCAGCGCGCCAATCTGGCACCCCTGGTCCGGCGCTGGACCAGCGACCTGCACATGGGACTGCAACGCGCCTGGCAGTTGCCGGTTCCCATCGTGGTGGCTGTGCAAGGCTGGGCGATGGGCGGCGGCGTCGCCCTGCTGGCAGGCTGTGATGTGGTCGTCGCGGGACAGTCCGCGCGCCTGGGCTCTGCCTTCGCGCAGCTCGGATTCAGCTGTGATTCGGGCTCCAGCGCAACGCTGAGCGCGCGCATGGGCGTGGCACGCGCCAAGCGCTTCGTCATGCTGGCCGAAGTGCTGTCCAGCCTGGAAGCCATGCAAGCCGGGCTGGTGGACAAGATCGTTCCCGATGCCGAACTGGACGCCGAGGCATTGAGCGTCGCCAGAAAGCTCGCAGCCGGCCCAACCGTTGCCTACGGCGAGATCAAGCGCCTGTTCCTGCGCGCGAGCGCCATGCAAATGGAGGCGCTGCTGGAGGATGAAGCGCTGACCCTGGCGCGGGTCTCTTCCACCGATGACGCCCAAGAGGGCATTGCCGCCCTGATGGAAAAACGCAAACCGGTTTTTCTTGGTCGCTAAGGCGTGAGGTGATCATGTCCACGGCATTCGAAGTGATCAAGGTCGATGTTTCCGAAGAAGGATGGGCGACTGTCCTCTTCAATCGTCCCGAGAAGATGAATACCTTGTCGCTGCAGTTGCGCCGTGAGTTGGACCAGGCGGTTGCGGCATTGGAGGCCGACACGGCTGTACGGGTACTAATTCTGAGCGGGGTCGGCTCGGCATTTACCGCCGGACTGGATCTCGACGAGTGGGATTCGACCGGTCTGAGCGCTGCTGGCGCCTATGAATACGACGTCGTGGCGACCCTGCAGCGCTTCTCCGGGCCCGTGATTGCAGCCATCAACGGGCTGGCCATGACAGGCGGCCTCGAGATCGCGCTGGCCTGCGACGTGGTGCTGGCGTCGGCTAATGCCAGATTCGCCGACACGCATGCACAGGTCGGCTTGCTGCCGGGATGGGGCGGCTCTGTCAGGCTGGCGCGCTGTGTCGGCCTGCACCGCGCCAAGGAGTTGGCGCTGACCGGACGCTTCTTCAATGCCGACGAAGCCCATGCCTGGGGTCTGGTCAGCCGCGTCGTGCCGCCGGATGCGCTGCTCGCGGAGGCTCAAGGCATGGCGCGCGCCATGCTCAAGGGCGTGCCCGATACCGTGCTTGCCTACAAGCGGCTGCTGGATCGGGGTTTCGAGGCGACACTGCCGCAAGCCATTGCTATGGAGCGTGCCATGTCCATTGCGAACAACTCGCCGGTCAGCCGCGATGCCATTCAGGCACGCTTGCAGGCCGTGCGCGCCAGGCACAAAGACGAGTCCAAGTCCTAGCGCGGATCGCCAGCCGGCACGTGCTGGCCTCGCCGCACTCAACCCGTGCTGCGGCTCGCCTTTTCCTTTTCTGCGCGCCCACGCACGAGCGCCTTGGCCTCGGCCCAGTCCTCTGATGTCAAGCGACCCAGCGCGGCAAAGGTGCTCGGGGCTGCCAGGTGATGGCCGCCGTCGATGGCAATGTTCTGTCCGGTCAGGTATTCGCAACCGTCGGCTTGCAGGAAGGTCAGCAGATTGCACAACTCGGGCATGCGGCCGAAGCGCTGCATCGGCACCTCATCGGCTGAGGCGGCGCCCACATTGGCTTTCGGGATCGGTGCCAGTTTTTCCCAGGCGCCTTCGGTCGGGAAAGGTCCGGGCGCGACGGCGTTCACGCGGATGTTGTTCTTGCCCCATTCAACAGCCAGCGACATGGTCATGGCGTGCACCGCCGTTTTGGCCATTACCGACGGCAGAACATAGGCGGAGCCGGTCCAGACCCAGGTCACCAGCATGCTGACGACCGAACCGGGCAGACCCTGATCGATCCAGCGACGACCACACGCCAGAGTGGCAAACAGGGCACCATCCATCACAGTTGAGCGTACCGCGGCAAAGCCGCGCGGACTGATGTCCACCGAAGGCGAAATGAAGTTGGCAGCCGCATTGTTGATCAGGCCGGTCAGTGGGCCGTCCAGCCAAATCTTGTCGATCATGGCGTCGATTTGTTCAGCTTCGCGCACATCGCAGATGTGGCTCTGGATCGAACCGCCGTGAGCTGCGGTTTGCTTCAGCTCGGCCACGGTTGCATCGAGCACGGCGGCACGGCGACCGCAGATGTGGACGGCTGCGCCCTGTGCGCTGAAGGCGCGCGCCAGTTCCTTGCCCAGTCCGGTGCCGCCACCGGTGATGAGGATGCGTTTACCTTGCAGTGCATCGGGACGCATGGCGCCCGGCGAGACTTTGGTTTCCATATCGATTCGTTTCCTGTGTTGCAACTAATTGGCGATCACCATGGCTCGGCTCAACCCGTTTGGGCGTTGGCCCGGTAGTCGGAAAACAGCTTACGACCGATGATGAGCTTCATGACCTCGATCGAGCCGCCGGCAATCTTGACAACACGGGCATCGGCGTAGGCCCGGGAAATCGGGTATTCCCACATGTAACCCCAGCCACCGAACAACTGCAGGCACTCGTCGACCACCTTGCAGTGCAGATTGCTCAACCACATCTTGGCCATCGCGGCATCGATCGCATCGAGTTCCCCCTTCATGAAGTTCTCGATGCACTTGTCGGTGAACTGGCGACCGATGACGGCTTCCGTCTTCAGCTCGGCCAGCTTGAACTGCGTGTTCTGAAAATCCCCGATCGTTTGGCCAAAAGCCTTTCTCTCGGCCGTGTAGGCCACCGTGTAGTCGATGACCGTCTCCGCCACGGTGGCGGAGCGAATCGCCTGCGCCAGCCGTTCCTGCGCCAGCTTGGTCATCATCAGCTCGAAGCCTTTGCCCTCTTCGCCGAGCATGGCAGACGCCGGTACGCGCACCTCGTCGAAGAACAGTTCCGATGTGTCCTGGCCCTTCATGCCGAGCTTCTCCAGGTTTTTGCCGCGCCGGAAACCCGGCAGGCTGGTATCCACCAGGAACAGCGTCACACCTTTGGAACCGGCGCCCAAATTGGTCTTGGTCGCCAGCACGATGACGTCGCACAGTTGACCGTTGGAGATGAAGACTTTTTGACCCGAGATCACGAAGTCATCACCGTCACGCACTGCCTTGGTCCGAATCGCCTTGAGGTCGCTGCCAGCGTGCGGCTCGGTCATGCCGAGCGAGCCGATGGCTTCACCGGTAACCATCCTGGGTAGCCATTGCTGCTTCTGTGCCTCAGTACCAAACGATTTGATGTAAGTTGCCACCAGATCGCAATGGATCATGAAGCCGGGCCCGGTGTGGCCGGAGCGTGCCATTTCTTCAAAGACGACCACGTCGAACAGATAGTCGACACCAAGACCACCGTACTGTTCCGGAACCGTGCAACACAGCATGCCGGCCGCGCCAGCCTTGCGCCAGAGCTCGCGCGGTACGATGCGGTCGTGCTCCCACTGGGGATGGTGCGGTGTAATTTCCTTCTCGATGAAGCGCCGCACCGTGTCGCGAAAGGCTTCATGGTCTTCGTTGAAAAGTGTTCTCTTAAACATGGTTTCCTCTTTCTTCTAATAGGACTTCGGCAGGCCGAGCACCTTCTCGGCGATGAAGCACAGGATCAGCTGCTCGGTGATGGGCGCGATGCGGGTGATCGTCACCTCGCGCAGCAGGCGTTCGACGTGATACTCCTTGGCATAGCCGAAGCCGCCGAGGGTGAACACGGCCTGCTGTGCCGCCGCATAACCGGCGCGGGCGCCCAGGAATTTGGCGGTGTTGGCTTCGGCGCCGCAGGGCTGGTGCTGGTCGTACAACCAGGCGCCTTTCATGGTCATGGCCCATGCCGCTTCCAGGTCCATCCAGCGTTCCGCCAGCGGATGCTGAATGCCCTGGTTCATGCCGATTGGTCGGCCAAATACCACACGGTCCTTCGCATACTGGGTGGCGCGCCGATGCGCGTCCTGGCCGATGGCGATGGCCTCGGAGGCGATCAGCAGACGTTCCGGGTTCAGACTGTGCAGGATGTAGCCAAAGCCCTTGCCTTCCTCGCCAATGCGGTCGGCATCGGGAATGAACAAGCCGTCAATGAAGATCGCGTTGGAATCCACGGCCTTGCGACCCATTTTCGGGATGCGCCGGACTTCGATCTTCGAGCGATCGAGATCGGTGTAAAAAATCGTGATGCCGTCAGTCGGTTTCTTGCAGTCTTCCAGCTTGGTGGTGCGCGTGAGCAGCATGATCTTGTTCGCCACCATGGCCGTGGAGGTCCAAACCTTCTGGCCATACACCACGTAGCCACCCGGAACTTTTTCTGCAAAGGTCTTGATGGCGGTCGTGTTCAGACCGGCGTCCGGTTCGGTGAAACCGAAGCAGCATTGGTCTTTGCCTTCGATCAGGCGCGGCAGCCAACGCTGGCGCTGGTCGGGGGTGCCGCAGACGACGATCGGGTGCGGTCCAAACAGGTTGATGTGCACCGATGAGGTAGCGGTCATGCCGCCGCCGTGACTGCCGACCTCATGCATCATGATGCAGGCCTCGGTCACACCCAGACCCGCGCCGCCGTATTCGGTCGGCATCGTGATGCCCAGCCAGCCGGCGTCGGCCATGGCCTTGTGAAATTCACGCGGAAACTCGCCGTCCTCGTCGCGCGCCAGCCAGTATTCGTCGTCGAATGAGCTGACGACGGCGCTGACGCCGTCCCGTATCGCCCGATGGTCTTCGTTGGTTGAAAAATCCATGTTTTGCTCCGTATGGTTCTTTTAGTTCGTCAGGTCCAGTGTCCGCAAGGCCTGCGTCAGATGCGGCTTGTCGATCATGACGCCGTCGATGCTCAGCGTTCCGGCATCGGGCTGGGCCGCAAAGGCTTCGACGATGCGGCGGGCATGCGCCAGCTCCGCCTCAGACGGAGAGAACGCTTCGTTGATCGTGGCCACCTGGTCCGGATGGATTGCAATGCGGCCACGAAACCCGCGTCGACGCGCCTGGCGGCAGGAAGCAGCCAGTCCGGCGGCATCGCGAAAGTCGGCGTACAAGGTGTCGATCGCCGGCACACCGGTGGCTGCCGCAGCGCACAGGCACAGCGAGTTGGCCCAGTGGTAGAGCGGCGACAAGGCACCGTCCTCTTCACGGTTGGAGATCGCCCCGATCGCCGCCGACAGGTCTTCCGCGCCCCAGGTTATACCGGCAAGCCGGGGTACCGGTGCCGCGAAGCTCTGCATGTTCAGCATGGCCTGCGCCGTCTCGGTCGCAACCGGCACGATGCGCACCGCGCCCTCGGTCATGTCCGCACGCGCCTCCAGCGCATCCAGGCAGTTGGCCAGGCGCGCAATGTCCGCTGCGCTGTTTGTCTTGGGCAGCATGATGCCGGCCAGGCCCGGCGCCACCACGGCGGCCAGGTCTTGCATCGCCATGCCGGAGTCGAGCGGGTTGATGCGCACGAACAGCGCCGACTGGATCCGCGTGGCGTGCTCGGCGATGAAGGCGGCAGCGCCGCGGCGCGCCTCGCTCTTGCGACTGGCGGCGACGGCGTCTTCCAGATCCAGGATCAGCGCATCGGCTGTGCTGCCCAGCGCTTTGGCGAGCTTGCGCTCGCTGTCAGCCGGAACGAAGAGCATGGATCGCAGCTTCATGCCGCAGCCCGCTTGAGCATGAGCGCCTGCCGGGTGCAGGTGCAGACTTCCTCACCCCGCTGGTTGAAGCCCTGGTGCAGGAAGGTCACTATGCCAGCGTTCGATCGCGACTTGCTCTCGCGCATCTCCTTGACCGTCGTACGGGCGCGAATCGTGTCTCCGGCAAATACCGGGTGGGCGAAGCGCACATCGGTCATGCCAAGGTTGGCCACGGTTGTGCCCAGCGTCGTCTCCTGCACCGATAGTCCGATCACCAAACCGAGTGTGAAGATGCTGTTGATCAGCGGACGGCCGAACTCGGTCGTCTTGCAATACTCGGCGTCGATGTGAATGGCAGCCGGGTTGTAGGTGGCGTTGCAGAACCACATGTTGTCCGCTTCGGTGACCGTGCGGCGGATCTCGTGATTGAATGCCTGTTCGATACTGAACTCGTTAAACCATAGCCCGGCCATCGATTGCTCCTTCCAAGATGCACAGAAAACAGAGTATAGGTGTGCATTGTACACAGGTGTAATATATTACTGCTATTCTTTTTTTGAATTTTTCTGCGAGAACCTTCAATGAATAAAGTCACCAACCGCCAAGTGCGCCTGCGCAGTCGGCCGACAGCGATCCCGCAAGCGGAACACTTCGAAATCGTGGCGCATCCGCTGCCCGGCATCGGGCCGGGGCAGGTGCTGGTGCGCAATGTGTTCCTGTCGGTCGAGCCGGCTATGCGCGGCTGGGTCAGCGCCGTGGGGAACTACAGTGAACCGGTCGCGCTGGGGGCGGTCATGCGCTCGTTTGCCGCCGGGCGCGTCGAGCAGTCGCGCGCGCCCGAGCTGCCAGTCGGCACCTGGGTCACCGGCATATTCGGGTGGCAGGACTATTGCCTTGTCTCGCCCGCCGATATTACGCGGCAGATCGCTGAGCGCGATCTGCCCCTGTCCACGGCCCTCGGAATTCTGGGAATCAATGGCGTCACCGCCCACTATGGTCTACTGGAAATCGGCCAGCCGCGTGCCGGAGAAACCGTGGTGGTCTCGACGGCGGCCGGGTCTGTTGGTTCCTGCGTGGGGCAGATCGCGGGGCTCAAAGGCTGCCACACCATTGGCATCACCGGGGGCGAGACCAAGCGGCGCCTGTGCCGTGATCGTTTCGGCTTCGATGCGGCGGTGGACTACAAGTCGGTCGATTTCGAGACCCAACTGGCGCAGGCCTGCGTCGGAGGGGTCGATATCTACTACGACAACACGGCCGGGCCCATCAGTGATGCCGTCATGCGACATCTCAACCCGGGCGCACGGGTGATCATCTGCGGTACGGCGTCCATCGCCAGCTGGGAGCCGGCTCCGCAGGGTCCGCGCGTCGAACGCCAACTGCTGGTCAAGCGGGCGCGCATGCAGGGTTTCGTGATCTTTGACCATCCCGAGCATGACCAGCCTGCCCGTCGCGATCTGGCCGCATGGATTCGCCAGGGCAAGATGAACTACTTGGAAGACATTCTGGAAGGGATCGAACAGGCGCCGGACGCCATCGCCGGCCTGTACCGGGGCGAGAACCTTGGCAAGCGGTTGATCCGGATCGCGCCCTTGTGAGAAGTGCATCTGCAGCACCGGACCCGGCCCATCCAATCAGGCGGTGCTGGCGCGCGGCGCGCTCTCACGGCTGATGGTTTGGTTCTCGGCATCATCGGAGATCAGGGCCCCGAGCTTGAAGACGGCGCTCGCGCGCAAGATCGGTAGGCCGTCGGCGCACACCAAACCCTGCACAAAAACGAGCGAATGGGTCTTGCGCAGAACATCCGCCTTGCCTTCGATCCAGGCGCCCAGTGGAGCCGGCGCCAGGAAATCGGTCTGCAGGCTGATGGTGGGAAGGAAGTGGCGGGCCATATCGGTCTGGTACAACGCCGCCGTGGACAGGAACATGTCGGCAAACAGTGCCAGCATGCCGCCATGGCACTGGTTTGCCGGGTTCACATGGTAGGGCTGGACGCGAAAGCCCAGCAGCATGTGTTCGCCGGTCCAGCGTGCAAACAAAGGCCCACTGCGCGTTGCATAGATCCCGCCGATGGTGACGGGATTGAAGCCCTCGGGCGCGTCGTTTTCTTTGGCGCTCTGGATCATGTGTTGTTCAAAGTTTGTCGCGCAGTGCCTGCCATGAGGAGCTCAAGCTGGCCTGGTGCTCAGGCGCAGCAATCCGGATCAAGGCTTGCGCGCGCGCGTCCATGGACAAATTCCGTATCTCCGCAATGCCGTATTCGGTGATGACCACGTCCGCCATGTAGCGTGGCAGCGTGCACAGAGCCTTGTCATTGAGCGCGGGAACGATGCGGGAAATTGCGCCCCGTTTGGCGCTGGCGCTCAGACAGATCAGGACGCGGCCGCCCTGCGATTGCAGTGCCGCCTGCGCAAAGACGGGCAGACCGCCGGCGCCCGCCTGAATCGCGCCATCGGCTCGCTCGGAATTGACCTGACCAAAAAGATCAACTTCCACTGCCGAATTGATGGCGATGAATCCGGGGATCTTCGCGAGAGCCGCAACATCATGGGTGTTCGACGCATCCGTGAACCAGAATTTCTCATTGTCAGCCAGAAAATCATAGAAATCGGTGCGGCCCAAGGCACAACCTGTGACGATGCGCGCATCGAAATCCAGGGCACTGGCCTCCCACAGCGTGCGCGCCGAAGCTGAAACCATGCCGCTGCGAAGCTTGAGCTTGCGGTGATTCGCAAGCGAATTGGCAATCGCCATCGGCACTGATCCGATGCCGAATTGCAGGGTGTCGCCATCGTGCACCAGCGATGCAACATGCACGCCGATGCGTTGCTCGATGTCCGAAGGCCGGCTGTCCGGATAGGTCACGACGGGGCACGCTTGCTCCACGACATCGTCGAGTTCCTGAATGTGCACGCGAAAGCTGCCGTCGGTACGGGGCAGGTCCGGATTGATATGGCCCACGCGCCTCCTGGCCCTAGCCCACACCAGCGGCAGAAAATCCGCGCAAAGGCCGATGCTGCAGAAGCCTCTTTCATCGGGCGCGCTGAGCTGCGCCACGGCCACGTCCACACTTGGCATGCCACGCAGATAGCGAACGATGCCCGCGTAGTCCAGCGGCAGCACTTCGGCGCGGCCCTCGCGCATGCCGGAGCGCGCCGACGGCGACATGAAGAAGGATGTCTGGCGCACGCCCGGGTGAAGCCCTAGGTAGTCGGCGCGACCGATACCCGGGAAATGAACGCCGATGACGTGGATGTCCCGGGCCCGCTCGGGCTCGGCGCCAAGCTCGTCAAGCAGCAGCTGTGACTCGCCGCTTTGCCCCGGCAGGAACACCCGTGCACCGGGGAAGAAGGCATCGCTGAGTTTCTTCATGGGGCCAGCGGGCTCATCAGGTCCGTGTGCCCACTTTCGCCAGGCCACTGAGCAGATCAGTCCCGGACGAACTCCTAGCGGTCAGGCTATAGGATGCCGTGGCACCCGATTGCCCCGTGCGTGTTCCCGTCAGCACGACGGTATCGCCCAGTTTCGCGACGCCTATGAAGCGCGTCGATAGGGATAGCAGTGCGATGGGGCCAAAAGTTTCAGTCAACATGCGGCCAGCATAGGCCATGCTCAGCATGCCGTGCACTATGGGTTTGTCAAAACCCGCGGCGTTGGCCACCGCCATGTCCAGATGCAAGGGGTTGTGGTCGCCAGACGCGGCCGCGTACAGGGCCAGATCGATCGCTGTCACCGGACCGCACTGCGCTTCGATATGTTCAGGAAAAGCGCTTTCACTCATGGCTTGCCCACCTCCTTGCTGTTGCGGGCCACGATGGTCTGGCGGCTTTCGCACACCTTGGCGTCGTCGCGGCAGAACTCGGTACCGACGACGATGAAGCTCAGCGCGCCTTCGCGCTTGTCATAGATGTCCGTGATGGTTCGCTTGACTTCGAGCCGGTCTCCGGCATAGACCGGTTGCAGAAATTCATAGCTCTGTTCGGCGTGAAGAACCGAGCGCACCGGAACCTGCAGCAACTGCAGCAGGCTGGCGCTGGTGAAATGGTCGGTCTCCAGCGCTTTCAGAAAGGTCGGCGGTACCGGACAGCCTTTGAGCCCAAGCCGCTGCGCCGCTTCCAGATCCCAGTGGGCGGCATCGGTGGCACCGATTGCCTGGCAGAACAGTTTGACGCGCCAGGGGTCGACCGTGACCGTGGAAGGGGTGGTGCAAAACCCGATGCGGCTGCGGTCGATCATGCGTAGGCCTTTTGCAGTTTCGACTCAAGTTGCGGCCACTTCTGTCGTGTGGCCTGATCGAGTTGAGCGCACAAGCGATCGCGATGCTGCCAAAGGTGGGTGAACGGACCGCCACTGCAGGCCGGCGCGATGCTGGCCGCGCATGCCACCACGTCGAACAGTTCAACGTCTGCAATCTGCCCTTCGGCTGCCAGTTTCGCAGCGAGCAGAGACTTCCGGTCGAGCGCTTCCGGGCTATCGCCATCACTGCCCATCAGACCGGCGAGAACGCCGGACCGCGCGTTTGTGCGGTAGGGCAGTGCGCCCAGATGCGAAGCCAGTTTCGCGCAGCGCTCGCTCGTCTGCGCGTCGGCGCCGATGATCTCGATCACCCGACCATACGGGCCTTTGCGAGAAATCAAGACCGTCGGAGATGACAGTGCTGAGTCAAGCGATCGCGGCGCGAGGTCGCGCACAGCAAGCTGCGTGACCTGGCCGCTGCTATCGACTATGGCCAGTGTGTCGGACGGCAATTGCGGGTCGGCGATCTGCGGTAGTTTGCAGGCCGCCAGGCTGGCTGCCCAGTCCTTTGCTGCATCACTCAGCAGCCCGATCCGGATCGATTCGATCTTGAGCTCGGGCGGCGCGGCAAATTCCTTGTCCGCGCGTTGCCGGTTCAGGAACAGGGAGCGGACCATGTTGCCGGCAACCGGATTGAACATCAGGCGCAGAAACTGCCGCATCTCGACGGCGGTCGCCTGCGCCAGCGGCAAGCGCGCGCCAAGCAGCACGCTGTCGATGATGGCGCCATAGGCTGGATAAAGCGCGAAGTCCGACTTGGCCACACCATTCAGGGTGGCCACTTCAAGCGTCGCCTGCGCCGAGGCTGCCGGGACATCGGTTTGCGCCAGATGCACGAACTTGACCGCCGGGTCGTAAGCCTGCCCTTGCAACTTGATCGCCAGGCTCCTGGCCTGATCGAGCAGATCGGCGGCGCCGACCATGCGTTTGAACAAGCCAAGGTGGGTGGCTTCGGTCGGATCGAGCGAGCGCCCGCTCAGCAGCAGTGCCATGGCTGGCCCGAATCCAATGAGGCGGGGCATGCGCTGGGTCCCGCCCGCCCCGGGCAAAAGCCCCCAGCGCACTTCCGGCAAGCTGATCTGTGTGCGCGGGTTATCCGTGACCAACCGCGCGCGGCAGGCCATGGCGAGCTCCAGACCGCCGCCCATGGCCAGGCCATTGACGGCGGCCACCCAGGGCTTGAAGGATGCTTCGAGGCGCACAAACTGCCGGCCCAGGCGCCCGCAGAGCTCGAACATGTCGTCTGCGCTGGCGGTGCTGGCCCGCTCCGTGTAGCCGCGCACCATGATGAGATCGGCCCCGGCAAGAAACGTGGACTTGCCGGACGTGAGGACAACGCTCCGAATCGCGTCGTTGCGATCCACCTCGTCCATCAAGGCATCCAGGGCGTTCATCAGGTCGAGCGAGAACACGTTCATCGCCCGGCCCGGCATGTTGATGGTGGCCAGCAGGACCCCGTCAGCGCCAAGTTGTGTCTGAATAAGCTGAGTCAATTGAGTGTCTCCTGGACAAGGTCGTCGGTTTCTGCGGGTGCCGTTCTATTGCCGGTCAGCCTGCGTATTTCTTGTAGTCTGGTTTGCGCTTCTCATTGAAGGCGCGCACACCTTCCTTGGACTCTTCGGTCTGGTAGTAGTGCTTGACCGTCTGAATGCCGAGAAAACCGATGCCGCGGATGCTTTCCGAGTCGGCATTGAATGAGCGCTTGGCGATCGTCAAAGCGGTCGGGCTCATTTCGTTGATTTCCTTGCACCATTGCGCCACTTCGGCGTCGAGCTGGTCATGCGGCACCGCCTTGTTGATCAACCCCATGTCCACCGCTTCCTGCGCCTTGTAGCGGCGGCACAGGAACCAGATCTCGCGCGCCTTGCGCTCGCCCACCAGCCTTGCAAGATAGGCCGTGCCCCAGCCCGGATCGACCGATCCGACCTTGGGGCCGACCTGGCCGAAGGTGGCCTTTTCGCTGGCGATGACCAGATCGCACAGGGTACAGAACACGTTGCCGCCACCGATGGCGAAACCCTGGACCTTGGCAATCGAGACTTTGCGCAAGTCGCGCAAGGCGGTCTGCATTTCCTCGATCGGCATGCCAACCGTGCCGCGCGGACCGTACAGGCCATCTTCACTCAAGTGAACCTTCTGGTCGCCACCGGTGCAGAAGGCCTTGTCGCCAGCGCCGGACAGGACCATCACATTGGCCGACTTCTCTTCGTCGGCGCGGTGCAGCGCGTCGATCAGTTCCTCGAGGGTCTGATTGCGAAAGGCGTTGTAGACCTCGGGCCGATTGATGGTGACGTTGACAACGCCGTCGCGGACTTCATAAAGAATATCTTTGTATTGTTTGGACATGGTATTTCTCCTTAACCGTGCATGGTGAGACCGCCCGAGACGCTGATCGTCTGGCCGGTGATGAAACCAGCGTCATCGCTGGCGAGGAAGGCAACGAGGCCGGGATAGTCATCGGGCATGCCGATGCGGCCCAGGGGCACGCCGCGGACCATCGCGTCGCGGATCTTTTGCCCCTGTTCGCCGGTGCCGACAAAGGCATCCATGGCCGGCGTGTCGGTCGGGCCCGGACACACCGTATTGATCGTGATGTTGTTGCGCGCCACTTCGCGCGCCAGCGCCTTGCCGAAGGCAATCGTGGCACCCTTGCAGCCGGAGTAGACCACCTCGCCGGAAGAGCCGACGCGGCCTGCGTCGGAGGCGATGTTGATGATGCGCCCGGCCTTGCGCGCCGACATGCCCTGGCCTACCGCATGGGTCATGTGCAGGGGGCCGAAGTAGTTGATGGACACCACCTTCTTCCAGAAGGCCTCGTCAGTCTTCAGGAACGGCTTGGGCGTATCCCAGCCAGCGTTGTTGACCAGAATGTCGGTCCCGGCTGCGGTGGCTTTTTCGAATTCGGCCACCGCGGCCACGACCGCTGGATAGTCCGTGATGTCGCAAGTCACCGGCACAGCCTTGCCGCCTGCTGCCGCAATGGCTGCCACCGTTTCTTCTGCGGCGTCTGCGCGGATGTCAAACACACCGACGGTCACGCCTTCGCTGGCCAGCCGTAGGGCAATCGCGCGGCCGATGCCGCTGCCTGCGCCGGTCACGATGCCGGTTTTCCCTTCAAGTCCTCGCATTCAAGTTCTCCTGTAAAAAATGGAATGAAATTGCTGTTGATACGTCAAGAATCTCAGGCGCCGTAACGGCCGACGATGGCGACGGAGCAGACGTTCTGATGCGGGTGCCCGCCCAGGTTCTGCGTCAGTCCAAGATCGATCTTGCCCAGCTGGCGTTCCCCTGCGCGCCCCAGCAATTGCTGGTAGATCTCGTACACCATGCGCAGGCCCGAGGCGCCGATCGGATGGCCAAAACACTTCAACCCGCCATCGGGCTGCACGGGCAACGCGCCATGGCGATCGAAGGTGCCGTCGAGGATGTCATGGATCATCCGCCCGGGCTGACTGAAGCCAAGATCCTCCATCAGGACCGCTTCGGTAATCGAGAAGCAGTCATGGACTTCGGCCATATGGATTTGCCGGCGCGGATCCGTCACGCCTGCAGTGGCGTACGAGCGCGCCGAGGCGATACGGGCGGTGGCGATGCTGGCGCCGTCCCAGCGCGTGAAGCTGGCTTCTTCCCCGTTGCTGACCGAAACGTCAATCGCCTTGATCGTCACGTTTTCGAGATTGGGTCGCAGCGCCTTCGCGATCTCGGGTGTGGTCAGGATGGCGCAGGCGGCGCCGTCGCTGACGCCGCAGCAGTCGTACAGGCCTAGCGGTGCCGCGATGGTGGTCGCCTTGAGCACATCCTCGATCGTGATGCGGTTGCGCAAATGGGCCTTGGGATTGAGCGCGCCATTGTCATGACTCTTGACCGAGACATGCGCCATGGCGCGTTTCAAGTCGGCCAGGTTCACGCCGTGCTTGGCGGCATAAGCAGACGCCAACTGGGCAAAGGCGCCAGGCGCCGTGGTATTGGGGAGCCACAGGTCGTTGTCTATGCCACGCGTGCGCACCGGCAGGCCACCATAGCCGGTGTCTTTGAGCTTCTCGACCCCCAACGCCAGCACGATGTCGTAGGCGCTGGATGCCACGGCGTAGGCTGCGCCGCGCAGGGCCTCACTGCCGGTGGCGCATGCGTTCTCAACCCGTGTCGCGGCAATGCCGGGCAGGCGCAGTGCCTGCGCCAATGGCACGGCGGTCTTCCCGATGTTGTTCTCTTCCAGGCAGACACCGAGCCAGGCGGCTTCGATCTGCTTGATGTTGATGCCGGCGTCGGCGATCGCTTCGTTGAACGATTCCAGCATGAGATCTTCCGCGCTGCAATCCCAGCGCTCGCCGAAGCGGGAGCAACCCATGCCGACGATGGCAACCTTGTCGCGAATTCCTGTGGCCACTTGTTCTTCCTTTATGTTGGGTTGCGCACCGGTGTTGCTTTCCAGAAATAGCGCCGGAAACCACGTTTTGGGTCAAACTCCTTGATGCGAAACACCATTCGCACGGGGAGCCCCGAATGCAACTCGTCAGGTGCGGTGTCCGTGAACTCCATCAGAACGCGACCGCCGCCCTCGAAGTCAATGTGTCCGAACTGGAAAGGCGGGTGCGGCGTGTAGGCCAGAAAGTCGCTGGTATAAGACAGCGCGTGCGCTGGCATGTCGGCAAGGCTGAACGGATCCTGTGAATCCTGTGCATTGCAATCCGGGTTGACACAGGTCCGCGTGCTGGGAAACTGCACTGTGCCGCAGGTACGGCAACGCCCGCCGTCGAAGTGCGCGACGCGCTCATGTTCACGCCAGGCCGCTGTCAGCGCGGTCTTGTTGTCCATCTCTGATCGCATGCCCCATTCCAGCGGCAACTGGCAAGTGAAGGAAAGGTATTTCAGATAACTTGTTTCCGGCGCGCCCGCGCCGGGCAACGAGCCCGGACACGGTACAGCGGTGCGCCGCAGCAGCAGCACGTCGCAGCCCGAACCGAACGCTACCAGCAGGATCAGCGCGCCCGGCGCCGCGGCGCGCAGGGCCGTATCCAGCATCGCAAAACCTTGCGCACCACCCAGATCGCCTACGGTATCGCCGTGCGTGGACGTCAGCGCGCCGGGGTCAATGCCCAGGCGCTTGGCCATCGCCTCGTTGATGCGCGGCAGCGCCGCCGGCATCACAAAATGATTGACATCAGCGGGCTTGGTGCCGCTTTGCGTCAGACATTCCTTGATTGCGGCGCCGGCGATCTTCATGTAACCCTCGTCGCGAACCCAGCGCTCTTCCCATCCATAGTCGTAGGTCTCGCCGGTTTGCCGGAAATGGTCGACGAAATCGGCGCGCACGCTATGACTGGCAACCAGCGTGGCGATCGCGGCACCTTTGCCAACCACGACACCCGCAGCACCGTCCCCGGCAATCATTTCCTGGGCGCTGGCCGGGCGCATCAGCCGTCTTTCGGACGCCAGCAGCAGAACCGGCTTGTCATTTGCCGCAGGGCATTTGAGCGTGGCGATGAGTTCAGTGCAGGCGGCCCGGGAACTGGAGGTGACATCGCGAACAACGGTGTCCTGCGCCAAACCCAGCGCCGAGGCCACGATGCCCGCATTGATCCGCTCGGCAAATGGCAAGGTCGTTGACGCCAGCGTAAGCTGATCCGGCCGTGCCTCAGGCAGCGACTTCAGCAGCGAACGAGCAGTCTCAACTGCCATCGTCACGACATCCTCGTCCCAGTTCGCGATGGCACGGCTGCCTTTGGCCAGTGATTTGAGGCCGGGCGCCATCCAGCGATGCTGCTTGAACATCTCGCCGCGATCGAGTCGCAAATGAGGCACATAGCGACTGGTGGCCAACACGCCAAATTCGATTTCGGGTCTGCTCATTTTTAGGGACGCTATGTGAGTTGATTCGTACAATTCTTTTGTGTATGATACACTAGCGCATTACATTTTACAATTGAAGTCGGGCTAAGAATATCAAGGGTTTTCCCTTGTCGGGCAAGGCGAAGCGAGGTGGGTCGGACGGGGTCGACAAGGCGGCGGTTCCGGCGCGAGGCCTGTGCTTTCAGGACGTATTGCGCGACCCGAGTGGGTGTTGAGCTGAATCACTAAAAGAAGGAGATTTTCATGACGCGATTGCTTGAGGGAAAAGTGGCCCTGATAACCGGCGGGGGGCGCGGTGTGGGGCGAGGCGTTGCGTTGGCCATGGCGCAAGCCGGTGCCCGCGTCGTCATCAATGACCTGGGTGCTACGCTGGATGGTCGGCCGGAGGATGTGCAACCGGCCCATGAGGTCGCGGCCGCGATCAAGGCGATGGGTGGCGAAGCCATCGTCGACTGCGGCTCGGTCGCGGATTGGGATGCCGCACAAGCCATGGTGGATGCTGCACTGAGCGCCTTTGGGCGCCTCGATATCGTGGTGAACAATGCGGGCATCCTGCGCGACGTGATGTTTCACCGCATGTCCGAGCAGGAGTTCGACGACGTGGTGGCGGTCCACCTCAAGGGCAGTTTCAATGTCAGCCGGGCCGCCGCGCCCATCTTCAAGAACCAGGGTGGCGGCAGCTACGTTCACATGACGTCCACTTCGGGTTTGATCGGTAATTTCGGCCAGGCCAATTACAGTGCGGCCAAGTTGGGGGTCGCCGCGCTGTCCAAGTCGATCGCCCTGGACATGCAGAAGTTCGGTGTCCGCTCCAACGCGGTCGCACCGTTCGCATGGACACGCATGGTGGACTCGATTCCGAATGAAACGCCAGAACAGAAAAAAAGGGTCGACTCCCTGAAAAAACTGGTGCCCGAGCGCGTTGCCCCGTTCGTGGTCGGCCTGTGCGCTGAAGGCGCACGACACGTCACCGGTCAGATATTTGGCGTGCGCAACAACGAAATCTACCTGTTCAGCCAGCCGCGCCCCATTCGCAGCGCGCACCGAAGCGATGGCTGGACACCGGAATCAGTGGTCGACGCCGCCTTGCCAATGCTAGCGGCGGATTTCTATCCGCTGGACCGATCTGGAGATGTTTTCACCTGGGAGCCGGTTTGACGATCCTAAAATGTACGCTTCATTACTTTATGGCTGACATTTGACTTGTCAGAATTTCCGGTATGCCAACAAAACCCGTTTCGATCGATTGGGAACTGCGCCTCGGTTTCCTGATTCACGACGTGTCCCGCCTGCGCCGCAGTGCGTTTGATCGTTGCTTGAAACCGCTCAATGTCACGCGCTCGCAGTGGTGGGTACTGGCGTACCTGTCGCGTGAAGACGGTATGACCCAATCGCAACTGGCCGAAGAACTGGACATGGGCAAGGTCGCCATTGGCGGACTGATCGACCGCCTGGAGAAGTCCGGTCTGTTGCGGCGCGATGCGGATACCGCCGACCGCCGGGTCAATCGTGTCTTTCTCGAGCCCAAAAGCAAAGCCTTGATCGCGCGCATGCGCAAGGTCAGCCACCAGATGAATGAGCGGATCCTCAAGGGCCTGGACGACGAAAAGCTCGAGTCGACGGCGGTGACCCTGGATTCGATGAAACACAACCTGCTGGAGTTTCTCCAGTTGAACGAGCCCTGACAGCGTCTTCGATGGCGAAGTGTTTGTGTGGGGCATCCCATAACTGGATGGATGACAAAAATGGCAAATGACTAGCAAACACTGGCCGCGCGTGGCGTTGCAGGCGCATCTAGCTTCACGCAAAGTGGTCAGAGCAGGTTGACGTCATTGACGTCATTGACGTCATTGACGCTCTGCCGGCGACGCCGACGGGCAAGATTCAGAAATTCAGACTGAAAGACATTGCCAGGAGCGTTGCCTAGGGATTACGTTGTTGACAAGCAATCCGGGGCGGGACAACAATCCGCCCAACCCGTGACTTGCGTGTCCCGGTCAAACTGAAAAGTCTCAAGAATTCCCCGATCTGCCGAATCGGGCGCAGTTGGCTTGTAGGGAAAGTACCTACGCACCCATGCTTATAGTACGCTATATTACTAGTATGCAGCGTATTAAAAATGTAGCCCGAGTCATTGACGATGACAAGCAGCTCTACTTCTGTTCAAGGGGTTTGAATACATGAGCGTATCGTCGGCCGCATTCAGTGCGATGCCACCTCAAACGTCCGAAGCCGGCATGGCACTTGCGGTCGAGGGTGTGGACCTGCGGTTTGGCGGCATTCACGCTTTGCGCAGTGTGTCATTCGCGGCTGCTCCCGGGGAGATCACGGCCATCATTGGCCCCAACGGAGCCGGCAAGACCAGTGTCTTTAATACGATTTCCGGCTTCTATCCGCCTTCTGCTGGACGCATCCGACTCGGTGATAAAGATATTACGCAAGTTCCTGTGCATGCGCGTGCCGCGCTCGGATTGGCGCGCACATTCCAAAATATTGCGCTGTTTCGGGGTCTGACGGTACTTGAGAACATCAAGCTCGGCGGTCATCACATGATGAACGCCGGCATATTTTCAGCGCTGACCTACGGTTGCGCCGCGCGTGAGGAAGAGATGGTTTTGCGTGAAGAGGTCGAACGCAAGGTGATTGACTTTCTTGAGATCGACCACATCCGTCACTTGCCGGTCGACGTGCTGGCCTATGGTCTTCAGAAGCGGGTTGAGCTCGCACGTGCCCTCGCCATGCGGCCACGCGTGCTCATGCTCGATGAGCCAGTTGCCGGCATGAACCGTGAAGAAACGGAAGACATGGCGCGCTTCATCCTCGATGTGCAAGAGGAGTGGGGTGTGACGGTGCTACTGGTCGAACACGATATGGGTATGGTGATGGACATTTCGAGTCATGTGGTTGTGTTGAATTTCGGGCAGGTTATCGCGAGCGGCACACCGGCCCAAGTGCGGGAGCACCCGCAGGTCATTGAAGCCTATCTGGGTGTCGAAAGCGGAACTGCGGCATGAGCGAATTCATTGAATACAGCCTGCTTGGCCTGCTGTCGGGCGGTGTCATCGCGCTGATCGCGCTGAGCTTTGTCCTGATCTACAAGGGCACTGGGGTTGTGAATTTTGCTGTTGGCGAAATCATGATGCTGGGCGCGTACCTGTACTACGCTGCGGCAGTAACTTTTGGCTTGCCACCGTGGCTGGCCTTCGCCCTGTCTTTGGTCATCATCGCTGTTTTGGGCGTTGTACTGGAGCGAACCGTGTTAAGACCGCTATCAGGTCAACCTGCCGTGGCGGTGTTGATGGCGACCATCGGTATTGCCAGCATCATCCATGGCGCCGTGGAGGCGATGTGGGGCGGTGACACCTATTCCCCGCCGGCCTTGTTGCCGCGCACGCCGGTCACTATGGGTGAGATTCTGATCCCGGGCGCAGTGCTCGGCAACTTTTCTGTTGCCGCTTTGTTGATCGCCGGCTTCCTGGCCTTCTTTCGATATTCCAAGACGGGCATCGCATTGCGCGCCACTGCCAGCGACCCCGTAACTGCCGCCACACTGGGTATCAACATTAACTATTCACTGCGCCTGACCTGGGTGCTTTCCGGTCTGGTGGGCACCGTGGCGGGTGTGCTGATTGCCAGTTCTGCTGGTTTATCGCCATTGTTCGCCACCGCCGCGCTTAGCGTGTTTGCCGCCGTCATCCTGGGCGGGTTGGACAGCATTCTCGGAGCCATCGTTGCCAGTCTCTTTATCGGTTGGATCGAGGCGATTGGTGCCGGTTATTTGGGGGGCAAGACGAGCGAGGTTGTGCCCTACATCGTCGTGTTGGCCATCCTGGTCGTAAAGCCGTACGGTATTTTTGGTACCCGCACGATCGAAAGGCTGTGACGTGAGAACTGGCGTTTTCCATGAGACGTTTGCCTCCGAAGAGAGGTTGTGGGAGTCTCCCACCGCGCGCAAATGGATGTTCGTATTTACCATTGCGCTGTTCTCGCTGCCGCTTTGGGGGAGTGACTACGTCCTGGCGATGATTTGTATCGTCGGCATCCACGTCATCGCGACACTGGGGCTCAACCTCACCACTGGCAACGCAGGCTTGATTTCGCTCAGCCACGGCGTCTTCCTCGGCGTGGGTTGCTACACAGTGGCCTGGCTTGGCAAACACGGTATCCCGTTCTACCTGGCGCTACCGTTGGCTGGTTTCTTCGCCGCCTTGCTCGGCGTCATCGTTGGTCTTCCCAGTCTACGCGTAAAGGGACTTTATCTGGCCATTGCCACGCTGGCGGCGCACTTCATCCTGACTTTTGTATTCCGTGAATGGAAATCGGTCACCGGCGGCATTCAAGGCACATCCATCCCCAGCGCCAATCTTTTTGGTTTCGAGTTCACAGGGGACCGGCGCAATTTTTATCTCATCTTTGTCTGTGCTTTCCTGATGGCGGTTGCCGCGCGCAATCTGGCGCGAACCCATATCGGCCGAGCTTTCGTGGCGGTTCGTGATCGCGACATCTCAGCCGAAATTCTGGGTGTCAACCTGCTGCGAACAAAGCTGCTGGCATTCGCCATCGGTGCCTTCTACGCCGGCGTGGCCGGTGGCCTGCTGGGCTACTTCTATGGCGCCATTACACCGGACTACTTTATGCTGACCTTGGCGATATTTTATCTGGCGGCCGTCATCGTCGGTGGCCTTGGCACTGTGCTGGGAAGCATCCTGGGCGCCGTATTCATGACCTTCGTACCCGAACTATTGCGCCTGATGGCGCAGGCCAGTTCCCATTCATTTCCGGGCATTTCCGGCCTTCTGTTGCCGTTGGGACAAGTTGTATTCGGCCTGTTGATCATCGTGTTTCTGGTGTTTGAGCCGCACGGGCTGGCCGCCGTGTGGTCACGCGTACGGCGCGTCTTCCATCTCTGGCCGTTCCGCACTTGAATCCGGTTTAGTTTTCGTTCTGCCTTTCACCCTCACCAACAAAAGGAGTCAACCATGACAGACATCAACAGACGCAAATTGGTTAAAGCGATCGGTGCTGCGACCGCACTTGGACCGTTCAGTATCGGCTCTTCGTCAGCACAGGCACACAAAGGCGATATTGTGATCGGCGCTGCGCAACCCATCACCGGAGTTTTTGCGTTCGCCGGAATTGCAATGGATAACGGCTTGCACGACTTCGTTGAATGGAAAAATACCAAAGGTGGCGTATTGGGTCACAAGCTGCGCTACGTGTCTGAAGACAGCGGCTTCAAGGTCGACCAGGGTGTGGCGGTCTTCAAGAAGATCGTGGCTTCGGAAAAGCCTTCGTTTTTTTACTGCGACGGTACGCCTTTGGTCAAAGCAGTTTCGCGGGATGTGATCAACTCGAATTCGATGATGACCTCGTCAACTTCGCTCACCAATGCGATGGCGGATCCGGTCAACATGCCACAGCATGTGGTACCTGGTGCCACCTACCCGCGTTTGCACGAAATCCTGATGGAGCACATCGCGCGTTCCTCACAGGGCGCTGCTGCCAAGCCACGGATTGCCTATGTTTATACCGAAGCCGAAATGGGCATCGACGGCATCCCCGCTGCCAAGGCGCGTGCAGAAAAGCTCGGCCTGCCTATCGTCGCCGAGATTATTACAAAGCTCTCGGGTTTTGATGTTACGACCGAGGTTGCCAAGCTGCGCCGGGCCAAACCAGATATCGTCGTCTTCCAAGGCTATATCCTGGCACCGATGCCCGAATTCGTGCGGCAGATGCACGAAGCTGGACTGAACCCGCAGATCATGGGGACGGCTTGGGGCTTGGATAAGCCGGCGTATGACGCTTTGGGTGCGCTTGGTGTGCAACTGACAGGCGTGAGCAGTTATCGCTATGGGCATGAGACCGATTCGCCAATGATCAATGCCATGCGCGAGTATCTGGCCAAGGCCAGGCCCGATGTCAAGTACCCTTCTCCGTTCTACATTAGTTCCTGGCTGTCCGGGATGATATTCGCCGAGGTCGCCGAGCGCTGCATCAAGGCGAACAAACCCTTGATCTTGCCGAACATGAAAGCGGCGCTCGAGTCGATGAAAGAATGGGACACAGGCGGCATCGTGGGTCTGCAGGTTGACTTGAGCCGGCATCAGATCCCGGCTGGCCGCGTGTACCGGTATGACCCGGACAAGAAGACGATGGAACCAGCGAGCGCCTGGATCAAGGTATGAGTGATGCAGCGCTGACTGTGGAGAACATCGAAGTTGTCTACAACCACAGCGTTCAGGCCTTGCGCGGCCTTTCACTTGAAGTGCCGCAAGGCAAGATCGTGGCGCTGCTCGGCTCCAACGGGGCCGGCAAGACCACAACACTGAAAGCCGCGTCGGGCATCCTGCCTTTCGAGAAAGGAAAGATCGCCTCGGGGCGTGTGCGCTTCTTTGGCGAAGACATTGTTGGCAAAGCCTCTTACCAACTGGCCCGCCAGGGCATGGCGCACGTGCGTGAAGGGCGGCATATCTTTGAGGATTTGACGATCGAGGAAAACCTGGTTGCCGCAGAAAATGCGGCGGCCGGGCGGCAGCGCGGCGATGTCGATAGCGAGCTCGCATTCAGTTATTTCCCGCAGCTGCGCGAACGGCGCAAGCTGCTTGCCGGTTATCTGTCGGGAGGCGAGCAGCAAATGCTTGCCATTGGCCGCGCCATCATCGGTCAGCCGCGACTCATCCTGCTGGACGAACCTTCACTCGGCCTGGCACCGCTCATTGTCAAAGACATTTTCTCAATCATTGAGCGCATCAATCGCGAGCAGGGCGTCGCGATGCTGCTGGTGGAGCAAAACGCCCACGTCGCGCTCAGCGTGGCGCACTCGGGATACATCATGGAAAACGGCCGCATCGTGATCGACGGCCCCACCGAGAAGTTATTGAACGACCCGGATGTGCAGCGCTTCTATCTCGGGACCGGAGACGATGGCGAGGGCCACTTGAGTTTCCGGGATATCAAACATTACAAGAGACGCAAACGCTGGCTCTCCTGAACGACGCACACCATGACGACCTCAAGTACCGACCTGAAAGATTTGCCGCTGCCGCAACAGTTGCTGCATTGGGCGCGCGTGCGCCCTGATGCCACCGCCTTGCGACAAAAGGAGTTTGGGGTCTGGCAGACGGTCAGTTGGGCGGAGTATGCGCGCCAGTCCCGCCTTTTCGGGCTAGGTTTGCTGCAACTTGGTTTGGCGCCGGGGCGCAGCGTCGCTTTGCTCGGTGAAAACTGCAGGGAATGGGTCTATTCAGAACTCGGCATTGCCATGGTGGGCGGCGTCACGGCCGGGGTGTACCCGACATCGCCGGCCCCCGAGGTGGAATACCTGGTGGCGCTTTCCGAAGCACCCATCATCGTGTGCGAGGATCAGGAACAACTTGACAAGGTGATTTCGGTGCGGGAGCGCCTGCCCCACCTGCGCGCGATCGTGGTGATCGATCCACGGGGTCTGCGCCGTTACGACCGAACAGGTCTGCACAACTTTGTTGACGTGGTTGCGATGGGACTGGCTTTCGAATCGGCGAACGCGGCGGCGGCTGCTGCTGCAAGCGCAGGCCCCAAGTTGGATGACATCGGTTTGATGGTGTTTACGTCGGGTTCTACCGGTCGGCCGAAGGCAGCCATGATGAGTTGGCGCGGCTTGGGCTGCGCTGCCCGCGGCCTCAACACCGTGCTCGGCTGCAACGAAAAGGATTCCCTGGTTTCTTACCTGCCCTTGTGCCACGTGGCCGAGCAGATGTTCTCGGTCCACATTCCCTTGGCCACGGGCGCTGTGGTCAATTTCGCCGAAAGCCTGCGCACAGTGCAGGAAGACCTGCGCGAGTTATCGCCGCAGATATTCTTCGGTGTACCCAGGATCTGGGAAAAATTCCATGCTTCGATCCAGACCAAACTGCGCGAAGCCGGCGGCCCGCGCCTCTGGCTGTACCAGAATGCGATGAAATCACTCGACAGTATTTCCACTAAATCACGTAAGCAATGGACTGTGCTGGACCGCGTGCGCTGGGCCTTCTGGTACGTGTTGATCCTGCGCGCCTTGCTCAATTACGTGGGTCTGCGCAGTTGCCGCATCGCGATCTCGTCGGGCGCTCCAATTGCGCCCGGAATTCTGAAGTTCTTTCGCGTGCTGGGTGTCCCGATCCGCGAAGCCTATGGGTTGACCGAGGCCTCGGGTGCCACAACCATGCAGCCGAGCGATGCATCACCCGTGGGCACCGTGGGGCTTCCCTACCCGGGCGTCGAACTCAAGCTCGCTGACGATGGCGAGATCCTGATTTGGGGTGACGTCGTATTTCGCGGCTACTACAAGAACGAAGAGGCGACGCGCGAATCGATCGATGTCGATGGCTGGTTGCACAGCGGTGATGTTGGCTGCTGGGAGGATGGGCCAACCGGCAGGGAGTTGCGCATCATCGACCGCAAGAAGGACATCATGATCACGGCCGGCGGCAAGAATATCACGCCGTCCGAAATTGAGAATGCATTGCGGTTTTCGCCGTATATCAAGGAGGCGATCGTGATCGCCGACCGGCGACGCTTTGTCTCAGGCCTGATTCAGATCGACTTCGAAAACGTCAGCAAATGGGCTGAGGAGCAGGGGTTGACGTACACCAATTTCCGCAGTCTGGTGGAATTGGCGCCGGTTCGCGATCTGATTCAAGCTGAGGTCGATGCCGTCAACGCCGAAATGCCGCAGGTGCAGCAGGTACGCAAGTTCCACCTGCTGACCAAGGAGCTTGACCACGACGACGGCGAGGTAACGGCAACGATGAAGGTGCGGCGCAAGAGTATTAGTGAGAAATATGCCGCGGTGATCGAGGCCATCTACGTTTGAACCGGTCGCCCTCAGACAAGCACTGCAAAGTTCGCAATCAATTCAATCGACTTGACATTCGGATCGCAGGATGTCGCAACACAAGGTAACAAGAGGAAGCAATGCAATTCGACACAACACTCACGTCAGTCCGCTCCGCCGCCATGCGCGCACAAGGTTGGTGGCAGGAAAAGACCATCAACGACTATTTTAAGGATGCGGTTGGCGCCTATCCAAACAAGACGGCACTCGTGGCCAACGTGCAGGGAGCCGGCGCCGCGCGAAGGATCAGCTACAGCGAGCTTGACGCATTGGCCGCCACGGCCGCTGCCTCACTGAGCGCCATCGGTGTCGGTCGTGGCGACGTGGTGTCGATGCAGTTGCCCAACATCTGGGAATTCGTCGTCGTCACGCTCGCTGCATCGCGCATTGGCGCAGTGGTCAATCCGCTGATGCCGATCCTGCGCGAACGCGAATTGGCCTATATGCTTGACTTCTGCGAAGCGAAGGTGCTGATCGTGCCGGCGCTGTACCGTGGCCATGACCACGCGGCCATGGCGCGCAGCCTGCTGCCGCAGTTACCGCATCTGAAACGGCTGGTTGTCGTCGGCGAAGACGGACCGGATGGCTTTGCCCAGGCCTTGTTGAGCGCTGGCAAGCCCGGTGCCGGTTCGGACGCCAACATGGGCACGCTGAAGGCAGATGAAGTGACGCTGCTGATGTTTAGTTCCGGCACCACGGGTGCACCCAAGGGGGTGATGCACACCTCCAATACCCTGCTGTCAACCCTGCGGACATCGATCGAGGACCTGCATCTGACACCTGAGGACGTCGTGCTGGCCGCTTCGCCGGTCGGGCACTTGATGGGCTATGCCTATCTGACGATGATGCCGCTGATGCTGGGCGCCACCATTGTGTTGATGGACGTCTGGGAGCCCCTGGCGGCACTGAATCTGATGCGCAGTGAGAAAGTCAGCTACTGCTCCGCGGCCACGCCCTTCCTGTCCGATCTTGTGACGGCCGTGGAAGGTGGAGACCCCGGAGCTCCGACGTTCCGCCTTTTTGGTTGCGCTGGTGCGCCGATACCACCCGTGTTGATTGAACGTGCCGCGAAAGCCATGAACCTGACCGTGTGTTCGATCTGGGGCATGACCGAGCTGGTCGCTGGCACCCTGACACAGATTGAAAAGGCGCGAGAACTGTCGGCGGTGGCTGATGGTCGGGCAACTCGTGGCAATGAAGTGAAAGTAATCGACGGCAATGGTGGTCCGGCTCCAATCGGTGTGACCGGACGGCTCTTGTTCCGTGGCAGTTCACTGTTTGTCGGTTACCTCAAACGTACGGACTTGAGCGCGGTCGACGCCGAAGGCTGGTTCGATACCGGCGATCTGGCCTATGTGCTCAACGATCAGGGTTATATTCGCATCGATGGCCGCAGCAAGGACATCATCATCCGGGGTGGAGAGAACGTGCCGGTGTTTGAAATCGAAGGCTTGCTTTTGCGTCATCCCGCCGTGGCAGCGGTCGCCATCGTTGGCTTCCCGGATGCGCGGCTTGGTGAACGGGCGTGCGCCTTTGTCGTCGTCAAACCTGGGCAGACTTTCGATATGAGCGATCTGACCGCGTATATGCAGGCCTCGCAGACGGCTAAGCAGTATTGGCCCGAGCGGTTGGTGTTGTGTGACGAGTTACCCCGGACTGCGACCGGAAAGGTGCAGAAGTTCAAGCTGCGGGAGCAAGTCAAATTGGCGCCGGGTGTGGCGGCGACCTGATATCGTGCGCATCTTGTAGACGAGGATTTTCTTACGGATGAACCGACCCATGAACGAAGACCTTGAGCGCTCCCTGCAACCCGGCAGGATGATCAACTCCGACAATCCGGCCGTGGTCGCTTTTGCCAACAACACGGCGGGAAGTGGCGACGCGCGCGAACGGGTCGTCAGGCTCTACTACGCCGTGCGCGACGGATTCCGCTACGACCCCTACAAGATCGACTTGTCAAGCGACGGCTTGAGTGCGAGCCGCGTTTTGACGAACGGGTATGGCTGGTGCATCCCCAAGGCGGCGTTGCTGGCTGCGGCCTGCCGCGTCATCGGCGTGCCAGCGCGACTGGGTTTGGCCGATGTCAGAAACCATTTGTCGAGCGCCAACCTGCGCGAGGTCATGGGGACCGACATCTTCTACCGCCACGGCTATACCGTGATTTATCTTGAGGGACGCTGGGTTAAGGCTACGCCAGCATTCAACATCGATTTATGCCGCAAGTTTGGCCTGCATACGCTGGAGTTCGACGGCATCGAAGACTCAATCTGCCATTCGTTCGACCTTCAGGGTAACCAGTACATGGAGTATGTGAACTTTCATGGTGAGTTTGATGATGTTCCGTGCGAAGACCTGCTCCAGGTATTCGCCCGGTATTACCCAAATCTGCCGCGTCTCGACAATGCCAGCTGGGACGACGATGTGGACGCCGAAGTCAGCAACGTCCAGACGAACAACTAGCTTGCGTCCACGTGCTCACGGGGTACTAGCGTGCGTTCATTACAGAGGTTGTTTCATGGCGAAGAAATCAGTAACTGGTGAGCAAGTCAAAGTCGCCAAACGTGCTGGCGGCGCAACGCTGGAGTGGCTTGAGCCGGGCGTCCAGTTGCTGTGCTTCAACCGGCCCGACCGGCTCAATGCGCTGGACGACGAAACCGTCGGCCTGATTCGGGAATTGCTGGAGCAGGTGGCAGGCAATCCGGACTGCCGCGTATTGATCCTGACTGGCGCCGGGCGTGGCTTCTGCTCCGGCTTCGACCTGTCGCTTGCGGCCGATGCGCCAGGTAGTGAGCATGGCGAAACACAGGCCTGGATGAAACGGCAGGAGAACTTCTCACGCTTGGTCAGCCAGTTGCGAGATTTGCAGCAACCGGTGATCGCCGCCATCAATGGACCGGCCAACGGTGCAGGCCTGGGTTTGGCGCTGGCCTGCGATATCCGGATCGCGGCGGCGTCGGCACGTTTCAATGCCGCTTTCATCCGCGTCGGCATGTCGAGCTGCGATATCGGCGTGAGCTATCTGTTGCCGCGCTGTGTTGGCATGTCACGCGCCTTTGAAATCATGCTGACCGGCAGGATGATCGATGCCGCTGAGGCCGATCGAATCGGTCTGGTGTCGCGCCTCGTTGCCGACGAAACCCTGCTGGCGCAGGCCCTCGAACTGGCACGGCAGATCGCGGCCAACAGCAGCTTTGCCGTCTGGATGACCAAGCGCGGCATGTGGGCCAATGTCGAGGCGTCCAGTCTGCACGCAGCGATCGAGCTTGAAAACAGAACCCAGATTCTGGCGCGAACCACGGGCGAACTGAAGGCGGCCGCGCAGGCCGTGATCGCCCGGCAGAGCTCGCGCAAGCCCTGACACAGGTCGCGCGCATTATTTTGGCATCTGGATCACAGTAAACTAGTGTAAGATATGCCATAGCACTTGTTTGCCGAGAGTAGACAAGTTTGTCTTTTCACAACTTTGACCGCTCGGAGACACAGATGGTATTGACTGAAGACCAAAAAGCCTTGCAGGAGACTGCGCGCCGTTTTGCTCGTGAGCGCCTGCTCCCGGATTATCAGAAACGCGAGAAAATCGGCATTCTGGATCGGGAACTGATCTCCGAGATGGGACGTCTGGGCTTGCTGGGCGTGGATCTGCCCGAAGAATTTGGCGGGCTGGGCGCTGATTCCGTCACGACGGGTCTGATTGCCGAAGAACTGGCCTATGGTGACTTCAATGTCAGCGCCGTGCCGGTCGGCATTTCACTCAATGCCGCCATATTGATGCGCCACGCCAAGCCCGAGGTGGCTCGGGAATGGGTGCCGCGCATGACGCGCGGGGAGGCCATCGTTGCCATTTGCCTGACCGAGCCGCGTGGCGGCTCCGATGCCAGCAACCTGCAATTGCGCGCGCGCCGTGACGGCGACCATTACGTGATCAACGGAGAGAAGACTTCCATTACGTTCGCGGATTGCGCCGACGCCTACCTGATTTTCGCCCGCACCGGACAGCCCGACGAAGGGGCCAAGGGTGTGTCCGCATTCTTCATCCCGGGCGATACGCCCGGCATCTCACGCACCCGTTTCGACGACCTGGGCAGCATCATCATCGGCCGCGGATCGGTTTTCTTTGATGATGTCCGCATCCCCGTCAACCACCGGCTGGGGGACGAAGGCAAGGGCTTCACCCAGGTGATGCAGGGCTTCGATTACAGCCGGGCGCTGATCGGACTGCAATGCTGTGGCGCTGCCCAGGCCTCGCTTGACGAGGCCTGGGCCTATGCCAAGGAGCGCGAGGCCTTCGGTCGCCCGATCGGGCAATTCCAGGGGGTCAGCTTTCCGCTGTCCGAAGGCGAATCGCATATCGCGGCAGTGCGCCAGCTCTGCTACCACACGCTAGCACTGCGGGACGCGGCAATGCCGCACACTTCGGAAGCGGCGATGTGCAAGTGGATGGGGCCGAAGTACGCTTTTGACGTTATCCATCAGTGCCTGCTGACCTTCGGTCACTACGGCTGGTCAAAAGACCTGCCGCATCAACAACGCATGCGCGATGTCAGTGGTCTGGAGATCGGTGATGGCACAGCGGCTGTCATGAAACTGATCATTGCCCGCGGCCGCATTGGCCGCGCGGCGGTGCAATATTAAAACCTGAGGGGCTGCTCATGTCTTATCAATCGGTGTTCCGTCCGGGCCTGTTTGCAGGTCAAACCATCATCGTGACCGGCGGCGGCAGCGGCATCGGGCGCTGCACGGCGCATGAACTGGCGTCGCTCGGCGCGCATGTCGCACTGATCGGTCGCACGGTCGAAAAACTCGAAGCGGTTAAAGCCGAGATCATCAAGGACGGCGGCAGCGTCAGCACCTATGTGTGCGATATCCGCGACGAAGTGGCCGTCGGGCAGACGATTGACGCGGTGCTGCAGGCGCGCGGCCGCCTCGATGGCCTGGTCAACAACGCGGGCGGCCAGTACCGCACGGCGCTTAAGACCATCTCGACCAAGGGTTTTGAAGCGGTCGTGCGCAACAATCTGACCGGTGGTTTCATCTTCATGCGCGAGGCCTATACCCGCTGGATGGAGCACAACGGTGGCGCCATCGTCAACATCATCGCAGACATCTGGAACGGCTGGCCCGACATCGCGCATTCCGGCGCCGCGCGTGCGGGCATGCTGAACCTGACTGAATCGGCGGCCTGCGAGTGGGCCGTGTCGAACGTGCGCGTCAACACGGTAGCGCCGGGAGGTATCGCCTCCAGCGGTTTCGATACCTATTCGCCCGAGGCCAAGGCCAAGATCCTGGAATACCCACCGACCGTGCCATTGCAGCGCTATGGCAGCGAGTCCGAGGTTTCCGCAGCCATTGTCTATCTGCTGTCACCAGCGGCGGCCTACATTACCGGCTCCTGTATTCGCGTCGATGGCGGCACACCCAACGCGCGCAACACCTGGAAGCTTGAGCACCATACCCGAAGCAAGCCGTTCACGGGATTTCACCGCGCCACCTTGCCCAAGCTTCTGACAGAAGGCAAGTGACGGCAAGCAGCCATGAACCTGGTGCTGATTCGCCACGGATTGCCCGACGAGTCACAGACTGAAGGGGCGCATGACCCTGCGCTGACGGCACTGGGTCATCGACAGGCAGAGGCGGTGGCCAGTCGTCTGGTCGATGAAGGCATCACCCGTATCGTCAGCAGTCCGTTGACGCGGGCGCGTGAAACGTCCCGCCCCTTGTCCGAGCGACTCGAGCTCCCGGTCGAGATCGTCGATGGCTGGGCCGAGGCCGATCGCAACTGCCAGCGCTACCGGTCGACCGAGACACTGCGTTCGCTCGGCGCGGCAGAGTGGGCACGTTTTCTGGATGACCCGGTGGCCTACCTTGGCGGTGACAGTCAAGGCTTTCGCGACAGCGTTCTGGACGCACTCGGTGCAACGATCAGGAACGGAGCACGCGATACTGTGGTGGTGTTCACGCACGGCTTGCCGATCAATGTCGTCCTGTCGCAGGCCCTGGGGCTCAAGCGGATCGTGCATTTCTCGCCCGGCTATGGTTCGCTGACGCGATTGCGTGCGCGTTCGGTCGACGAAATCAATGTGGTCAGCGTGAATGAACTTTGGCATCAAGAGAGAAAGTCAGCATGAACGATACCGTCGGTGACGACGCGACACTGCAACTGCGCGTTGCCACCTATCTCAAGAAGGTGACCGGGCTTGAGGTCGAAGTGGGTGCCCTGCGCCGTTTTCCGGCGGGCTTCTCCTGGCGCACCTACCTCGTGCCGGTACGCGGCTTGCCCGGCGGCGCAGATGCCCTGCGCGAACTGATCCTGCGCCTCGGTCCTGATTACGGATTGTTTGCGCCCTACAGCGCCATGCCGGAGTGGCTGGCCATGAAGTCGCTCGAAGACAGCGCCGTGCCGGTGCCACAGGCCTACTGGGCTGACGACGACGCGGGCATCTTGGGCGCACCGTTTCTCTTTTGCGAGCGCATCGACGGCGCGGCGGTTGTGCCATGGGTCCCGGCCGGCACGCCACCGCTCGATGAAGGCTACCGGCGCATGCTCGGCGAACAGTTCATCGATTCGCTCGCAGCCCTGCACCGCGTGCCCTGGCAAGCAAGACCCATTGCCGAAATGGGCCATGGCATCACGGCCGAAAATGCCGCCCGCATCAATGTCGAGTTCTGGGAGAAGCAAATTGGGCGCTGGGCCATGCGCCCCTACCCGGCGGCAGAATGGGCTGTGCGCTGGCTCAAGGACCACTGTCCGGTGGCGCCGCACGTGGCCATCGTGCACGGCGACTACCGGACCGGCAACTTTCTTGAAGTGGACGGCCATATCACCGCCATCCTCGACTGGGAGCTGGTGCATCTGGGAGACCCGCATGAAGACCTGGGCTGGGCCAGTCTGCCGATGTACATGGGTGGCAGCAAGCACATCTGCCGTCTGGCAGAGCCGGATTGGTTCTACGAGCGCTACAGCCAGAAAGCAGGGTTTGCAGTGTCGATGAAATCGGTCCAGTACTACCGGGCGTTTTCACTGCTAAAACTCGCTGCGACGCACATGGCAGCGGCACGCTGCTTCGAGGAAGGGCGCTTTAACGACATGCGCATGCCGGCCATGGGCAGCCAGATTGGCACCTGCCTTCGCCAATTCGAGAAGACCGTCGAGGCCTATGTATGAACAACTCCTTTGTACGCTTGATTGACGGCATGTGCGCGACGCTCAGGGCCGAGGTGCTGACGCGCCTGGACGACGAATTCGCGCGAGGACAGGTGTTTGGCGTGATCAACCTGCTCAATACCTTCAAGGTTCGCGCCGACTGGTCGGTGGGTTTTCTCTCACAGCAAGTACAGATCCAGTGCGACACACTGGAACAGGTCAGGCGCTTGCTCGAAGGCTGCGCCGATGCACCGCAACTGGTGCAACGTCTGGCGTCTGCGCCCATTACTGCGGCGCTGCTCGAAGCCATGCGTGACGATGCGAATCGTGACATCGGCAGCCTGCTGGCCTGGTTGTCCGATCACAGGGAATCGCTTCGACCGGAAGTTGCTGTCGAGGCCGATCGCCTGCTGCGACAGTCGATGCGCAGCGAGATCGAGATTGAGCTGAAGAACTCGCCGCGTCCCCTGTTTGCCGAGATGTCGAGCGGTCAGGAGACTTGATTCAGCCGGGATTCAAAGGGCTGCGTCAAACTCACTGACGACCTCGACCGTCCCGAGTGCTGATCCATCCGGACGGCGCTGGAACATGCCGGTGCTCTCGATTTCAGTCACGCATTCGTCATGCTGATTCAGGACGCGCCAGCGCCAGCGGATGATGCCGACTTCGGGTCGAGTCGATGAAGGACGCGACTCAATGACCTGGGCTCGGACGCGAATCGTGTCGTCCGGCCGGACCGGGATCTTCCAGCGCACATTCTCAACTCCGGGCGAGCCCATTCCGGCGGTCCTGAGAAGAAACCCATCGCAGATCATTCGCATCGTCATGGCGCAGATGTGCCAGCCGCTGGCAATGATGCCGCCAAACTGCGAGGGCGCTGCCGCCGCCTCGTCGACATGGAAATGCTGCGGATCAAACTGGGTCGCGAAGGCAATGATCTCCTCGCGGCTGACCAATTTCTGTCCGAACTCAAACTCGGCTCCGACTGAAAAATCTTCCCAGTACAGTATTTCCTCGGTGGCTTTCGGTAACGCTTTAAGCACTGATAACTCTCATTGGGGGACAACATTCGAACTGAAACTGTTCCAAAGCCCAGCACTTTGCTGCGGGCATGTCTATGGTCGCAACAATAGACGAAACACTGTTAATTTGATTTTCTGTCATTTTGAATTCACGTTCATCCGCAGTGGCTTTGCAACAGCCATGGGGCTATCTGTTCGCAGTCGGCGCAGCAAACCTCGCCGTTCTTGAGGATGTACCAGACATCCGCGCCACAGCGTGCACACAGTTCTTTCGCTTCCATCGTGTCAGTTTTAGGTGCTGTCGCCGGCCAAGGCATTGGCGCGCGTCTCACCGTGTCGTTCCAGGAGAATTCGGTCATCTTGCATTTCCTCATTTGACGATGAATAGCGTTTTGCCGCGCACTTGCTAGGTACTAAAACAAATCGTCGAGCTCGTCGCTGCCGCCGCCCGGCATCTTGCCATGTTCCTGCAGATAGGCCTGCATCATCTGCGACTCGCGCGAGGTGTACATGGCGGCTTCTTCGAAGATGAATTCGACGGCGTCGCCGCCGCGCGCCAGTTGCTCGGAGAGACCCTGGCGTAGGTTCTCCACGCCCTTGATCATGAGCACGTTCTTGTCGGCGTCGAGCAGCTGAAAGACACCGGCTTCGGTGCTGATGCCGGCCACGACCGATTCACTGAATTCAAGCCAGGACTCCGGCGGCAACAGCGCGTCGGTGATGCGCGGCGCCAGATTGCATTTGAAGCAGCGCGCCGCTTCAGCGCGCGCGCTGGCGTCGTCAAAGCCTTTCTCGACCTCGTCCCAGCCCGAACGCTGCGCGGGTTTAAGCAGAATCGGGTGGAACTTGTGCTGTTGGTTGAAGGCCGGGTCTTGGCCCAGGAAAGGCTGACTGTCCCAGCCGTCAGTCAGCAAGGTTTCCTCGATGTCGCCGTCACCGCCGAGTTGCTTGTCCATGGCCGCCGCTGCAACGCGGCCTTGCGCGATGGACTCAATCAGCGTCGAGGGGCCGAGCACGCAGTCGCCACCGGCATAGACTGCCGGGCGGCTCGACAACATCGAATCCGCACGCACCGTGATGCGGCCTTTGGCGTCAGTCTGCACGCCAAAACCTTCGAAGCGCCTGGGGTACTGACCGACGGCTGCCACCACCAGATCGACGCCTTCGCAGATTTCCTCGCCGGTATCAATGGGACGGCGCCGTTTCGAGGCATCGGGTTCGCCCAGCGCCATGCGGGCGTAGGTGATGTTCAAGCGATGGCCGTTCTGTCCAGGTTCAATCTTCTTCGGCGCCAGCAGGTAGCGCACGTTCACGCCTTCGTCGATGCAGCCTTCAAACTCCTCCTGGCGTGCCGGCATTTCCTCGCGCGTGCGGCGATAGACCATGTCGACCTCGGCACCGAAACGGCGCGAGGAGCGTGCGTTGTCGGTGGCGACGTTGCCCCCGCCAATGACCACAACTTTGGCCCCGGTCTGAATGCCATCGGGCGTGTTGACCAGGCCCATGGTCGCCGCCTTGAGATAGCTCGGGCTATCGACCACGCCGGGCAGGTCGTCGCCGGGGATGCCAAGCTTGTCACCACCCTGGGCACCGATACCGATGAAGATGGCCTCGAAGCCCTCACCAAACAGGGCGTCGGCACTCTGCACTGGGGTATTAAAACGAAACGCGACGCCGAGCTTCTCAACTTCCGCAATCTCCTGGTCGATCACCTGCGTAGGCACGCGGTAGGAGGGGATGCCGTAGCGCGCCATGCCGCCAGCGGCTGGCTGCGCGTCGAACACGGTCACGCTGTGGCCTTTCTTGGCCAGGTAGTAGGCAACGGTCAGGCCAGCCGGGCCGGCGCCGATGACGGCCGCCTTGTGCCCGCTGGCTGGCAACTGCTTCGAGTGCGCGCGCCACAAGCCGGTGTCCTTATCGGCGGCGATGCGCTTGAGTGAGCGGATCGAGAGCGGATCGTCGAGCTGGCCGCGCCGGCAGGCCGATTCGCACATGGCAAAGCAAGCGCGCCCGACGATGCCCGGAAACGGCAGTTTCTCGCGCACCACGGCAATCGCTTCGCCGTACTTGCCTTCAGCGGCAAGTTGCACATAGCGCGGCACGTCAATGCCGGCCGGACAGGCGGTCTTGCACGGCACCATGCTTTCCTCGCGGTGGGCCGGGTCCAGCGTGCGATCGGTCAGGGCGCCGGTCGGGCAGACCGTGACGCAGGCTTGGCAGAACTTGCAGCCCGACTCGATCAGCGTGGCGGCTATGGTGCCGACATAGCGTCGCACACCCTTCGCCGTCTCCACTTCTTTCACTTCAAGGCAGCCAACACCGCGCACCTCGTTGCAGGCCACCAGGCAGCGCCGGCAATCGATGCACAGGTTGTAGTCGCGGTCAAAGAAGGGCTCGTTCGTGATGACCGGCAACTTGGCCGGTTTGTAGGGCGGCGTGGTGTTGGGAATGCCGACGTAGTCGGAGACCTTGCGCAGTTCGCAGCTCGAAAAGATCGTGCAGCAACGCGTCTCGGGCGGGTTGCCATAAGAACACTGGCTGCGGGAGCAGCCTTCGCGCTGCGGACAGACCAGGCAGACGTGCGGGTGCAGTCCCAGAATTTTGGCCAGATGGTCTTGCCGCGCTTTCTGAATCGCCGGCGTATTGGTGCGCACCACTAGGCCGGCGCTGACTGTGCTGCAGCAGGCCTTGCTCATGCCGGGCGTGCACTCGATCTCGATCAGGCACAGGTTGCAGCCGACGCTGCCCTTGTCGGCGCAGCCGCGTTGCTGGGCCGGCGGCAGGTCCGGGTGCGCGCACAGCGCCGGGATGTAGATGCCGGCCACGCTGGCAGCGTTCAGGATGGATGCGCCAGCGGGCGCCTGCACGGTTTTGCCGTCGATACTCAGTTCGACCGGCGGGCCGAACGCCGCCACATCGCTGGCCCGGCTGACCGGCCACCATGTCATCGTTGCTATGCTTGTCATTGGTTCACTTCACGCCTATCTGCAGGATGATCGACGGTCAAAACAATTCGTCGTCGCTTCGGATACCGCTGCCCGCGCGGATCCAGACCGTCCCCTGGATCTTCCCGGCCTCGCGGCCGGGAACAAAACAGGCGGTGCATTCTTCATCGACGGAAAAAACTTGCGCGTAGACCTCAAACCCGAGGCTCTGATAAGTTTCGACCGCCTCGATCAGACGTTCCTCGCTCAGGGTGGTCAGCTTCTTCCAGTTCGTGCGCAGCAGTGCGTCGTCGCTCTGGTTTTGAACTGGCACGATGTTGGGCATTTGCGTCATCAAGTTCTTCCTCAAAACGGAACCCTGACTACCAGGTTGGTCTTTCGGTTCAGGTTGTTGCCAAGCCAGGGCTGCCGCCCGCTCGGACATAGACCGAGCCCCAGACCTGGCTGGCTTGCGTCAGATCCACCGCATCGAAGCAGACGGTGCAGGATTCGCCGTTCTGCTTGGCGCCGGCGCTCGGTGGCGTCATGCCGAAGCGCTCGACATGCACCTCGTAGCCCATGGCTCGGTAGTTCTCCACCACCTCCGACAGACGCGGCTCGCCGATGGTGGTGCGCAGAATCCAGCCCTGCTGCTGCAGCAGCAGGGCCGGGTCCGTGCTGTCCGACGAGCCGCAAGAACTGGCGCCGCAGGTCGAACCGGAGGAACACGATGACGCACTGGCACAGGCGCTGCCGGCCTGCACGATCGGAATCACCAAGGGGCTGTTGCTCATACTCTGCTCCTTACCAGGAATGCTTGATGGCGCCGGGCGTGCACGCCGACGTACACGGCAGGCTGCTGTGTCCGACCGCGGGCTTGCAGGCCGAGCAGTCATAGGCCAGCGTGCGGCAGTTCGGCTTCTTGACCCAGACCACTTCATCGTCGTAGTCGTCGGTAATGACCTCGAACATCTGCTTCGGGCAGGCCTCAAGACAGGCGCGCCCGGCGGCGCAGTCAATGCACTTGTCGGTGTCGACGCTGATGTAGTACTCGCCAGAACCGTCCTTGTAACCGTAATTCGCGATCATGGGGTTTGCCTTTCAGGCGCTTGCCTGCGCCGCAGCCGCGCCTTGCTTGGCCATCAAGGTGTAGCCGAACAAGGCCGCGCCGAGTGCCCCGGCGATCTGGCTGTCGTACTTGGTTGCCGCGGCTTTGGTGCCAAGCAATTTTTCAATCCGTTTGACCACGCCACTGTTCTTGGCAATGCCGCCGGTGATGAAAAAGTCACTCTCCACACCGATGCGCTCAATCAGCGAGACGACGCGCTCGGCCATCGCCTGGCAATAGGCGGCAATCACCTTGTTCTTGGTGTAGCCGGCCTTCAGCAGGCCAAGGGCCTCGGACTTCGCAAACACGACGCAGGTGGACGACACGGCTGATGGCTCGACGTCGATATCGAACGAGCGGTCGCCGAGTTCGGCGATAGGGATCTGCATCAGGTCGGCAATCACTTCCATGCCGCGACCGGTGCCTGCCGCACATTTGTCATTCATCAGGAAGTTGGTGACCTTGCCTTTGGCATCGCAATGAATCGCCTTACAGTCCTGGCCGCCCATGTCGAGGATGGTTCGGATCGAGGAGCCTCCCATGTAGTTGGCGCCCCGCGCGTGGCAGGCAATCTCGGTGATGGCCTTGTGTGCAAACGGGACATTGACCCGGCCATAACCGGTGCCGATGACGTAGGTGATGTCCTCCAGCTTCATGCCGGACTTGGCCAGCACCGCATTGACGGCATTGGTGGCCGAGTCAGGGCTGTTGTTGCCGGTGCGCATGCTGTTGTAGCCGTAAAGCTCGCCATCAACGCAGATCACGGCTTGCGAACTGACCGATCCGACATCGATGCCGGCGGTGATGATCCTGGCGTCGCGCCAGTTCTTCGTGTCGTCGATCCAGCAACTCTCGTCCCAGCGCCAGTATTCCTTCTTTTCGCCTGCGGTCATGATATTTTCCTTTCATACGTTGTGTCTTGCGTCTGGCCGTCAGTCGCGATGAGTGCGGCGCCCAGTGCGCTGATGTACTCCGGCATTTCCGGCAGATTGATATGGTCGATTTCGAGGGACGATTTGAGGGACGCGACGAAGCCGGGGTTGTTTACCATGCCGCCGATCAGGACCACGTCGCCATCGATGCCGACGCGCCTGACCATGGCGCAGACCCGGCTGGCAACGGCGTCTAGCACCGATTTGGCAATGTCTTCCTTGGGCGTTGCCGAGTGGATCAGAGATACCACTTCGGATTCGGCAAAAACGGTGCATTGCGCATTCATCGGAATGCTCTTGTTGGAGAGCAGACTGGCCTCGCCAAACTCATTCAGCGACAACTGCAGGGCGCGGGCCATGGATTCCGCAAAAGCGCCGGCACCGGCCGCGCATTTTTCATTGCCGGCAAAATCCACCACCTTGCCTTCGGCCGTGGCTTTGACGCCGCGTCCTTCCTCGGCCCCGACATCAACCACGGTGCGGGCACTCGGGCACATGAAGACGGCACCGCGGGCACCGGCCGAGACCTCAGTCACGTCGCTGTCGGCAAATCGAACCTGCTTGCGCCCGGCACCGGTTGAGACAATGCGACCGACCTGATCGCGGCTGATTCCCGCAATCACTAGGCCATCAGCCAGCGCCTTGTCAGCGGCAACGTCCATATCGAGTTCGTCAGGAAACATCATGTGCATGCCCCTGACAGACCATTTCATTTGCGGTGTACCTGTCGCCTGGAGTTCTTCGAGGAACACCAGTTTGACAGTGCGCGAACCCATGTCTATTCCGGCTGTGATCATTTGTTTTCTCCTTTTCAGGCGCGCATGAATTCACGCTTGAGGTTCAACGTTTCCATGAATGAATCGACCCGGTTTTGCGTGCGTCCCATGTCGAATTCGCGGTCGTCACCCATGTTGCCTTCATAGGTCATCACCGGGACGCCGGCCTTGATCAGGTCAAGACGGTTTTCCATGATTCCCATCGACAATCCTTCGCAACCGCGGTTCAGGTGCAGCATCACGCCGTCGACGCCCCACTGCTTGATGACCTTCATCATCTGGTCACTCTTGACCATCGGTTCGTAGAACTGCTGAAAATCGGGCTTGGCCAGATTCCATTCGCAGTAATGCTTCATAGCCTGCTCGCGGGTGTTCATCACGACACCGGTCTGCCAGGTCGGTGTGCGCGGCACCCATCTGCCGTCGGCGCTGGTCTCCCAGGTGCCCATCAAACCGAACGTGTACAGAGACCCGATCGAGACCACACCGAATTCCTCGAGGTAACGGAAGATTTTGAGAAATGCCCACGGCGGTTGGGTATCGGACATGACGCGACAACGTTCGTTAGGCACGGCAGCGATGCCGCGCGCCACGCGGTCCTTCACCTCATCGTAGACCTCTTCGTAAAAATCGGCGCACCACTTGGAAGACTTCGAAAGAGCGGCAAGGACATAGAGTGAGTAAATGGACTTTTCATCCAGCGGGGCGGGGCGGGCCTGATTGAGTTCGCAGATCTTGGCCCAGACCGAAGTCGCGCGCATCTCGTTCTTGACCGCTTCAATAAACAACTCGTCGTCGTACTTTCGCCCGGTTGTCTTCTCCAGCCACTCGATGCCTTCGAGTCCCTGGTTGGTGACGTACATCAGTCGTTCTTCAGTCAAGTCCTTGTGGGGTCCAACGGAAAGATCGACGAAGAATGTCGGCGTCTTTTCGATTTGTGAGGCTACTTGGTACCACTTGGCATGTGAGCAACATACTTGAATCTGGAAATTGAAATCCGGTCGGGGAAACTCTCCTCCAAATGCGTATCGATTGAGCATCAACGAACCCCAGTACGAGCGCATGTAAGCGCACAGGTCACGCGCGTAGCCAGCCGATTCCGTGGCATCCTGGCACTGTTTGTTGAACTTCTTGTCGACCGAAATAGCGGCGCCGTAGGGCTCGCCCGTCAGCGAATAGACGTCACGGCCGAGACCAGCCGGAATGGCGTCGAGTGTGGCGGCCGAACCGGACCAGCGAAGACCGCCGTTGTCTTTGGCGCGGGCATAGTTTTGATAATACTGCTCACGAAGTTCCTTGGCCTTGCCCCAGCACTTGAGTGGCTCGGTGGGGTATCTTGCATTTGACATTGTTATTACTCCTGATCGTTGGTCATCTAGAACAAATCTTCTTCACTCATCGTCTCAAGAAACGCTTCGATCCGGATGCGGAACGGTCCGATCGGATTGGTGATATCGAACTCGAGGAACAGGGTCGGTATCCCGTTCGCCTCCAGATGCGCTTTGAGGTTCGGATAGTCGCCTTCATGCGGATCGCAGAACTTCTGCTGCAGAAAAACAGCGGCCCGCGCGTTGTAGTCTTTGGCCAGTTTCAGCACATGGGCGTGGCGTGTGGGGACCGGATAGTCCTTGGTGGGGCACGCGGGACGCTCGCAGTAGCGGTCGGCGATGGCATCGATGGCGTTGTCCTGGATCGTCGCCTCGTTCCAGAAATTGCGCGTGCCGGAGCACTGGTCATCGATGACGATCGTGGCACCGACGGACTCGACCATGGCCATGAAGGCCGCGTCGTCGTTCTCGGAGCCGATGGTCATGATGCGAACGCCTTCGGGTCGATCCTGCTTGCGCTGCGGCAGCGCTGCCAGCACGCGTTTCATTTCGGCGTTGTGCTCTTCACGGTCGATGAACTGAGCGGTCAGGGACGCATAGAGGGACTCCAGGCCGGAAACCCGTGGATTGGTCTCCTTGCGATATTCATAGATCTCGTGCAACAGGCGCCGGTTCTCGTTCATGATGGCGGTGGCGCGCTGGAGATCGGCATCGGTCAGCGGCGTGCCGGTCACGCCTTCGATGAAGGTCCGAAATTTCGCAACTTCGGCGCGGTGCAGGGTCTTGGCGAATTTTGACTGCACTTCATTGGGCATGTGCAGGTAGTAGTCCCATTTCACGGTCGGAACATGCAGACGCCAGGAGTTGAAGGTCTGCCGGTATTGAATGCAGGATTGCGTCAGTGTCACTGCGTCGCAGTAGTTGTAGCGGCCCAGCAAACCCTGCGCCAGGGAGTCGCGGCAGAACGGACAGAACATGCCGAAGATATGCGGCTCTGTAACATTTTGCGGCTCGTGCGCGCCGAGCACACGTACTGGCAGCATGCCGGCGGCGATCAGCACTTCTTCCGGCACATAAGTGCACATGGTGGCGACCACCGACCCGCCAGTGCGCGCCTTCCAGTCGATTGCATACTCGTGGCGCTTTTCGTACCAAATCTTGAATTTATCAAACAATCCGCTGCTCATCTTGAATCCTCGTTATGACCAGACCGGCTGCGATTCCGGATGTTCTGGCTTGTCGTTGAGATGGCCTCGGTGCATCCAAATGGATGCACTTGAGGGGTGGAAATACTCCTGGCGGGACCCGTTCATGGCTGACCGATCACGAGTCTTGTCGCAAGCTAGTCTGGTGCAGTCGATCCTCCCGTCTTTGAGTGACCTGAAGCGCTCGCGGTCGAACGCTTCTTCTTTGGCTTCACTTCGGGCAGGGCAGCCTCCATGCGGACAGCGAGTTGCTCGAAACGCGCCAGAACGCGCTCGCTGGACTGGGGCTGCGCCGGTGAGGCGTCGGCCCTCATGCCATCGAATACCAAGGCCAACATCTGCCCGGTAGCGCTGTCGATGTCGAGCTCCTTGTGGTTAAACAGAAAGCCCGAGATCAGATGGTCAATGCCGCCGAAGATGAGGTCCCGCAGCAGACCCAGCGGCAGATCAGCTCGCAGGTCGCCTTTGAGAATGCCGTCGCGGCAGGTCTCGATGAAGACATGGGTGTACTCGCGGTTGAACTCGTAAATCTTGCTCTTGTAGTAGTCACCGCTGTGCCGAACTTCGTGATAGGAGAGCCGCGCCAGATCGGCGTTTTCCTTGAGTGCCCGCAAATGACGCGACACAATGTAATAGATCTTGTTTCGTGTCCCCTGGATGCCCGCCAGTTGTGAAACGAAGTCGGAAATCAAGGACGCGTACCAGGTCTCCAAAACCTGTATCAAGAGCGCCCGCTTGTTTTCGAAGTGCTGATAGAGCGTGCCCTCGGCTACGCCGGCCCTGGCCGCAATTTCGGCCGTGGATGCTGCCTCAAAGCCGCGCTCACAAAAGACTTCCCGCGCCGCGCTGGCGATGTCGCTCGCCCTGCGGTCACGCGGCAGTCGTACGACAGTTCGACGGTTCGACGAATTTCCCATTTTCAATTTCCAAAGGCCTTTTGCTCTGCAGGTTGACAAACAAATATCGTTTTAATGAGTTACGCTCATTAATGTTAAGTTGCAGCGTTAGGCGTGTCAACAGTTTTTTCTAAAAATATCCGCAGAAAATTGATTTTTCATGTGCACTAACAAGACTGTGAATGGGCAAATATTGAAAGCCGTTCAAGTTTGGATTGCTGCGTGACTGCATTATTGAATGTAGCTCATTAAAGGCACGGCATTGAGCCGAACTCTGCATCAGAGCCGGAACGCGCGGCGTTGCTCAAGTGCACATAGTGCTGTAGCGTATGATATGCAGGTTGAACGACAGGAATTTGAATCAGCTCCCGCGTTATCGAGCGGGGCGACGTTTGCTGCCAGACAGGCAACACCGAGGAGTCATTTCATGAGTGGGCCATTGTCCGGGTTTCGGATTCTTGAACTCGGAGCCATCGGGCCGGTGCCGTTTGCCGGCGCCCTGCTTGCAGAAATGGGCGCGGATGTGGTTCGGATCGACCGCATTGCGGCGCCGCTTGCCGTGCCCGGCCTGCCCCCACGCTATGACTTCTACAACCGCAGCAAGCGCTCGCTGGCGCTGGACCTCAAGCGCGCCGAGGCGGTGGAGATCGTGCTTGATCTTGCCGGCAAGGCGGATGTGCTGATGGAGGGTTTCCGTCCCGGCGTTCTGGAGCGCTTGGGACTCGGTCCCGCGCAATGCCTGGCGGCCAATCCGAAACTGGTTCTGGCGCGCATGACCGGTTGGGGACAGACGGGACCACTGGCGCAGGAGGCCGGGCACGACATCAACTACCTTGTGCTGACAGGTGCGTTGCACGCCATTGGCGAAGTGGGCCATGTGCCGGTCCCGCCGCTCAATCTGGTGGCCGATCTGGGTGGCGGCGCGATGTACCTGGCCGTGGGCGTGCTGGCTGCGGTCATGCATGCGCGCGCCACGGGCAAAGGACAGGTGGTGGATGTGGCCATGATCGATGGCGTGACCCACCTGATGTCCGCTTTTCAGGCGTTCCGCCAGCAAGGCAGTTGGATTGACGACCGAGGCCGCAACACTGTCGATGGCGGTGCGCCTTACTATGGCACCTATGAGACCAGCGACGGCAAGTATGTCGCCGTCGGCGCGATGGAGCCACACTTCTATGCCAATCTCTTGGGCGTGCTGGGTCTCGCTGCGACCAGCCTGCCGGCGCAGGAAGACCGCCAGGAATGGCCAACTCTGCGCGCACGTTTTGCCGCTGTCTTTCGGAGTCAATCGCGCGCTGCGTGGGTGCAGGCTGCTACCGGTCGCGATGCCTGCCTGGCGCCGGTTCTGTCGATCGACGAGGCGCCGCAGCACCCGCACATGAAGGCACGCTCGGCTTATACCGATTTTGATGGCCTGCGCCATCCGAGCCCGGCCCCCCGTTTTTCCGAAACGCCATCGGTCCTGACGAGGCCCACTCCCGCAGCCGGACAAAATACCGCCGAGGTCTTACAGGACCGGGAGGTTGCGCCAGAAAAAGTGGCGGCGGCAAGCGCGGCCGGGGCCTTTCAGAATTTCTAAACAACGCGGCGCAAGCCAGCCGCTTCAGCACACGGCGGAATCAAAAAGCGACTTTTTCGGCGCCCTTGAGTTGCAGGATCTCGCGCGCTTCGTCGGGCGTTGCGATTTCGAGGCCAAGACCTTCCAGTATCCCTCTGACCCGCGTCACCTGTTCGGCATTCGAGTGCGCCAGTTTGCCACGCCCGATCCACAGACTGTCTTCCAGCCCGACGCGAACATTGGCGCCCATCGACGCTGCCATGGCAGCGATCGGCATCTGGCTGCGTCCAGCGCCGAGTACCGACCAACGGTAATCGTTGCCGAAGAGACGGTCGGCCGTGCGCTTCATGTGCATAACATCATCAGGGTGTGTCCCAATCCCGCCGAGTATGCCGAATACAGTCTGCACGAAGAACGGAGCCTTCACCAGGCCGCGCTCGACAAAATGCGCCAGGTTGTAGAGGTGCGAGGTGTCGTAGCACTCAAACTCGTAACGCGTGTCATTGGCCGACAACTCGGTCAGCACCGTCTCGAGGTCGCCGTAGGTGTTGCGAAAAATCAGGTCCTTGCTGCCCTCGAGATAAGGGCGCTCCCAGTCGTGCTTGAATTCCTTGAAGCGCTGCAGCATGGGAAACAGGCCGAAGTTCATCGTGCCCATGTTCATTGACGCCACTTCAGGCTTGAGCACCTTGGCCGGCATCATGCGTTCCTGCACCGTCATGTAAGGCGAACCACCCGTCGTCAGATTGACGATCGCATCGCTGTCGCGCTTGATGATCTTCAGAAATTTTTCGAATGCCTCGGGACGCTGGTCGGGTTTTCCGGTGACTGGATCGCGTGCATGCAGATGGATGATGGCGGCGCCCGCCTGCGCGGCAGCGATCGATGCTTCAGCGATCTCCTCGGGCGTAACCGGGAGATAGGGCGACATCGAAGGCGTGTGGATGGCCCCGGTCACGGCACAACTGATGATGACTTTGTTCTGGACGTACATGGCTGTTCCTCGGTAAGCGTTTTGACAGATCAGGAAAAATATCGGCAATCAGATAACGATGCGCAGCAGCAGGTTGACTCCGGAAACCACGGATCGGCTTTGTGGTGACTCTCTTTTTTGGCTATTGTACCGTAGCGTACCATATGTGTACATACCGTATTTTATCTATCTCTATCGATCAACTTGATACAATTAGTAATCTAGAAATTCATACTGAAGTTGACGATACGACTGCAGAATTTCAATGGCTGGATTCAGGTTTGCAAACAAATACCGGGGTACCATGAAATCATCTGTCGTCATGCTTGCATACGCCAAGGCGAGGCTCGAACGCGACGATTCGTTGGCGCCGCCAGTTTACGATCTTGTGGCACAGGTTTGCGCAATGCTCCCGGTCAGAATCATTGCAATATGAGCGCCGGCTCGGAAGGCCTCCAGCCCTGGGACGGTCACGACTTGTTTGCGCTCCTGACGCTGGAGGCAATCGATCCATCACATTTTCGGAGCCGTTATGCAAGCGAAAACGCGCGCGGCTCCGTCTTCGGCGGGCAACTGCTCGGTCATGCCGTCATGGCGGCGTCTATGACGGTTCCGCCAGACCGCGACGTGACCGCAATGCAGCTGTTCTTCTCGCAGAGTGCGATCCCTGATCGTCCGATCGACTTTGAGGTGACGGCGATTCAGGAAGGCAAGCGCTTTTCGTCGCGGCACGTGCGTGGTACACAGTCCGGTGGCCGCCTCGTTCTTGACGCTCAGGTGATGTTTGCATTGCCGCTGCTAGGGCCACAGCACGCGACGGCGGCACCTGCTATCGGTGTTGATCCGAACACCTTGATGAGGCTAGACGAGTTGCCGATTGAGATCAGTGATGCCGTTTGGCAAACACTCGGTTATCCGTTCGATTCATCAGCATTAGACCTGCGATTGGCAGACCCAGCCCAGGGTTTGGGTCTCGATGCTCACTCAACCAGGCTGCGCTTCTGGCTGCGCGCGCGCAACGAACTGCCGGACAATTCCAATGTGCAGGCTGCTGCATTTGCCTACTTGTCCGACTGGTGGCTGAACTTCAGCACGGTCGGGATCCATGTGCGCCAGATGCAGCATGATGGAACTCGTTTGCACGTGGCCAGTTTGAACCATTCAATCTGGTTCCACCGTCCCCTGCTTGCCGATCGGTGGCTGCATTTCGACATACAAAGTCCATGTGCCGCCAGCGGTCGCGGCCTGTCGATTGCGACCGTTCATGACGTCGAGGGCGTGCTGGTAGCCAGCGCAACTCAAGAGAACCTCATGACGCCGCTGGGCTCAACCTGAAAACGCATCGGTTTGATCTTCTATTTAACCAAATGCAAGAAACAGCCCACTGCTCCAAAGTCAAAAGCCACAGGCGAGCACTCAGTGGGGCCAACGCGTGCTCATGCCGCTCTGCAACGTCTTCGCCCTATTGCTGGCACGCCGGGCCGCAGTGTGAATGAGCGACACTTAAAGCACCGAATGATTTGAAGAAAGTTGCAGGCAGGCATGAACGGAAATATTTCAAAATCGATTTGGCATTCTTCGTTTCCAGTTGAATTGGTCAACCAAAAGGACCAAGGATGTGGGAATGGGCACCTCGGGATTGAAATATTGGAGGCTGGTGCCGACTACCTTAAAGGTCGAATGCCAGTTGACCACCGAACCAAACAGCCCGCTGGAATTCTGCACGGGGGCATTTCAGTTGTTCTTGCCGAAACGCTGGCGTCATGGGCTGCGACGTTTGTAGTGGACCAAAGTCTCTTCCATTGTGTTGGGCAAGAAATTAATGCAAACCACGTTCGCGCTGTTAGCTCGGGATGGGTGTACGGCGAAGCACGTCCGCATCACATTGGCAAAAGCTCCCATGTATGGGAGGTAAAGATCAAGAATGAGGACGGAAGGCTGGTTTGCATATCAAGGGTAACCATGGCTGTCCTCAGCAAGGTAATTCAGTATTGAGCTCCAGAACCACCAAAAAAAACGCATCCTTCACAGGTGTGCCCCTTCAAATCAAACACTCTTACCGAGCTGCGACCAGGAGCGGCGTAAGCGTCCGCCGAGCACCGTTGTTGGCCCTGAACGACTGGTCTGGAACACTCGACAGAAAATCCTCGGAGGATAGGGGTACCCCACCATAACGTCTGAGTCCCTGTGCAGGTTGGCAAATTCATCGAATAAATCCGCGTTTCCTTAGCACCAACAGTCAGGGCTGCGCTGGCAGTGTCGCTTCTGACCACGGTAGAGAACGCGGCCACCGGCCTGCCAATTGCCGCAACGCTTCCTGAAACCGTCACCGTTGAGGTCTGCATGAAGGCAACGCGATCAAGGCGCAAGGTACGCTCGAGCGTGCGAAGACGCTGCAGCCGGCAGCGCCGCAGATTGCGGCGCTGGGGGTCATGCTGTGGAGCCAGTCGGGTCAGGAGAAACTGGCGACGCCGCGCGCCAAAGAATTGCTTCGGGCCGGCATCTTTGACTACGATCTGATTCGCACGGCGTACTACCTGGGGATGCGAAACCAGGACCCGGAGCTTGCCATTCTGGCGCTTCAGTTACGAATCAAGACTTGGCCGGACCAGGCTACCGACGGCTGGCTAAAGCTCGGGCACATCTACAACTCACCTGCGGCCCTGGATGAGCAAAAGGCCTTGCAGGCCTATCAAGCGGCAATGCAAGCAGGCCCGGATGCCTTCAAGCCAGCCGTTCTGGCAAAGGTCCCGCTCGCCTACCAGGCCAAAGTTCAGTGAGTTGCGGGCTTCGCGTTCAATATTTCAGAGGAACTGGCTCGATATCCGTTAGCATGGGTCTGTGCGCCGATCCATCGATCCGCGCTGCTGATTGAACTGGACACTGCTGCCTCAATCGAAGCGCGTGAAGCCCTGAACCGTTACGGCGGCCGCTGCACGCCGGATTCCTTGCTGTTCATCGCCAATCGGCTCCTCGAAAGCGCCGACAAAGATGATGTCGAACTCGGCCGGAGCCCCTGCGATGAAGCCAGCAGGCCACTGATCGCCAAAAACAAATAACGCTGTCGCCCTGGTCGCCTTGAAGCGGCGACCGTTACTGGAAGAGGATGTGTACCATGTTCTGTGAAAACTGTGGCTCCAAATTGTTGGATACGACCCGCTTCTGTGGTGGCTGCGGCACGGCCGTGCCGGCTGCGCCGCTACCCGTACGGCCGCCCGCACCGCCAAGCAGCCCATGGCCACCGACGCAGGGCATTCGACCGCCACCGCCACCGCCACCGCCACCGCCACCGCCACCGCCGCCACTGCCGCCACCGCCACCTGCGCCATCGTTTGCGCCGCCGCCATTGGCCTCGCCATCACCATTGGCTGCGCCTCCTGCTGGCTACGTTCCGCCAATCCGGTTAGACTGGACGGCAACGGCCGCGCCACCGAGGACGGGCAGCAGCCCGACGCCACCGAATATGCATTGGCTGGTGGTGCTGGTCCTGTGTGCTTTCACCTTCGGTCTGGCGGGTCTGGCATGGGCTTTCCGGCAAGCCGCTTTCGTCAAGAAGATTGATCCCAGCAGCAAGGGGCTGCTTTATCTTGGACTTGCGCTGGCGGCCATGGTCTTGCAGGTGATTCTCTCGTTCATGATGGGCCGCATCTCGTCCTCGGGCATGGCGGTTATGCTGGTTTTGATCCTTTCAGCCCTGAACCTGGTGATCGTCGTTTTCGGTTTTCTTGCCGTGTTCGGTATGCGCAAGTCTCTGCTTCAGCACTACAACGCGGTCGAGCCGTTAGGCCTGCAACTGGGTGGCGTCATGACATTCTTTTTCAGCATCTTCTACTTTCAATACCATTTCGCTCGCATCATCGCGCTGAAGAAGAAACCAGCCTGAGTCGCAACCGGGTGCACTAGCGCACGTAGAGTTCGCGCAGTTCGGCCAGCGCACGTGGCAGCATCGACTGAACGGCGGACAGGGTGACGGGCATCGCCTTGATGCCATTGAAAGCGCTGGCGCCTGCGCTACCACCCGTGGCACGCAGTGAGGTCTGGCAGCCACCCAGTCGCAGCAAGGCATCTTCTGTTCTTGCAGACAAGAGGTGGTCGATCAATGCTTTCGCCTGCGCCGGGTGCGGTGCGCCTACCACCATGGCAACCGTCCCGGGGATCACCAGCGTGCCGCCTTTGCCCTGGTCCGGCGCGATGACCTTCACCGGTGCGCCGTGCGCAATCGCCTCGGCCGCATCGTCCGTATCGGTGAGACCAAATGCCAGTTGCCCACTGGCCACCATGTCACGCACCACCGAGTTGCCGTCGACCACACGCACGCCGCGTGCGCGCAAGGCTTTGAAGAAACTCAGAGTCGGTTCAGCGCCACGCGTTGCATAGAGGGCAGCGGCCTGCGTGGCCATGGTTCCAAACAAGGGGTTGGCCATGCCAATCGAGGTGGCCGGCCAGCGTGCATCCAGCATGTCCTCCAGAGTGGCCGGGTGATCTGACGGTTTGAGCAGTTTGGTGTTGACGATAAAAACCCTTGCCCGGCCGCCGACCCCGGCCCAGCGCCCGTTGGCGTCCTTGTATTCGGCCGGCAGGTCGGCGGCCGAGGGTGAACGGTAGGTTTCCAGCAAGCCTTTTTCAGCTAGGGAAACGCGGATTTATTCGATGAATTTGCCAACCTGCACAGGGACTCAGACGTTATGGTGGGGTAGCCACCACAACACCGAACCGACATGAATCCAACACTGCAGACCCAAGTCAGTTTTGCCCAGGCCGAGTAC
>CAIXNB010000186.1 GCA_903920695.1 uncultured beta proteobacterium
CCTTCTCGCGCTCGTTCTTGCCGGTCAGGAACAAGGTCTGCTTGTAGTAGTTGTTCTGTGCATTGAAGTCTTCAAGAAACAGCTTGCGTGTGAAGAACACGCTGACGTAACTACCGCCCGCCAGCAAGGCGACAAGCAGGACACCAACAAGAGTTTTCATTGCCATGCCCGCAACCTTGGCGTCGCTGCCAGCCGTGCTGACGCCAAGCAGTCGATAAAGCGGGCAGAACCGGATCGCCGCTGTACCCAGCAGGATGGCGCCTACCAGGTAGGCGCCGATCTGGGCGCCCCCGAACAGCCAGAAGAAGGCCATCTCAAGCAAGGCAAAACCGAGTAGCACCCGCAACATGCGGTCCAGTGTGTTGAGATTGGTCATGGTGATATCATTTTTTGAATTTGAAGTTGTCTTGATGCGGATCCGTTCCTGCCCCTGTCGCGGTGCGCTTACTTGATCAGACCGCGGGCCTTCATGCGGTCGCAACCGTTCTGGCGGGGTGCTGGCAGCGTCACACCTTTCTCTTTGGCACGCGCTTCCATGGTCTTGTGTTGTTCAGTTTGGAGCAGCTTGCATTCGTCATAGGTCTTCACCGCGCGCATCTTGATCTGGTTGGCCGTTCTCTCCTGCGGCGTCATCAGAGTCCAGCCAGGGGTGTTGCTGTTATCAAAGCGCATGCCACGCATGCCGCGCGCGCCGGGACCGCCAGGACCGGGACCGCCGTTTTGCATGCCGGGACCTGCGCCAATTCCCGGTCCGGGTTGCGCCAGTACCGGTGCTGCCAGCGCTGCACCGAGCAGCGCGATCAGGGCAATGGATTGGAGGCTTAGAGAGGTTTTCATGGTAACTTCCTTGGTGGTTGAACTGGGGTCGGACCTTGCCGATGGCTCGTCCGTGGGGAGAATTTGAACGCAGCGGTGTAAGCCGTGTGTTGCACAAAACGGCAGATTTGCATCGCAGCGTTGCAGATCCATGCTGCGTTACAGTGCGTTACAAGCGCGCTGCTGGCTGTTGTCAAATGAAGTCAAGTCCGATGGTGCCGCGTGGGCGCAAGGGACAAGGAATGGCACGGATGGAAAAAAAGAACGATTGCATTCTCATCGTGGACGACGAAGCCGAGATTCGTCGTTTGCTGACCGATTACCTGGACAGAAATGGTTTCACGGCCATTGCCGCCCGCGACGGCCGCGAGATGTGGCAGGCGCTTGATCGCCATGTGATCGATCTGGTCGTGCTCGATCTGATGCTGCCCGACACCGACGGCCTGACCCTGTGCCGCGACCTGCGCGCCAAGTCGAATATTCCGGTCCTGATGTTGACCGCGCGCGGCGAAGAGACCGATCGCATCCTGGGCATCGAGATGGGGGCTGACGACTACCTCGTCAAGCCTTTCAATCCGCGCGAATTGCTGGCCCGCATCAAGTCGATTCTGCGCCGCACGCGCGCATTGCCACCCAATCTGCGCCCGGAATCGGCGCGCTGTCTGTGCTTTGCCGGTTGGTGCCTGGATACGGCCGAGCGCCTGCTCATGGCGGCCGACGGTGTGGCCACGCCGCTGTCGGGCGGTGAATTCCGGCTGTTGCGCATCCTGCTCGATCACCCGAACCGGGTGCTCAACCGCGACCAGTTGACGGAAATGATCCACGGGCATGAAGCGCAGGCCTATGACCGCGCCATCGATGTGCAGGTCAGCCGATTGCGCCAGCGCCTGCGTGACGACAGCCGCGAGCCGGAATTGATCAAGACCGTGCGCGGCGAGGGCTACGTGCTGGCCGCCAGCGTCGAGAGGCGCGCGACATGCGCCTGAACATTCGCACACTGCCGGGCAGTCTTTTCGCGCGCATGGCGCTGATCCTGTTGTTGGGTTTGTCATCGGCGCAACTGGTCAGCCTGTGGTTGCAGTGGGGTGAGCGCGCGACGGTCGTGTCCGCTGCGCGCGGGCAAAACTTTGTTGATCGCGTGGTCGAGGCCGTGCGCGTGCTCGAAGCCGAAGGTCCGTCGCGGCGCCAGGCCGCCATGGCGGCGCTGCAATACGGGGCCTTGCGGGTGAGCATGATCGGCGCGGATCAGGTGTCACCCGACACGGGACGCAGGCCGATGCAGGCCATGATCAACACCCGTCTCGGCGCGGAACACGAGATTCGCGCGGTGGGTGAATCGGCAGGCTTTGGCATGCAGCAGCGCGGCAATGCCAGGCGTGGCGTCGATGTTCGTTTGCGTGACGGGCAGTGGGTGCGCTTGAGCTTCAGCGGCGAGGCGGCCGCGCCAGCTTGGTCCAATGAGTTGATCGTCCGCCTGGCTGTCACACTGGCCATCGTCATGCTCGTCGTGATGGTCGCCGTTCGCCAGGCGACCCGTCCGTTGCAGCAATTGGCACACGCGGCCGATCGCTTCGGTCGCGACCTTGACGCCGCGCCACTGGTGATCGAAGGCCCGACCGAGACGCGCCGTGCCGCTGAGGCCTTCAACCGCATGCAGGAGAGGATCAAGCGACTGATCGATGAACGGGCGCGGGCGCTGGCATCGGTTTCGCATGACTTGCGCACGCCGCTGACGCGCCTGCGCCTGCGTACGGAACTTGTTGGCGACGAGAAACTGCGCGACCAGTTGGGCGCCGACCTCGATGCCATGGCGGCCATGATTGACGTGACGCTGGATTACCTGCGCGGCCTGCAGGACAGCGAAGCTGTGCGTGCCATCGACATCAATGCGCTGCTGGATAGCATGAGCGAGGACGCGCTGGTGCTTGGGCGCACCGTTTGCATTGAGGGGCAGGCCCTGTCGCCCTATAGCGGCCGCCTGTCGGCCCTAAGGCGCGCATTGCAGAATCTGATCGACAACGCGATCAAGTACGGTGCGTCGATTCGGGTGCAAATTGTCGACTGTGCGACCGAATTGCGCATCAGCGTGCAGGACCAGGGACCGGGCATCGGGCCGGGGGAACTCACCAAGGTCACAGAGCCCTACTACCGCACCGATACCTCACGCAACAGCGCGACCGGCGGCACTGGACTCGGGCTGTCGATTGTCAAGGACATCGCCCTGGGACATGGCGGTGAACTCCTGCTTGAGAACCGTCCCGAGGGTGGACTTTGCGCCACGCTGCGGTTACCCCGAACCTGAGTGTGCCTCTGCAAACGCCTGGGTTCAAGCTGCGGTGCCATCACGCATCGGTTTCCTTCCGAATTTTTCCTGTGAAACTGCGTGTTTCCTCGGTTCAGCTCGTCTTTCCTGACGGGAGTAACCCTTGATCGCACCGCTGAAACGCTGACCCGCGCGTCCGTCACCAGGCTTCCTGTGCTGGCCGCAGGCGCCCAATTCGAACTGGTCAGCTCTTACGCTTTACCGGACAGGTATTTAAACCGAGCAACATGTAGAGAGGGCACATGCCAAGCGCGCCGGTAGCCAGTGGGACGATACCGATCCAGCCCCACATGCCAATGTGGCCACTCAAGGTCAGGCCCAGCAATGCCAAGCCAACAACAACTCGCAAAATTCGGTCAAGACCGCCTTCGTTTGTCTTCATGAAGTCTCCATTAAATGGTTTTACGTTGGATATTTGACACCGCCATTGTGACAATATTTGTGGATTCAATCTGGTCGCTGCCTTCTTTCGCGCTTTGCCACCGCGTTGTACGCGATGGGTTAGTTCGCATGCACACCTTTGAACTGACTGACGCTCTGATTCAGCGCAACTGGATCGAGAATATGGATGTGGCGCTGGTTTACTTCGACCACGCCCCGCTCTATCAGTCTTGCAAAAATCCGACTCACGGTTTCGAGCTTCATTCCAAGATAGCTGCCAATGTCTTCGCGGATCATTGGGAGTATCACTTCCGAGCGCGAGAAACCGCGAGCATGAAGTCGCCCAACAAGGTTGATCAGAAAGGCGGCAAGCCGTTCGTCAGACCGCATGCTGCCAAGCATCAGCATCACGTCTTGCTCCTGCACAATCTCGCGGCTCATGATTTTGTGGACATGGCGTTGCAGCCGTTTTACCAATGGCGACAACTCTGCGATCCGATCTAGCGGCAAGGAGCAAACCTCGGCATCCTGGAGTGCCACGGCGTTACAGGTGTGGTGGTCATTCAGGATGCCGTCAAGACCGAGAACCTCGCCAGGCATTTGAAAGCCGGTGACCTGTTCCCGACCAAACTCTGGTGCCGTGCTGGTCTTGAAAAAGCCACTGCGTATGGCGTACAGCCCGGTAAAATCATCCCCGTTGTGAAAGAGTGTTTCATAACGCTTTAATTTGCGCCGAACTGTGATCATTGCATCAATGCGCTTCAGTTCTTGCGAACCAAGTCCAATGGGTAGGCAAATCTTCTGCCAGTTGCAGTTGATGCAAGTAGCATTTGTTTTATTGTTGCTTATTCGGCAAGCTTCAGCACCATGAGGTAATTTTTCGTCATGGTTAATGACGCAGCGCGTAGCAGGCCGTGTATCGGTTTCAACAAAAAAAATGGCTGCCTTAGCAGCAGCCGTTGAATATCGATTACGCATCACAATTCCCTTCGCGAAACAAGCCATGACGCCTGAGTGGGGTAATCACCTTACCAACACTACGGGGTCATCCTATTGCGAGTTGCGAGGGCTTGCGCTGATCTATATCAATACATAAGTATTCACGGATATATAAATTGGGCGATCACTACTCCGGCACGCAAATCTGGCCACGCTTCATCGCTAGCAGGGTTCGGATCGTGAGCATGCTCACCAAAAGCACCAGTAGGGTCATCAGCACAGGTACCAGCACGGCAAAAAAGGTACCGCCCACTTTTTCGAGCATGATGGTGCTGGCAATGGTCATGGCGGCCATCGGAAACGAATACGCCCACCAGGGCAGAGTAAATGTCAGCTTGACAAAGTGCTTCATCTGCGAAAACAGCAGCATGGTGGTGAACAGGGCAAAGTAATAAAAAATGCGAGCCGCATCGTCGAGGGCGCCGTTGTGCAATTTGACCCACGAGATGAAACCGACAGCCGGTGGTGCAAGCAGAATGAACAAGGTGGGCAACAGTTTGCCTGGCAGCATGGGGTGAAAGAAAAATCGATTCAACAACACGGCCAGAAGCGGTATCCACATCATGATGCCGACGCTGAAGTAAAACCATGACACTTCAGGAAAACCCATCGGCACACCGGCAATGGGTACCAAAATGTTCCCCACAATCGGGATAAACCAGGCTGGGTTGCTATGTTGGACCTGAAACTTGTCCTGGTGAATCCAGTTCGACAAAATCACAAGCGTGAACAGCAGTTGAACTGAACTGCCGATTGCCCACAGGTAAAGCGAAATCTCGGGATAACGACTCATGGCAGCGATGCTGAGCAGCAGCATGCCGATGGACATGGTCGGGAAGAAACTCATGCGGATCGGGTTGTTGAATTCGTCAATGACATGTTGGCGGTGCAGCGCAAACTTGGCCAAGTAAGCAAAAACTATGAGGGCGTACACCATGGCGGCAAAGGCCAGAAGGTATGAACTTGGCGCAATTGACCAGCCCCAAAGATGTTCTGCTTTTTCCAGGGCAACAGTGGTACCCGCCAGCCCCATCACAGTAGAAAAAAGGGAGACCGGCATGTGTTCCAGGCGGCCATGCTGTGCTGCTGGCGCGAGCGTGGTGTTCATAAAGTCAAATCTCCAACTGTTCTCGAAAAATCATGATACCGGCCACGACCATGGGCCGCTGTCGCTCAAAAGACCGGGGCCGTGGATCATCAAAACGGACGCTGTTCCGGCGCAAGGCGCATCACAGTCTTGGCAATCTAGCCGCCATCGCGAACAACGCGACAGGATGCAATGTCAAACGACACTGCGCCAATCGTCAGAGTGGTCTGATCCCGCAACCCCGCTACAAAGGTCACAAAGCGCTCCACATCACAGAAGTTGCTGACCAGTCCCATGGACACACGGATCGCACCGGCGCTCTTGCCGCCGCGATCCTGCATGACATGCAGGAAGCGCTGCAGGTTAATGTCGACGCCTGCTTCGGCAAGACCTGCGCGCATATCGTCTTCGCTCAGATTTTCTGCAGTCTCGCCGGCTCCCGGGTTGCAAAAACAACCCGTGCGCAACGAGATGTTTTCCTGCGCCGCCAGTTCTTCAACACGAAGATAGTCAACCAGGTGACCTTGCGGGTCATATAAATTCAGTGTAACGGTGCCGCCGCGTTCGATCATGTTGACCGGGCCATAGAGGCGCACCATCGGTCGGCCATTGCCATGGCGCAACGCCAGCAACTGTGTGATCAGCCACGCTGTCAGGCAATGAATCCGGGTTTGAATTTTTTCCATGCCTAACTTTTGCAGGTGCTTCAGGCCAATTTCAACTGCCGGAATGCTCAGGTAGTTCAGCGTGCCGTCTTCGAATCCAGCCTCACCGCTGGACAGCACATGCATGCGCCCCTGTACCGTCGCAAAATTGACGGTGCCACCGCCAAACCATGGGCGGTGCAAGGACCGGAGTGTTTCATTTCGCACCAACAGACAGCCCACCCCGGTGGGATAGCCAAACGTTTTGTAGAACGACATCACAACGAAGTCAGGCGACACGGCGCGCAGGTCCAAGCGATTGGATGGAACAAACGCAGCCGCATCCAGCAACACATGCCAGCCCGCAGCACGCGCCGATGCGACCAGCGCCAGTGGGTGTTTGACACCAGAAAAGTTGAATTGCGCCGGAAACGCCATCAAGTTGGGGCGCGTGCGATCAGCCTGTGCCAGCCGGGACTCCATAGCCGCCATGTCAAGGCGAAGCTCAGGGCGCGCCAGAGGCACATAGGTCACGCTGGCGCCGTCTACTTTGGCAAATTCACGGATCCCGTTGACCGAGTTATGGCTATCAGCAGTCAGCAGCAGGCGTCCGCCCGGCGCAAACGGATAGGACTCGCCAACCAGTTTAAGTGCGGCAGAAGCATTCAGGGTGAAGATGGCCGTGTACTCGCCCGTGGCATTGAAGTAATCCAGAACGGCTGCACGCGCCTGCTCGACCCGGCGCGTCATTTTTGTGGAACTGGGGTTCACCGAATGCGGATTGCCAAGCACCTCAACGTTCAGCATCTGCAGGTGCGCTTGCACCTGTGATGCTGCGTGCAGGCCGCCACCCGTGAAGACCAGATAGATTTGGTCCTGAGCGTCGAGCCTGCCGTAGTCGGACGCGCGCAGCCCATCCAGGGAACGGGTCGTTTCGTATGTCGGGTAGTTCTTCAGGAAATGATCGTAAGCCGTCATGACGTCATGACGTCAATCAAATGGTTGCGTGCACGACTTACAACATTCGCAACGGGTGCAGTTCCATGACCTCATTTGAGAGGGTCGATCTGCGCGAGTGCTTTGCGGATCTCGGTGACGTCGGCGGGACGAACTAAGCGCGCCACTTCCCGGCCATCGCTTAGAAACACCAAAGTTGGCCAAAGCTTCACTTTGAATGAACGCCCCAGAGGCTTGCCGCTGCCATCAGCAATCTTGAGATGGCGCAGGTGTGGGTGGTCGGCAAGGGCAGCGGCCAGAAGCGGTTGAGCGGCACGACAGTGCCCACAAGTTGGACTGCCAACCTCGAGCACGGTCGGACCTTCGAGCCTATCGATTTCCGAGCGAACCGGTTCGGTCGCGGCATAGACATCATTCATTGCCATGAGATTGCAGTCTCCCTATAAATATCAAAACGTATTGAGTTGTCGATCACTATGGCCCAGCGGAAAACGCGCCCGCAGCGAACGTTTTCCGTGGCCGGGCGGTAGCAATAGTTTCCAGTCTTCAAGGCAGGTTAGCGGCCCCTTTGCTCAGAGTCTGTGTTGCCGCTTCAGTGCTTGCTGGAGATCACACCACAGGTCATCAGCGCTTTCGAGACCGATTGATAAGCGCACCAGACCCTCCGTTATGAGGTGTTGCGCCCTTTCTTCTGGTGCATAGGTGCTGTGTGTCATGCTGGCTGGGTGTTGAGCGAGACTTTCTGCATCACCAAGACTCACGGCGCAGGTAAAGAGTTTTAAGGCATCAATGAAACGGATACCCTCGTCGACCCCACCCTGTAACTCGAACGCGATCATCGCGCCCGGCAGCTTCATCTGCTGCTGACACAATGAATGCTGCGGATGCGATGGAAGTCCGGGGTAGTACACCTGTGCGACGGCCGGATGCACTGCCAGCCGCTCTGCAATCCACTGCGCACTTTGGCAATGTCGTTCCATGCGCACCGCCAGGGTCTTCATACCGCGCAGAACGAGGTAAGCATCCATCGGCGACAGACAAGCGCCAGTGAGCTCCTTCAAGCCCTGCATGCGAACTTGCTGCATCAACTCGGCGCTACCCAACAGTGCGCCAGCGATAACATCGCCATGACCATTGATGTACTTGGTCAGCGAGTGGATCACGACATCGGCGCCGAGCGTCAAAGGTTGTTGCAGGTAAGGAGAGCAGTAGGTACTGTCCACTGCCACTAGTGCGCTGCTGTGGCTGTGGACCAAAGTGGCAACCGCCTTGATGTCTGCCAGACGCATGTTCGGGTTGGCAGGGGTCTCGAATAACACAAGGCGAGTCTTGTGATTGAGTTGGCTCAGCAGTTCATGGGGTTGCGTGAAGTCAACCGCGCGCGTCACGATGCCGAACTGCGGCAGAAAATGATTCACCAGCGAGTGCGTGCAGCCATACAGCGTGAGGTCCACCAGGAGTTCATCGCCCGGGCGCAGCAGGGTCCAGATTAGCGACGTGATGGCCCCCATTCCCGAGCCAAACGCCAGTGCGGCTTGCGCACCTTCGAGTTCTGCGAGACGCGCTTCCAGCATCTGCACCGTCGGGTTGGTAACGCGTGAATAGATCATTCCGGGCTCGGTGCCCGCAAAGCGTGCCGCGCCCTGTGCTGCGGATTCAAAGGCGAAAGTCGACGACCAGAACACGGGCGGATTTAAAGCGCCCTGATGCGCTTGCCGGTCGTAAGCGGAGTGGATAGCACGGGTGGAGAAATCGTAAGTTGTTGCTGTAGGTGTCATGGCGATAGCCTGCGAAGAGTTGAATAAGTAAAGATAGAATAAACTGATCCGTCGGAAATATTCTTGCCATTTCACACCCATTAATGGATCAATGAGAAAGAATCTGCCCCAGGAATCCGGTAGCACTGCCTTGGTGCTGGATGCGCGTGACCATCAACTGCTGAAACTGTTGCAGGACGATGGTCGTGCTACAAACGCCTCCCTCGCACAAGCCGTTCATATGGCCGAGGCACCCACATGGCGACGAGTGCGTCAACTCGAAGCAGCTGGGGCAATCACGGGCTATCGTGCCGTGGTGGACCCACATGCATTGGGTTATGAAGTTCTGGCTTTCGTGCATGTTCGCTTCAGTAGCCATGATCCAAAATTGCAGCGGGCATTCGAGGAGGAGGTGCAGGATATCCCTCAGATTCTCTGGTGCCACAATGTTTCCGGCGCGACGGATTTTCTTCTCTGTGCCGTAGCTCGCAATCTGCGCGAGTACGGCGAATTCATCAGTACGCGCATCCGATCAATGCACGGTGTCATGTCGATAGAGTCCTCGTTCTCGCTAAAGGCCGTTAAAGATGGCGGGCCGGTGCCGGGCGGATAGAGGTCCCGTCAGTCGACCGTAGCCAACGCGCGGATGCATAAGCGCGTCAGTCCATAAGAATGTATGCAACTCGGGGCGAAAGTGCGAAGTTGACCTGCGTGTTTTTCTTCGCATACTCAAAACATTTAAGCCGTCGCCCTGCATTCATCTGACAACCGGTGATCAAGCCGACGGCACATACTTTGTGCGCCACCGAACGGTGTGCCTGCGTTCAAGTTCTTACCATGCACTGTGAAGTGCCAGCTCGCGGTAAGGGCAACGCACAAACGACTTTCCATACAGGACTTGGGCATGATCAACTTCTCTCGACATCGTTCAATCATGGCCGACGCCGCGCTTCTGCTGGGCGTTGCATCACTGCGCGCAATGACACGATCACTGGTCAGGACCACCAACCATCTGACCGCAGGTGTGGTGCTCAGTCTTGCTGCGATCAGCACGCAACCAGAGCTGCAGATGGAGGGGTTCACCTGTGCATGGTAGTTTGCTTCGACACTCCCGCATCGCGTTGGAAGTCTCGCGTTACATGCGTCCGGGTCGGTTGCTGGCCTGCGTCGCATTACTCGCGCTGATCGCACACCTGCCCTTCGCTATTGCGGCGGATCTCGTGTATCCGCCGTGGCAGCACGGCGCGAACAACCCGGCGCTGAACAAGGGCCTCGAGTTCACCGTACCGGACGCCGACACGCTCGCAGACTTTCATGGCAACATGAACAACCCGCAACTCGTCCTGTACTACGGCGGCAACTCGTTCTTCACGATGACTCCGCTGGTGAAGGCGTTCGAGGCGAAGTACCCGCAGTACAGGGGCCGCATCTACTTCGAGACCCTCCCTCCTGGACTGCTGACCAAGCAGATGGCCAACGGCGGCACGATCACGGTCGGAAACATGACCTGGACCGTGAAGCCCGACGCCTACTTCGCGGGGCTTAACGCGGTCAAGGCGCTGATCGAAAACGACATCCTCACCGGCCCGCCCGTCGCCTATGTGACCAACGAGCTCGCGATCATGGTGGCCGCTGGCAATCCGCTGCACATCACCGGCCTGCTCGATCTGGCGCGGCCCGATGTCCGGCTGGCGATGCCCAACCCGGAATTCGAGGGCGTAGCCCGGCAGATTCAGGCCTCGCTCGTGAAGGCCGGCGGCGAGCCACTCAAGTCCATGGTTTACGACCAGAAGGCCAAGGCCGGCTCGGCGGTGCTGACGCAAATCCATCATCGCCAGACACCGCTGTTCATCATGCAGGGCAAAGCCGATGCTGGTGTGACTTGGCAATCTGAAGTCGCGTTCCAGGCGCAGGCCGGCCACCCGATCACCGCAGCGGCGATTCCGCCAGAGCAGAACACCACCGCGATCTACGCCGGTGCGGTCGTCAAGGGTGCGGCGCATGCGCAGGCGGCCCGCGACTGGCTCGGCTTCATCCAGTCGCCCGAATCACTGCGGATATTCACCAGCTACGGATTCAAACCCTACTTGGAAGGTGCAACGACTCCATGAACAGCCTTCGGCAACTGGGCTTTTGTCTGCTGCTGGCGAGTCTCGAACTTGCCCATGTCGAGGTTCGAGCCGAGACCGGCGAGCAGATCGCAAAGAGCGGCAATGCAGCGGGCGCCCCGGCATGCATTACCTGCCACGGGTCGGCCGGACAAGGTCAGGGTGCAGCAGGGTTTCCTCGCCTCGCAGGGATGAATGCGGATTACCTGGCGGCGCAGTTGCAAGGATTTCAGGATGGAACGCGGACGAACCCGATCATGGGAGCCGTTGCCAAACTGATCAGCTCGGCGGACGCGAAAGCGCTGACTGCGTACTACGCTGCAATCTCGGTCATCGACGCGACCGGCGACGCGGCAGCGTCCAACTCAAGCGTTGCCGCCGGCGAAGCGCTGGCCAAGAACGGCGCCTGGAAGAACGGTGTTCCGGCGTGTGCGCAATGCCATGGCGCGACCGGTCACGGCGTGGGTGCGGCCTTTCCGCAGATCGCTGGCCAGTCGGTCGTCTACCTCTCAAACCAGTTGCAGGCCTGGAAGACCGGCACGCGCAAGAACGACCCGATGGGGCTGATGCATGGCATCGCGCTAAAGCTGTCAGTCGCCGATGTGAACGCGGTGGCGGCGTACTACGCCCGACTCCCGTCCTCATCCGCGAGCAACGGAACTACCAAACCATGAAACCGCTGCTGTCCGCATCCGCCGTCGTGCTGCTCCTCACTCTGGGGGGGACGGCGATCATCTTCGCGGCAAACAATGAACCCCGGCGACCGATTCAGATGGCGCAGGTCACGCCGGCAAGCGCGCCTGCGGGTGCTGTCGTCGCGCCGGCGGTCGGCGTGCCAACCGCGCCGGGCGCATCGGCGCCACTGTTTCAACCGCCGCCCGACAGCGCCATCCCTGACAACGACTTCGGTAAGGTAGTGAGGCTCGGCCAGGCCATCTTCAACGGCACCAGCCCGCTCGCCGAGCCCTTCGTCGGCAACGCATTGCGCTGTGCCAGCTGCCACCTCGACGCCGGAAGGTTGGCCCATTCGGCACCGCTGTGGTCTGCCTATCTCACCTACCCCGCGTATCGCAGCAAGAACAAGCATGTGAACACGCTCGCCGAGCGCATGCAGGGCTGCTTCAGCTACAGCATGAACGGCAAGGCGCCGCCGCTTGGCCACCCGGTGCTGGTGGCGCTGGAGTCGTATGCGTTCTTCCTGGCCCAGGGCGCGCCGGTCGGTGCCAAGCTCGCTGGTGGCGGCTATCCAACCCCGCCCCAGCCAGCCCTGGCAATGGACTTTGGCCGGGGTGCCAAGGTCTTCGGGCAAAAGTGTTCGCTGTGCCACGCGGCCGATGGCCAGGGCCAGTCTTCGAGCGGCGCTGTCGTGTTTCCGCCGCTGTGGGGGCCGAAATCGTTCAACTGGGGTGCCGGCATGGGTTCCATCAAGAACGCCGCCGGCTTCATCAAGGCCAATATGCCGCTGAGCCAGGGCAACACGCTGTCGGATCAGGAGGCCTGGGACGTGGCCATGTTCATGGACAGCCACGAGCGCCCACAAGACCCACGCTTCAAGGGCTCGATCGCGGATACGCGCAAGCAACACCATGACTCGCCGGACGACATGTACGGGCAAACCGTCAACGGACAACTGCTGGGCCAAGGCTCGGCACCGCAGGCGAAGGCGCGGCCGTGACAGGGACTGCCGAGCCATCCAAGGTCGGACACGAAGAAGGGTCGCAGCTCAGCTTTGCGGCGGGCGGGCACGTCGCCACTGTCGAGGTGGACCTGATGCGCGCGCACGCCTTTGCTGCATTGGCGACATTGCTGATCTCTTCATTGTTCGGGACCATCGTCGCGATCAAGCTGGTGCAGCCGGAGTTCCTGGCTGGCGCCGCCTGGTCCACGTGGGGTTCGCTGCGCGCGAGCCACACGCAGGGCATCCTGTTCGGATGGCTGGGCAATGCGTTCCTGGCGTTTCTCTACTTCGCGATTCCACGCCTCGCCGGGCGGCCAGTGATGAGCCGGCGGCTCGGCTGGTGGCTATTCACGTTGTGGAACTCCGCGATGTTGCTGCCCGGCTGGGTGCTGCTCGCAGCCAACCTGCCGCAGCCCTGGCTGGCCATCAAGCCGCTCGAGTGGACTGAGTTTCCGCTGGCGCTCAATGCTGTCACCGAGCTGTGCCTGCTGCTGAGCGCCGTGCAATTCATAACGCCAGTGGCGCGAAAGCCCAACGACGACGGCTTCTACGTGTCGTCCTGGTACGTCATCGGCGGATTGGTCTTCACACTGCTGGCCTTTCCGATGGGCAGTGTGTTGCCGCAAGTCGTGCCGGGCGCCATCGGTGCCGCGTTCAGCGGGCTGTGGATTCACGATGCGGTCGGTCTCTACGTCACCCCGCTGGCGCTGGCGATCGCTTACTACGTGTTGCCGGTGCGCATCGGACGGCCGATCTACAGCCACTTTCTGTCAATGATCGGGTTCTGGCTGCTGTTTTTGGCATATCCGCTCAACGGCACCCACCACTACGTGTACACCTCGATCCCGATGGACACGCAGCGCGCCGCCATCGCGGCGTCGATGATCATGGGGTTCGATGTCATCCTGGTCGTGCTGAACCTGTTGATATCGCTGCGCGGCTATGGCGCGCTGGTGTGGCGCGACGTGCCGCTGCGCTTCGTCTGGACCGGCATCGTGCTGTACTTGGTGGTGAGTCTGCAAGGCTCGTTGCAGGCGAGCATGGCGCTGCAACGACATGTGCACTTTACCGACTGGGTCATCGGACATTCGCACCTGGCGATGCTGGGTTTCGCCAGCTTCGTGGCACTCGGCGCAGTCGCGCACGTGTGGGACCGCACAGCCACATGCCGCTGCCACGCCGGCCTGATGAACCTGGCCTACTGGCTGATCCTGGGTGGACTGCTGGTCATGGTGGTCGATCTCACGGCCGCCGGACTGGTGCAGGGTGGGCTATGGAACAGCGGCGCGAGTTGGATGGAATCGGTTCGTGCATCCAACAGCTACTGGTGGCTGCGCACTGCGTCTGCGCTGCCCATCATGTTGGGATTCGCATCGTTTCTGGCGGGCATGCTGACGCAAGAGCAGTCTCAAAGCGCGGCCAGCCGCGATCAGCCCCCATCGCGCGGCCCGCTGCCGCAGCCCGGCAATGGCTGAGACTGCCCCCGCATCAGCGCTTGCCACGCCGCGCCACCCGCGGTGGTTCGGTTTGGCCTATCTGGTCATCTTCGTCGCTGGCATCGGGTTCTTCGCGCTGTCGTTCGTGGCACTCGGGATACTGCCGGGGTTGCAGCTGAGGCAAAAGATGGGCTCGGCGCAGGCCGACATGCCGCCCTACAGCGCTGCCGAGTTGCGTGGACGGCAAACCTATGTGAGCCTGGGCTGCGCGCTGTGCCATACCCAGCAGGTGCGCTTCCTGCCGGCTGACGTTCGCCGCTGGGGCCCACCCACGCAGGCCTGGGAGACGCGCTACGACTTCCCGCAGCTTTGGGGCACCCGACGTATCGGCCCCGATCTGGCGCGCGAGACCGGCGTGCGCAGCGCCGACTGGCAGCTCTCCCACCTGTACGACCCGCAATCTGTCGTGCCCGGCTCGGCCATGCCGCCGTATCCCTGGCTCTTCGACGCCAGTCCAGCCCGCCCCTCTGCTGCGGCAACCGATCTGCTGGCCTACCTGAACACCTTGGGCCGCGCGCGCCAGTCGGCGAGCGGCGCAGCGCTGAGCAAGCGGGCCGACGCCGCGATGGATCCGGCATTGATGGCGGAGATCGAGATTTTGTGTGCCGCGCCCTTCGTCAACCCGAGCCAGGCAAGCCTCGACGCACCTGCCTTCAACGATCTCACGAACGCTACGAATGGGCCGTCGGGCCCGGTGGCAACGGGCCGAAACCTGGGCGCGCGCGGTGCCCTGCTGTTCACACAGAACTGCGCCGGTTGCCACGGCCCGTTCGGCGATGGTGCGAGTCGTGCCGCTAAAGGCTTGTTGCCCAAGCCGTCCAACTTGCGCGAATCGCGCTACTCGACACAGGGACTAGCGAGCACTTTGTGGAAGGGTGTGGCTGGATCGTCGATGCCTGCATGGCGCGAACTCAAGGCCACAGACCTGGCCAGCCTGGTGATGCACGTTCAGACACTGCATACGCAACCGATCGACGTCGGCAATCTGGCGAACTCAGCGACGCTGGCTCGGGGCGCAAGCGTGTATGCGGTGAACTGTGTGAGCTGCCATGGCATCAACGGCGACGGCAATGGCCCGGCGGCAAAGGCATTGGTGCCCCGTCCCGCTGACCTCACGCACAAACAGCCGGATGCGAGTCTGGTGCAGCGCGTGTTGACCCAAGGCGTCGCCGGCACGTCGATGCCACCCTGGCCGGGCTTATCCGACGCGGATCGGCAGGCGGTCACAGCCTTTGTGCGTTCGTTGTACGCGATGCCTGCAGGAGTGCCCAATTGATCACCGCGATGGTTTGGGCATGGTTGTTGATCGTGCTGGCAACGGTCTTCGTCTGGCTGCTGTCCCCATCCTTTCGCACCTGGACCGAGCGCCCCAAGTTCCAGATGCTGGAGCGGGAGGCACTGTACGAACGCGCTGCGGCCCGGCACCTCGGCGCGCCTGCTGCCGAGGTGCCCGATGAACAGCGGCGTTAATCCCCCAATGGCCTCGCAAGGACCCTCATGACAGACACAGCAACGCCCTTGGTAGAACGACGGGCGACCGAATACCTGGCCAACGAGCGAACCTTCCTCGCGTGGATCAGGACCTCTATCGCCATCATCAGCCTGGGTTTCGTGGTGGCGAAATTCAGTGTCTGGTTGAACGAGTTGGCCGCCAGGCTGCAGCCCGGCCTCGCGTTACACCACACGGGGGCTTCGATGCCGATCGGCGTCAGCATGATGGCGTTCGGCGGCGTGTTAGCCGTGCTCGCCGCGTGGCGCTACCACATGGTGAACTTGTCCATCGAGAAGGGCGCCGTAGGTCCGGATCGCGGACTCGTGATCGTTGTCACTGCGATGGTCACCGTGATGTGTATGGCGATGATCGTTTACATGCTGCTCACCGCACGGCTCGCGTGATCGGCTGCCAACTCAAGAATGGAGATTCTTCAATGAAAACCGACCGCGCCGCCAGCGCCAACAGCTTGCTGCGAGACGACGCGCTTTACGATATTCCCGTCTTCGGCAACGTCCATCTGTTGCACTTCACCGACTGCCACGCCCAGTTGCTGCCGATCTACTACCGGGAACCCAGCATCAATCTCGGCGTTGGCAGCGCAAGCGGGAAGGTGCCGCACCTTGTCGGCTCGCCGCTGCTTCGCGCCTATGGCCTCGAAGCCGGCAGCCGCAACGCCTACGCGTTCTCTCATCTCGACTTTCAGGCGGCAGCGCAGGCCTACGGCAAGGTTGGAGGTTTCGCCCATCTCGCAACCCTGGTCAACCGACTGAAGAGCAGCCGGCCCCTGGCGCTGCTGCTCGATGGCGGTGACAGCTGGCAAGGCTCGGCCACGGCGCTCTGGACGGCGGGCCAGGACATGGTGGACGCCTCGCTTGCACTCGGTGTGGACGTCATGACCGGACACTGGGAATTCACTTACGGGGCCAAGCGCGTGCTGCACGTCGTGCGCAACGACTTCAAGGACCGCATCGCTTTCGTGGCGCAGAACATTGTCGGCAAAGGCAACGCCGACGCCGTCTTCGACCCCTACGTCATGCGCGAACAGAACAGTATTGCGGTAGCGATTCTCGGCCAGGCATTTCCCTACACGCCGCAGGCAAACGGCGCGCATTTCACGCCGGACTGGGCCTTTGGCATCGATGAAGCGCGGCTACAAGTGCTGGTCGAGAAGGTGCGCAGCCAAGGCGCGCAGGTCGTCGTCCTGCTCTCCCACAACGGCATGGACATTGACCTCAAGCTGGCTTCCCGCATCTCAGGCATCGACATGATCCTGGGCGGACACACGCACGATGGCGTGCCGGTGCCCAGCGTCGTTGCCAACCGGGGTGGCAGCACCATCGTCACCAATGCCGGATCGCACGGCAAGTTCCTCGCGGTCGTCGATTTTGAAGTCAAAGACGGCCGCGTCGCCGACTGGCATTACCGCCTGCTGCCCGTTTTCTCGGACCTGCTGCCCGCTGATGCCACGATGCAAACCACGATAGGCCGCGTGCGCGCGCCGTTCGCGGCACGTCTGCGAGAGCCCATTGCCGAAAGTCAGACTCTTCTGTACCGGCGCGGCAACTTCAACGGTTCGTGGGATCAGTTGATCGTCGAGGCGCTGATGCAGGGGCTGGATGCCGAGATCGCGTTCTCGCCGGGATTTCGCTGGGGCACGACGCTGCTGGCCGGGCAGATGATCACGCGCGAGGACCTGATGGCGCAGACCGCCATCACCTACCCCCACACCTGGCTCGCTCACATGACCGGTGCCGATATCCGAAATACGCTTGAGCAGCTCAGCGACAAACTGTTCAATGACGATCCCTACCAACACCAGGGCGGCGACATGCTGCGCACCGGGGGACTGACCTACACCTGCGAACCTGCGGCCTGCGCTGGCGCGCGCATCAGTGACATGCGTCTGAACGGGAAACCTGTCGACGCCGACAAATCCTACAAGGTCGCACGCTGGGGCATCGGCGCATCGCCGTCGAGCACACCAGGTGCGCCGATCTGGGACGTCGTCGAACAATACCTGCGCCAAAGCACGCCAGGCGAACTGCACACACCCAATGTGCCGCATCTGATCGGGGTGGACAACAACCCCGGTATCGCGCTTGGCACGGCGGCATCTGGATGAGCCCCAATGCCTGACCAAGACACCGAGGAACTTCGCATGAAGCTGAGCGCAACGAATGTCGAATCCGCCACCCCAGCGCCGCTCCCTCAAACGTCAAAGGCACCCGACATCGCTGCAGCGTCGGTCTCCGACACGCTCCGCACGCTCGACGTGAACCCCGCGATGGGTCTCGCGCCGGCGCAGGTCAATGCCCGCCGCAAGGAGCACGGCTACAACGAGGTAGCCGAAGAGCGCGAGCACCCGGTGCGCAAGTTCATTGGCAAGTTCTGGGGCGTATCGGCCTGGATGCTCGAGCTCATCATAGTTCTGTAGGCGCTGCTGCGAAAGTTCTCGGACCTCGCCGTGGTGGGCACGCTGCTGGTCGTCAACGCGATTCTGAGTTATGGGCAGGTGCATCGCGCCGCCGGTGTAGTCAAGGCGCTGCGGCGCAGGCTGCAGGTCAGTGCCCGGGTCCTGCGCGCGTCGACATGGCAGCTCGTCCCGGCGCGAGACCTGGTCCCGGGCGACATCGTTCGCCTGCGCGCCGGCGACATCATCCCAGCCGACGTCAAACTTCTGGTCGGCACGCTGAGCATCGATCAGTCGGCACTCACCGGCGAATCGAAAGACGCCGACAAGGCACCCGGCGAGGTGCTGTCGTCGGGATCAGTAGTGCGCCGCGGCGAAGGCAACGGTGTGGTCATGCTGACCGGCGCGCGAACCCTCTTCGGCCGCACGACGCAACTGGTGCAGGCGGCCCGCCCGAAGCTCCACATCGAGGCCGTGGTCGCGAAGCTGGTGCGCTGGCTGTTCGTCATCGTCGGCGTGCTGCTGGTCGGGGTCGTCGTGCTGTCGCTGATCCGGGGCGTGCCGCTCATCGACATGGCGCCGCTGATGCTCGTGCTGCTGATGAGCGCGGTGCCCGTGGCGTTGCCGGTCATGTTCACCGTCAGCATGGCCGTTGGGGCTAAGGAGTTGGCCAGGCGTGGCGTGCTGGTAACGCGCCTGAGCGCTGCCGAGGACGCCGCGACGATGGATGTGCTGTGCGTGGACAAGACCGGCACGATCACGATGAACCAGTTGGCGATCACCGGTGTGATTGCACTCGGTCAGGCCACTGAGACCGAAGTGCTGGCGGCCGGCGCGCTCGCATCTCAGGAAGCCAACCAGGACCCAATCGACCTCGCCTTCCTCGCCGAAGCGAAGACGCGGCACGTCTTCGATGGCCTGCCCAGGACCGTTCCAATTTCGTTTGCGCCGTTCGATGCGAAGAGCCGGCGCACCGAGGCCGTGTTCGAGCAGGACGGGCAGCGCCTGCGTGTGATGAAAGGTGCCGTGCGGACCCTTGCCGAGGCCTGCGCCCTGGAGCCTGCGGCCATCGCCGCGCTGGAAGCGCGCGTCAGCGACGCCGCGGCCAAGGGCTACCGGACACTGGCGGTGGCCCGTGGTCCCGAGACCGGCGCGCGGACCTTGATCGGGCTGGTGACGCTGTTCGATCCACCGCGCCCCGACGCCAAGGCACTCATCGCGTCGCTGCGTGGCCTGGGCATCTCGGTGAAGATGCTGACCGGCGACGCCTTGGCCGTCGCGCGCGACATCGCGCAAGGCGTGGGGCTGCCCAACATCGGGCGCGTGGCCGACCTGAAGGCCGCCGGAGATCAACGCGGGAAGAATGCAACGGACCCGCTAGGCGGCGTGGACGGCTTTGCAGAGGTCTATCCGCAAGAGAAGTACGTCGTCGTGCAGCGCCTGCAAGCGGCAGGGCATGTGACCGGCATGACGGGCGACGGCGTCAACGATGCACCCGCGCTGCGCCAGGCCGAGGTCGGCATTGCCGTCAGCTCCGCCACCGACGTGGCCAAGGGCGCCGCGAGCGTGGTGCTGACCGAACCGGGCTTGACCAATATCGTCACCCTTGTCGAACAGGGGCGGACGATCTACCAACGCATCCTGACCTGGATCATCAACAAGGTCAGCCGCACGATCCTGAAGGCTGCGTTCGTGGCGATCGCGTTCGTGGTCACCGGAAAGTTCGTCGTCTCGGCCTTCTCGATGCTGCTGCTCGTTTTCATGACCGACTTTGCGAAGATCGCGCTGGCCACCGATCACGTGCAGCCTTCGAGCCAGCCAGAGACCTGGAACATCGGCGGCTTCATCACCGTCTCGGTGGTACTGGGCATCGCGATGGTCGCGGAGGCGCTGTTCGCGCTGTGGTTTGGCTGGGTCAGGCTCGGCTTGGCCACCGACAACACGGCCCTCTATACCTTCTCCTTCCTGACGCTGCTGTATTTCGCCGCCTTCTCAATTGTGTCCGCGCGGGAGCGCCGCTGGTTCTGGACCAAGATGCTGAGCAAGACCCTCATGGTGGCGCTCGCGGCTGACGCCCTGACAGGCACCGCGCTCACGTTCGCCGGCCTGCCGGACCTGAAACCCTTGCCTGTGTCGCAGATGCTTGGCATCCTGATCTTTGCCATGCTCTCGTGCCTGGTCGTGAACGACGCGCTGAAGGTGGCTTTGATCCGCTGGCGTGTGCCCCATGCAGCAATCACCAAGGCCGACAAAGACTGAATGTTTACGAAGAACTGAAGTGGGTATCGATTAGGCAGCGTTTTGAGTACCGCTAAATGAGGCCATTGATGAACAGCCGCGCCTGCAAGTCTTGAAAAAATGTCGATCACTGTGAAAGTCGGCAATCATTCTGTGGACCCGTCCGCCAAGCTGTAAACGATCATGTTTGTCGCTCTGATCGGGCAAACAAAGAGAGCAGTCCATCGCCAAAGATCGCCCGCTGACAACTGGGTGTCTTGAATGACCGATGGTCCTGAAATTGCAGAAGGGTCCAGTTGGTCGGGACTTGCCTGCCGCCGCAAGGCCGCCAATAGCCGCTGACGAGAAAACCATCGCCACCAGATCGAAAAATCCTCAATCGCGGGTGGATGACTGCCACGGAGATTTCGGGGTGGTCGGATGATGAAATTGGATCTGCGACGGGAACGACCGGTCTGGAGAACTCGACAGAAAATCCTCGCTCGCGGCGAAGAGTCGCTGCGAAACGTGTTCAAAACTTTCTCTGGACCAGTCGTTCATTTTTCACCATCAACAGCCGAGCGAACTTGCCGACGGTGACAGACTACCCGGTCTTACAAAAATTCAAATTGACCGCCAGATACCGGTCATTGTTACCAGTAGGCTAACGGTCAGCCACACACAGTTGGTAGTGCCTTGTACTGGCCCAGTCCATCGTCGATGCCGCACTGGCGTCGGTTTCGCGCTGCCGCCCTACCCGGTGGGCGTCGAGCGTGGCTGGAAGACCGGCAGCGGCGTTTAAACGACGGATGGGAACGCTACAGAGAAGCCCTGCTGCTCTACGCGCTGGGCATGGACTCGCCCACCCATGCGCGGACCAACGTCAGCATCCTGGCCTGGAGCGTAACCTACCCTAGGAGAACCTGTACGGCATCGACTTCCTCCATGCCAGGTCGCCGATCATCGACCACTTCTCGCACGCCTGGATCGACTTTCGTGGCATCCTCTACCCGTTAGTCACGATTGGTGAAAGCAGTGTCTCAGAGTCCGCATGGAAAGCAGTGAGCCGTCGCTCGCAACTTGAGGGTAACAGCCGATGGACACAACCTGTATCCTGCCATGCCCTATCCCTCGTATGCCAAGATGAACGACGATGACATGCGAGCGCTGTACACCTTCCTGATGAAGGGCTTGGAGCCGGTCTATCAGCCCAACAAGTCTGCGCAGATGAAGTTCCCCTTCAATCAGCGTTGGGGTATGTCGCTGTGGAATTGGACCTTCCTCGACGCCACAACCTACAAGACGACGCCCGCTAGAGATGCGGTCTGGAATCGGGGTGCCTATCTTGTGCAAGGTCTTTGGCACTGTGGCGCTTGCCATACACCGCGAGGCTTAGGCTTTCAGGAGAAGGCCATGGGCAACGAAGGTAACAGCGGCAAGTACTTCCTTGCGGGCGAAACGGTGGAGGGTTGGCGTGCTTTGAGCCTTCGCAACCTGTGGACGGTTGAAGATACAGCGCTGCTCCTCAAGACTGGTCAGAACGCCTTCGCCACTGCCGCCGGGAACATGGCCGATGTCATTCATAACAGCACCCAACACATCAGCGATTCCGACCTCACGGCGATTGCAACGTATCTCAAGTCTTTGCCTCCGGGTGAAAATGATTTGCCCATGCCCTCAGTGCCGCCAATGCCTGTAATTGCAGCAAAACTGCCGGGAGGTTTATTCACCACCAGAGGAGGCTTGGGATATGTGCAATTCTGTAGTGATTGCCACCGTCAGGACGGCGCTGGTGTCCAGCAGATATTCCCGACACTGGCAGGTAACCCAACGTTGATGTCCAACGAGCCGTCAACGCTGATCCATATCATGCTCACGGGATGGAAGACTGCGCAGACCGCGGCGCATAAGCGCGTATGGTCCATGCCAAGCTTTGCCAAGTTGGGTGACCAGGAGTTGGCCGAGATCATTAACTTTGCGCGCGCGAGTTGGGGTCGCAACGCCAAACCAGTGGCTTCGTCTGATGTGAAGACGATGCGTGATGATTTAGAGGCCAAGGACATCGACCAGTCCAAGTTCGTGACACCGCGCCTGGCAGACATCCTGAGTAGATCAAACGCAGGTCAGCTTGTGCGTGGCATGCGTCTGAACCTGGAAACCAAGTCCTTGCTGCCGCAGCAAGTGGGTAACGAACTCAGTTGTACAAGTTGCCACCTCAACGCTGGTACGGTGGCCGATGGTTCGCCTTACGTCGGTATCTCGGCTTTCTTCCCCAGCTATGCGCCGCGCGCGGGCAGGATGATCACTCTGGAAGATCGCATCAACGGGTGCTTCCGTCGCTCGATGAACGGCACGCCACTGTCCGTCGAATCAGCCGACATGAAGGCCATGGTCGCGTATTTCGATTGGATGAAGAGGGAAACAAAGCCCGAGGACAAAGTGGCGGGGCGCGGTGTGGGCAAGGTTGATATGGCGATCAAACCGGATATGGACAATGGCCGACGCGTCTACGACGTGCAATGCGCCGTGTGCCACGGTAACAATGGTGAAGGCATCAAGCGAACCAACGGCCAGACTATCTACCCACCGCTCTGGGGTGAAAAGTCGTTCAATATAGGTGCTGGTATGGCTCGCACCTATACGGCGGCTGCCTTTGTCAAGCGCAACATGCCCATTGGATTTCACAGTAAGTTCCCGTTGGATCAGGGCGGTCTGACAGACCAGGAAGCGGTGGACGTGGCGGAATACTTTACCCACCAGCCGCGCCCGGACTTCCCCGATAAGAGCAAGGATTGGCCAAAGGACAAGAAGCCGGTAGACGCACGGCATTGAGTACCATGATTTGTAGCAGCCAGACGACTACTTGATTGGAAAGTCACGTCGAAGTAAGGCCGACATGTCGACCAATCAGCAACAGCCGATTGCATAAACTCGCTCTCAATCGTGACCGCTTCGGAGATTTTTGGGTGGTCGGATGAAGGTATTGGATCTGGGGGCGACAGAAATGACCGGTCACGAGAACTCGACAGAAATTCATGGCTTGCGGCGAAAGGCCGGTAACGCTGCACAGGAGCCGGTCAGTTACCCGTGCAATGGCGCAAGCACCTCATCTAACAAAGCACTTACCGAGTAGATTGCACCGCCGCAAACACCCTCAGAAAGTTGCCGCCTATGAGTTGCGCCACCTCGGGCTCATGCATGCCGCGCTTCAGCAATCCGGCGACGTACAGGGGCAGGTTAGCATAGGTGTCGAACTTGGGTTTGTAGTTGGCGTCCATGTCCGTTCCCAGGCAGACATGGTCGATGCCCACGTGGTCAACCATCTCGAAGGTGCGATCGACAAAACCGTTCAGATCCGTGATGCCAATGCCGGCGGGCCAGGCACCCAATACTCCGCCCCCGGTTTGGGCCACGGCCCGTGCCAAGTTTAGCGAGATGAAGCGCGGGTTGTGCAAGTGCTCGGTACGCACATGCACATGCGACGCCATCACTGGCTTGGTGGATGCCTCAATGGCCCCCAGCGCCGTGACCTCGGACGCATGGGCCACGTCGATCAGCATGCCCACGGCGTTCATCGCCTTGACCACGGCAATGCCCGCAGACGTGAGCTTGGCGTGCAAGGGCTTGCCGGTGATGATGTCACCCAGCTCGTTGTTGCGGTAGTGCATGAGGGTGATGGAGCGCACCCCGTCGGCATAGGCCTCGGCTACCCGCTCGGGTCGACCTTCCAGAAAATCGCCACCTTCCACCGTTAGCAGCGCGCCAGGCTTGCCGGCCACCTTGGCGGCGGCAAAGTCGGCCAGCGACTTGACCGGGTACACCAGTCCTCGGGTGGACAGCGCCTTGATGTTGTTGATCTGGCGCTTGTAGCTTTCCCATGGCTCGCCAGGCGCAAACTCGCGTCGGGCGGTCAGGCTCTGCCCTCTGTGCCCAGCACCTGAAAGTCTGCAACGGCCGCAAAGGACGCCGCCGTCAACCCGCCGGAGTGCATGTCGGCAATGGTGCGTTCTTCAAAAGTGCCAAGCTTGGCATACACCCAGACCAGCCCCGACAGGTTCTGCGCTCCGTCTACAAAGGTTCGTCCCGGGTGGGCATGTGCATCGACAGACATATGGCGTGCCAGCAGTACCCGCGCCTGTCCAAGCTCCTCTGGCGTGACGTCAAACCCGATGGGGGCAGGCATGGGATGTTTGACAAAATACGCACCGACACCAACAGCGCCCAACAAGGCGACACTGCTACCTAATACCAGTTGGCGACGGGAGATGGAAGGCATTGGCATGGAATTTTGATATAGGGAAGAGCGAAGTCTTCATTTTGCACGCTGACAGCTTTGAGACGGATTGATCGGTTCACCCGAAATACTGGAGGCGCAATCAGTCAACCGCGCCGAGTTGATCTGATCCATTCTTCCGGCAGTCAGCAGTCACCTCTGACTAACGCCGGATCAACCCGTTTGGGTCGGTTTTGAAAAGTCGGGCTATCTTCCCATCACCCCTTAGGGGGCGAATCTCATCCTTTCATTTCTTCGACGACGCCGACGGCGACAATTGATCGGAAACGATCTCAGGAACCGCAACGTTCTGAACGACAAAGGCCTGCGCAAAGCAGGCCTCGTGTTCAGTCGCCCTGCATCACAGAGGGCGGTTGCACTATTTCAGCGCTGGGCTTCCAGCGCCTCGGCGCTGGACCAGTAGCCGGTGCGGCCATAGTGCTGGTGCAGACTGAGTTCCCAGGCACGGTCCATCAGGGTCTTGGGGTCATAAACCGGCGAGGCCTGGACGGCGTTGCGGCTGAGGTCCACCGAAACGGTTTTATCCGACCAGTGCACACCGGTGATCCACGGCGGTGCGATCAGCACTTTGTGGCCCATCCACCAGTTGCTGGTGTCCACCACCAGGTAGCGGATGGCCCAGGTGGCTTCGTCCACCAAAAAGCCACTGACATGACCAATCTCTCCATCGCTGGCTTTCACGTGGTAGCCATGGACCGATTCGCAACTGCGCAGATGCGGATCGTCGTTGCGATGGCGCGTGCGCTCAGCGGCCAAGGCGGCTTGGTCTTCGCGCTGACGCGCCAACCAGTCCGGTCCATCGCCATCGTAGCCGGGCAACATGCTGTAGGGGTACATTGCATCGCCCCAAAGGCCGATACCGCCCCAATAAGATGGGTATCCGTAATAGCCAAGGAATTCCTCTTCATTCTGGCGTGATACCGGCTTTTCGGTGTCGATGCTGGGACTGTTGCCGACCTGCACCTTAGTGATGGACACCGGCAGTGTCTCTGCCTGCCAGTCTGGCTGCTGCACCGATAAGGGCGAGACCAGCACCTTGCGGCTGGAAAGCCAGGAGCCAGTCTCCACCACGAAGTAGCGCACAGCCCAGGCGTCGTCATCGAAGTACATGTCCTTGACATGACCGATCTCGCCATCTGTTGCCCGGATGGCAAAGTCGTTCAGGTCTTTCGTATTGCGCAACATAGAAATTTTCCTTTCAAAGGCCGGGCACAGGGCCGCGGCGAAACAGGGGACACCAGTAGCGCCTGCAAGCATGCCGCTGGTTCAGGCGGCGTGGCAGCAGGTACCCTATTAATGTGGTCCCAAGGCAGCGCACGGTCTGTGCGCTGCCACACCGGTAACGCTCAGCGCAACAGCAATGGTGCCGGCGGCACGGGTGGCAGCGCCACCTCCGGCGCGAGCCCAGCGGCGAATTGCGACTGGTAGAGCGCCCAGTAATGGCCGCGCGCCTGCAGCAGCGCGGCATGCTTGCCCTGCTCCAGCACCGTGCCGTGCTCCATGTAGACAATGACATCGGCGTCCAGAATGGTGGAGAGCCGGTGCGCAATCACAAAGCTTGTGCGCCCCACGCGCAGCGCCGCCATGGCCTGCTGCACCAGGCGCTCGGTGCGGGTGTCCACCGCGCTGGTGGCCTCGTCCAGGATCAGCACCACCGACTGGGCGATAAAGGCCCGTGCAAGCGTCAGCAGCTGCTGCTGCCCGGCGCTCATGCTGCCGCCGTTTTCATCGATCAGGGTTTGATAGCCCTGCGGCAGCAGGCGCACAAAGTCATCCACATGGCAGGCGCGGGCGGCTGCCAGCACCTCTGCCTCGGTGGCGCCACTGCGGCCATAGGCAATGTTCTCGCTGATGGTTCCGGCAAACAGCCAGGTCTGCTGCGGCACCACGCCGAAGTGGCGGCGCAGCGCCTCGCGGCTGATGCTGCGCGTGTCCACGCCGTCCAAACGGATGCAGCCGGCGTCGATTTCGTAAAAGCGCAACAGCAGGTTCATCAGCGTGGTCTTACCGGCGCCGGTTGGGCCGACAATTGCTACCGTCTGCCCGGCAGCGGCCTGCAGATTCACCTTCTCGAACAGCGGCTGCTCGGGCTGGTAGCGAAAGGTCACATCCTCAAAGGCAATAGCGCCGCGCGGCTGCGGCGCGTTGGTGCCTGCCTCGTCCACATCAGCCGCATCGGCGGGCAGTTCCAGCGCGTCCAGCAATTCAAACACGCGCTCGGTTGAGGCCAGGCCGGACTGGGTGCTGCCCGACATACCCGCCATCTGCGATAGCGGCTGCGTCAGCTGGCGGGAATACTGCACAAAGGCCTGCAGCAGCCCCAGGCTGAAGGAGGCGCCAATGACGCGCAAGCCACCGAACCAGGCCATACCGGTGAACACCAGGTTGCCGATGAACAGAATACCGGGCTGCACCGCGCCGGACAGCACCTGCGCGACATAGCTACTGCGGTACAGCGCCTCGTTGTCCTTATCGAATTGCGCCCTGGCTGCTGCCTGGTGGTTGAACACCTTGATCAGCGTGTGGCCGCTGCAGTCCTCCTCCACCGTGGCGTTGAGCACGCCAGTGCAGCGCCACTGCTCGGAGAAGCGGGGCTGCGCGCGCGCCGTCAGCACGGCGGCCAGTGCGGCCGAGGCCGCCACGGCCAACAGCGCAATCAGGGTCAGCGCCGGTGACAGCAGCAGCATCATGATCAGCACGCCGAGCAGGCTGAGCACCGACATCAGCAACTGGCTGAGCAGCTGCTGCAGGCTCTGGCTGATGTTGTCCAGGTCGTTTGTCACGCGACTGAGCACCTCCCCATGCGGCTGTCGGTCAAACCAGGACAGGGGCAGGCGCGCGATCTTTTCCTCGGCCTGCTGACGCAGGCGGCGCACCACGCGCAGCAGCAGGCCGGTGCTGAGCCAGGCCTGCCACCAGTTGAGCGCGGCCGAGGTGGTGTAGAGCAGTAGCACCATGCCCAACAGGCGCGCCAGTTGCGCATAGTCGATGGGCCGGTGCGTGCTGACCGCGTTGTAGACCATGTCGGTGGCGCGGCCCAGCTGCCAGGGGCCCATCACGTGCAGCACCACGCTGGCCAGCGTGGCGGCCAGGATCAGCGCCAGCTCTCTGGGCTGGTCCAGCAGCAGGGTCAGCAGGCGGCGCAGCGTGGCGCCCCAGTGGCGCACATGAGCGCCAGCACCGGGCCCATTGCCGGGCATGCCGCGCGGACTCATGGCAGCACCGCGCTATCGCGCTGCGAGGCGACGATGTCGCGGTAGGCACTGCTGTTCTGCAACAGGCTGGCATGGCTGCCGCTGGCCAGCAACGCGCCGCCATCGAGCAGCACAATGCGGTCGGCCTGCTGCACCGAGCTGACGCGTTGGCCGACCAGCAGCAGGCAGGCGTCCTGCAGCAGCGGCCGCAGCGCCAAGCGCAGTCGCGCATCGGTGGCGTAGTCCAGCGCCGAGAAGCTGTCGTCCATCAGGTAGACGCGCGGCTTGCCCACCAGCGCGCGCGCAATCGTCAGGCGCTGCCTTTGCCCGCCAGAAAAATTGCCACCGCCCTGGGTTACCGGCGTCTGCAGCCCCAGCGGCAGCGCGGCCACAAAGTGGCGCGCCTGCGCCACCTCCAGCGCCTGCCACAACTCGTCTTCGGTGGCGGCGGGGCGGCCCAGGCGCAGGTTGCTGGCGATGGTGCCGGTGAACAGGTAGGCCTGTTGCGGCACCAGCCCAATGGCGCCCCACAGCACCGGCAGCGACAGTGCACGCACATCGACACCGCCCAGGCTGACGCTGCCGCTGCTGGCATCAAACAAACGCGGCACTAGGCTGAGCAGGGTCGACTTGCCGGCGCCGGTGGCGCCGATCACGGCCACGGTCTGACCGGGCTCTATGCACAGGTCCATGCCCTGCAGTGCCACCTTCTGCGCGCCGGGATAGCGAAAGCCCACGCCGCGAAACACCACACCAGAGCCCGCCCCGCTGCCCGCCTGGCGCGCCGGCAGCGCCTGGGCGGTAACGGGTTCGCGTACCGATGATGGCGTGCGCAACAACTCCTCGACGCGGCGCGCACACACCAGTGCGCGCGGCACAATGGCAAACAGCAGCGCAGCCATCATCACCGACATCAGAATCTGCGCCACATAGGCCAGAAAGGCAATCAGCGAGCCCACCTGCAGCGTACCTGCGTCAAGGCGGCTGGCCGAGAACCAAACCAGCGCGGTGGTGCTCCACTGCATCACCAGCACCGCAATCGGAATCAGGGCTGCCATCAGGCGCCCGGTGTGGAGCGCGGTGTCGGTGAGCGTGTCATTGGCCACAGCGAAGCGCTGGCGCTCGGCTTGGTCGCGCACAAAGGCACGTACCACGCGCAGACCGGTGAGTTGCTCGCGCAGGATCTGGTTGACGCGGTCAATCTGCCCCTGCATCTTCTGGAAATACTGCACCGCGCGCGACATCAGCAGCGCCACCGCCAGCAACAGCAGCGGAATGCTCACAACCAACAGCAGCGACAGGCCAGCATCCTCGCGCACCGCCATCACCACCCCACCCACAGCCATCAGCGGCGCGCTGATGATCATGGTCAGCACCATGAGCAGGCCAGTCTGTAGCTGCAGCACATCGTTGCTACTGCGGGTGATCAGCGAGGGCGTGCCAAAGTGGTTGAGCTCCTGCAGTGAGTAGCTCTGGACCTGGGCGAACACGCGCGCACGCAGGTCACGCCCGTAGCCCATGGCCAAGCGTGCACCCAGCCAGGTAGCGGCCACTGCCAGGAGCCCCTGCATCATCGCCACGACCAGCATCAGCAGCCCCATGTGCCTCACATAGGCGCTATCACCGCGGCTCACGCCCAGGTCCACCACCTCGGCACTCAGGTGCGGCAGCAGCAGCGTGGCCAGCGTCTGCAGTACCTGCAGCGCCAGCAAGAGCAGTAGACTGCGCCAGTGCGGCCGCAGGCCCTGCAGCACACCACTGCGGGCGATTCCCTGCCAGGTCACACGCTAAGCGCTGGCGCAGCCGTCCGTGCCGGCTTCGCTGTTGGCGCGGCGACGTGCTGCGGCGCCGGAAAATCGGCGCCACGCGCCACCGCCTCGACCGCCACGATGTCCTGGCGCAAAGCGTCGAGCTTGGTCAAGGCGCCTTCAAACGCATCGGCGCCCAGCAGCAGGTGGTGCGGTGGCTGGCCCGACTGCACGGCCGCCAGAATGGCTTGCGCGGCGCGCACCGGGTCGCCCGGCTGCTTGCCCGATTGGGCGCGCAGCTGCCGGCGCACTGCACCGGCAGTGGCCTCGTAGTCGTCGATTTGTTGCTCGCTTTCATGGGCCGAGCGGCCAGCCCAATCGGTGCGAAAGCCGCTCGGCTCCACCACCATGACCTGGATGCCCAGCGGCTCGACTTCCTGCCACAGCGCCTCGCTCAGGCCTTCCACGGCAAACTTGGTGGCGTTGTAATAGCCCAGCGCCGGAAACGCGCGCAGTCCACCCAGCGAAGAGAAGTTGACCACGCAACCGTGGCGGCGGCGGCGCATGCCCGGCAACACCGCCTGCACCATGGCGCACATGCCGAACACGTTAACGTCAAACATGTCGCGCACGGCTTCGGGCTCGCCCTCTTCGATCGCGGCAAAGTAGCCAATGCCAGCGTTGTTGACCAGCACGTCAATGCGGCCGAAGCGGCGCTCGGCGGTGGCCACTGCAGCGGCGACGCAGAACGGATGCGTCACATCCAGCCGCAGCACCAATACGTTGTCATGCATCTCCAGTTCCTGCAAAGCGTACGGATTGCGGGCAGTGACCACGGTGCGAAAGCCCTTGGCGATGGCCTGCTTGACCAGTTCCAGGCCAAAGCCGGTGGAGCAGCCAGTGATGAACCAGACCGGCGCCTCGGTGGACAGCGCGCTGGACGATGCTACCGTGGTGGCAGGCCGAACGGAAGGCTGGTTGGAAACTTTGGCGACTGCCGCGGTGCTAAGCTGCATGGTAGGGCCCATTGGTTGAAAGCTTGAGCTTCAGCGCAAGCTGATGGCCCGTCTGTGTGCCATCACACATGGCCCACCTCAGTGAGCCTGGCGGCTGTCGATTTGGGATCGAAAGCTCGAACCTCCGCCCCTTCTCACTCGTCACCGGACGAGCACGTTCACCTTGGTCGGTCATTGCAATGGCTCCTTTCCATAGTCGAAAACCTTGCTGAAAAAAAGCAGCGATGGCACGATCTCATAGAAATGGCGAATGCATTGTCATTTCTTCATCCGTCCGGGTGCCAGACCGCCCGGGTTTGCTCGTGCCAATCCTTGACATTAGCTGCTGTACCGTTCTCGTGAATGCATCGAGCATCGACCGGCTGACGTAACCGCGCTCGCGGATAGGTAGCTGAGATCTGCTTGATTTCAAAGAGGTGTGTTGGAAGTTCATGGCTAAGTGTCGACTCCCAAGCGCCTTGCTTTCTGTGCGATGTCACACACAGTGGCCGTTTAATTCGGTGGCACGTCGCCATTGACGGGTGGCAGGTGGGCTTGGTGCATCAAGGAACACTTCAGCCAATTCCGGAGCCATAGCAGACCACGGAGCCGCCAAACGCTTCTTCAAGGCCGGGGCGCTTACGCAAGCGCTATGTGCGCTACCGCACCGACAAATTTCTGGCTCACACGGATTCTTGAATCAGGACGACGTCTTCAATGCCCTGTTTATGCAAACCGCCGTCGGCACAGGACCTGCGGCACATCCTATTCTTTTTGACTCTGCCAAGGTGAACAACTGACTATGCACTACGACCAACAACAACCAGAAAATCGAGTGAACCGGACGTTACCGGTCGCCATTGCCTGGATGCCAACAGGCGCTAGCCTTGTGCGTGCTGGAACTGGCGCCAATTCAGGTCAGCGGGGCTCGAAATTGCACGCTGTTGAAATACAAAATGGTGAACAGTACCAGGCCTACAAGCGCCGCACGGCTCTGTGCGGCCTCTGGCCCAGACAGATATGGAATGCAGACAGAACCATTGATGAAAAGTGCTCACGATGCCAATTCGCAATGACAAAACGGATCAACAAGGGTTTGGCGTTTTTGGACTTGCGTTAGCGGTTAGCGTCAGCCAGCCATGTTGGCATGCAACGAATGACAACCCGTTGAATGCCTAAAGCATGCCACAACGCGTCCCGACACAGGTCGGCGTGGTATTGAGCGCAGCGACATCAAGGAGGAGCCAAAGGGCGGGGGGACAGTCAGTCTGAGGCAGGCACAGGTTTGAAAAACCGCCATACACATCCGCCACGGTCAGGAACAGGGTGATATGTGTACAGGCGCACTGACCAGTCGCGCTTGATTTTATACGATAGTACCTGAGTCGCAACGCAAATCGCGTTTACGCCTGACCAAGGAGATTACCTATGCCAAGTTTCGGATCGCCATTTTCAGGGCTTGCCAAAGACAAGAAAATTAGCCACGAGGAGCTTGTCAGAGCCGTTCGTTTCATGATTGCTGCGGAGTACGAGGCCACCCAGATGTACATGCAGTTAGCCGAATCCACTGACCATCCGCTTGCCATCAAAGTGCTGACGGAAATTGCTAACGAAGAACGCGTTCACGCCGGGGAATTCCTTCGGCTGTTGCATGATCTTTCACCTGATGAAGCCAAGTTCTATGCAGAAGGCGCAAAAGAAGTTGAAGACGAAATAGAAAAATGAGCTTGCGAACGTTTGCAGGAATCAGGTTTCAATAGTGGCCCAGGCAGGTGACTGGCTTTGGAATGTTTCGTCAACTCAAGCGCATAGGGCAAGCTGCATCCATCGATTGCTGAAGCTGCTGTTTGGATTTTCTTGCGAAAGTAGTCAGCCCACAAAAATTCGCTAACCGGGCTCATGTCCTTGCCGAATGCGTCAGCCCTGCGCTTCAAGGGCGCTTTTTCACCTGCACGTCGACCTCCATGCCAAGGTAGTCGTTTGCCAAGCCGATCCATGAGCCGCTAACGGGCGAGGCCAGGCTGGCGTGCCTGGCTACACCGACGCGGATCAGATCCATGCCGCCGACCAGATTGTTGGTGGGGTCGAACGGGATCCAACCGGCTCCGGGCAGGTAGACCTGCACCCAGGCATGCGTGCTTCCACCGCGCGTTGTGCCGCTCTCATGCAAGGGTGTATACAGGTAGCCTGAGACGAATCGTGCCGCGTAGCCGAGATGGCGAATGGCCTCGATCATGAGCGTGGCAAAGTCCCTGCAAGTTCCGCTTTGCAGGCGCAAGCTGTCGTACGGCGTTTGCACGCCCTCGTCAAGGCGGACCTGGTAGCGCGTGGTGTCGCGTATGAATTGCGTCATCGTCACCAGCAACTCACGCGTGCCGGTGGCGCCATCGCGAAGAACAAACTGTTGCGCCCAAGCGCGCAGGCTGCCGTCGGGGTCCTCGTAATACGGACGCCGATAGTGCGCCAGCACTATCTGCTCCTCGGCGTCATAGTCGAATGGAAAGCTTTGCGCATGCGGGCTCAAGGGGAAGTCCAGCGCCCTCGTTCCGGTGTGCTCGACCGAAAAGGAGCACACCACCTTGAACTCGCTGGCCGGGCTTTGCGGCTGAACCAACGCCACCGAGTTGGAATAGGCATCCTGGATCAAACGCACGTCCACCGGGGCGGGCGTGACCTGCATGCCGGTGGCCAGAACGCGCAAGTCATGGCTATCGCGCGGGCGAAACATCACCCGGTGCTCGCCGAGCGGGACCGCTCGCGCAAAGCGGTAATGGGTGGTGTGGGTGATGTCGAAAAAAACGGACATGAAAATGGGGTGTCGTCAAGCGCTACGGGCAAAGGCTTAGAAGTCCTCGATGGGCAGCGCTGAGCGGAGCGGAAAGCCCTGGGAAACGTGGCAACCATGGAGCGTAACAAAATCGCGCTGCACCTCAATTTCCAGCCCTGCGGCGATGACCGCCAGCTCTAACCTTCAGGTCAGAAATTCCTAGCGATGATGAACCGCGTCCTTGACTGCGTTTATTGCATCATGAGCCCGTTCTTTGGCATCACCAAGTCGCACTTCTGCTTTGCCAGTGACCTGCTTGTAGATGCCCTTGGCCTCTTGTTTTCTGTTTCCGGCTAGCTTGCCAGCCTCCTCTTGAACTTTTCCAGTGAGGTCCTTGACAGTGCCTTTGATTTGATCTTTGTTCATGATGGTATTCCTTTGAAGGTGAACGAATTACTTCGCAAGTGAGCTGGTTGATAGCTCAGTGCTGAATGCTAATAATTCGACGTGACGCCATCTGTTCGATTGCATACATAGCCTGGTACTCCGACACAGAAATATCGAAACATGAAAGCGCGCCTTCACACCCATGCCGTCGTTGCAAATCCTCGCCATAGCGCAAGAGAGCGCCGGCGCGGCCGTCCAGCACTGAGGACATCTCCAATATCTATGCCGAAAGCTTCCAGAGCACTGCGCATTTGCAACGCATCCTGACGCAGGCCCAGACCACCGTCGACGCCGCACTGGCGTCACCATCGTGAGGACCACAGCGTCTGTTCTGTGTTACACGCCCCAAACCACATCTTTACCGGCCTGCGCGCTGGTCCTGAGCAAATCGATGAACGGAGCGGCGCGGTGGCGCAGTTCGACCTTGTCGTCTTCGACTTCATGCTCCAACGTGAGTTTTTCCTGAGGCGGCGATTGCGCTGCTTCATGCGCTGCACAGGCCGCCTCCAGAGCGGCCAAGGCGGCCGGAATTTGCGCCACGGTGATGATGCCGCGCGGCGTTGCAGTCTTGCCAACAATGGCGAGCATCTGATCACCCGTGACCTGCAACATGATGACGTCACCAGCGGCTTGCGATTTGAATTTGTAAATCATGCAGTCTTCTCCATGGATTCAGGGTGTGGGTTCCCAGTAGCCGACTCGCCCGTAGTATCCATACAGGTCAGCTTCGTGTTCCCGGTTCAACTTGTCCGTCGGCTCGTAGGGCGGGGCATCCTGGATTGCGTCACGCAATAAGTTGACGGTAACACTTTCGTCGGTCCAATTGATGTCCTTGATCCACTGCGGCGGGATGAGTACCAGGTGACCAAGCCACCAGTTGCTCGTGTTGACCACCATGTAGCGTATGGCCCAACTTTCTTCGTCGATCAGCAGGTTCTGGACGTGGCCGATGTCGCCATCGGTAGCGTGAATGTGATAACCAATGACCGCCTTGCAACTGCGTAGGTGCGGATCGTCATTGCGGTGTTGCGCCCGTTCGGCTCTGGCAAACTGTTCATCCGTTTTATCCCGCTCGGCTCGGCCCAGGCCGGATGAAGCGTACGCCGGGTCCATCAGGTACGGGTAGACGCCTTCGCCCCAGACCCCGACACCGCCCGCATAGTCCGGATAGCCGTAATAGCGGTGGTAATCGATCTCGTGTTGCCGCGAAACCGGTTTGTCGGTGTCGATGTCGGGGCTGTTTCTGACCTGCTCCTGGGTGATCGAAACCGGCAAGCGTCGCTGGGACCAGGTCGGGCGGTTGATGGAAATCGGCGAGATCAACACCTTCCGGCTGGAAAGCCAGGAGCCAGCATCAACCACCAAGTAGCGGATGACCCATGCCTGGTCATCGAAATAGAAGTCCGTCACCTGCCCAATGTCGCCGTCGGTGGCACCAACGGTGTAGTTCTCCAGATCGTTCATGCTGCGTAACATGGCTGGCTGTCCTTCAAGAATAGGCCGATTCCCTGGTTCGTCGGCTGGGAGTTCCCGCTACCAAAACCAAGTGCGTGGCAGCGACCGCGATCCACGCCGCGCCTACTTTAGGTGCGACCGTGCGGGCACGTCGGTGCGTTACCGCACGGCCGCTCACGAACACCCATGCCATCCGGTTGCACGATGTTGAGCAGCTGACAGCCCGGACGCAGGTGTCTCATATTTCGGCGCGCGGCGCCAAGCGATTTTGACTTCCGATAACACTGTAGGGGAACTTTGTGTGCTGGCGCACGGACAACCCGTTACGCGTTTTGGCATGCTGCAAATTGCATGGTGTTTGACAAGCTTGCGTTGTTGCAGGTGTTGCAGGTGTTGACCATGTTTAAACATTGAAAGTTACCAATGACTACTACCAAGAATCTCGCCAAAATCTCCCTTGGAACCACCCTCGCCGCTGCCACGCTTCTACTTGGCATGAGCATCTCGCATGCTGCTTCCGATACGGCCGCCATTGCACCAGCCAATGCCGTCAGCAAAGCGGAACGGGCTGTGTCCGATAGCTGGATCACGACCAAAGTGAAGTCGGAAATTCTCGCAAACAGCGTGTCCAAGGCATTCAAGGTGAGTGTCAAAACCAAGCACGGTGTGGTTTTACTCAAGGGCAAATTGCCCAGCCAGGATGCCATCGACCTAGTGAAGATGATTGCTGAAAAGGTGAAGGGCGTAAAGAGCGTTGACGTGTCCGGCCTTGTGATCGGGTCTTGAACAATTATTGAATGCTGCGTCACTGTCACCGTGGCCGCGCAGGTCCATGGCCGCCACTCGGAAGCCAGCCTCGGTGCCCGTGGCCAATCAACGAGTATGCAATGCGCCCGCTGTGACGATGGACTGCCATAGCAATTGCATCTTGACGGCGACCCGCAGCACTATTCGTCTCGTCGGCTTACGGTAAGGCTCTGCGTGGCCCGCCCAATGAGACCGTGAATGTCGTAGAGCATCGATTCAGCGAGGCCGCAACCGTTCGGGCCGAGGAGTGTCCGCGCATCAATGCAGATCCATTCACCCTGAGGCCGGCGCAACAGATTGATGGTCAGGTCCGAGTTGACAAAGACGTACCGTTCCAAATCAAGAATGGCGCTAATGCCATTGCCGGAATCGGCCGCGACTGCGACACGCTGGTAGACACTAGGTGCTTCACTGTCAAGCAGTGGATGGCGCAAGCGGAACCAAATGGCACAGGGGCCCTCGAAAAGGCGGCCATGCGAGACCCGGGTCTCGACCAAATCAGCATAGCCTACATGCTTGCCAGCGAAGGGAAAGGCAGCCTCAGGCGAATTTTCGGGGCCTCGCGGTGCCGGTGGCAGTGGATGGCCCGGCAGACCGTCTGGAATCGGCACATCGTTTTCACGCTGGGCCAATGCCGTGAAGCGGGCGACCACCTTTTCGCCAGCTATCAGCCGCGCCGAAAAATGGCCGGCGTTGCGACCGGCATAGTCCGTTGCGACATCAATCGAGAGTTCGCTGATCGGCACTGGACGCAGCAGGTTGGCGGTGAGTCGCGCGATGTGGGTCAGTCCATGCGCCGCCCCAGCGTGTTCAATGGCGCGACACACCAGCGCAATCGGTGGGCCAGCGTGTTGATGTGCACGGTGCCATGGACCACGTGTGAGTATGCTGGAACGATAAGCGCCTGTGTCGAGTAATGAGTAGGCGCTGGACGGCATCGCCTCGGCGGGATTGGTCAACTTAAACTCCTGTCATGATGACTGACAACTTGCCCCCCGGAGGGGCTCAGTTTTCGCTGCCAGCGAGTCTACTTGGACAAGGATTCAAGGCTGTCGGCGACTTGTTGTGCTTTCATTTTCCTGAGCGCTGCAATCTTCGGCAACTGATGAGCCCTTGGCCTAGCGCCTCGTTCCCATTTGTAGACCGACTGATCCGATGCACCCAGCAGCAAACCCATTTGCGCTGCCGACAAATCAAGACGAGCCCTCAGTGCAGCGAACCCCTTTGAACTGAAGCGGATGGACTGTGGCTCGGTCTCCGGTTCGACCTGCTTTGCCGGTGATGCCTTGCTCAATGACGCAATCTGCTTCTCAAGCGCCGCCACGCGCCGCTTCAGTGCGTTGATGTCCGTGCGCGCTGACGTGGCTGCTTTGCGCAAGGTCAGAACCTCTGCTCGCACTTCTTTTCGTGCCAGCCGGACAATTTCATTTTTCATGACGTTTGCTAAATTCGGCATTTGATTTTTGCTCGGTTGTGAAAACCGTATATTAAGGCCAGTTCGGGGCTAATGAAACCATGCGGCCATTCCTGAAGCGCTGGCGCCTGTCAGCATTGCAGTCGAATTGCACAATGGGCGAGTCAATGGTGTTGTCCGTCCTAGTGCAGTTGCACTCTTGAAGGCACATTTAAAACCGATGGATTTTTGGTCAGGGCAAGGCGCAAACCACAGCGACACCCGTAGATATCGCGCGGATTTGCAGCGACGCCATGGCCGAAAAGGTGCGGTTTTCAGTGCCAGATAGTGTGTAATACTGCACTAGTACTCCGACACAGAAATAGCGAAACATAAAAGCGCGGCTTCTATCGCTGTGAAGCCCGCAAGCAGTATTGCCAGGAAATTGATTCTGGATTCCATGTCTTCCTCTGGTGTGTTGTCGCACGAACGACGGGTGAGATGTTTGCAAGTGAGCAGCGTCGCCTGGTTCAGAACAGCCGCGGCTTTAGCGCTACGCTGCCGGTGAGCACCGGCGCCATGGCAGACCGGGCGAGCGCGACTTTGTAGTTTCCTTCTGCGATGCGCCCGCCGCCCGCGCTGGCATAGAAGCGAGCGATCAGCCGTGGATCGGCGCTTCGGCGGTTGATACCCGATGCGATACGTCAGCAACACATTGATAAAAGCGGTGCCAAGCAGCACCAGGGGCACTGAGGCTAACTTCTGTTGACCGTGCCGCAAACCATGTCTGCCGTCTCATTGACGAGGGTAAGCGTCCACCCTGTACCGTTCTTGACTTGACCGCGGCTTGCCGTCAGATGTCCATCACGTGGCGCAACATTGCAAAGGCGACACGCCAGCCAGAGCCGCCATCGCATTCGACAGACGCTGTTCGCTGATTGATGCGCGTAATCGTTCCGATTTGAGGCTGCAAATACTTGTCCGTAAATGAGACCTTGTCACCTCGCCGGAAGTCATTGGGACCCAGCTTCTTGGGCGCTGGCTGATCGTTGACAGGCGAAGAGCTTTCGATAGGTTCGTTGTTCTCACCTGGATCGATGGCCGCATACGACAGCTTCCACTGCAATCTGCTAGCCTCCTCGTTCACGGTCACCTGCGAGTCTTTGATGGCGACCACCTTGCCAGAGCGCATCTGACCGGTGCGCCAATCCATGAACTGTACGGACTTGCCCAAGTTGAGCTTGTTGCGTATGGCAACGATGCGTCTGGGGTCAGCCAACAGCCGGTCAATGATGCGGCTGAGATCGAAGAGTTCGAGGCTGCTGGCATTTGACAGCGACTCAATCAGTTTGGTGTGATTCATGGACACCATTTTGCCAAAGGTGCCGAAGCCGGCAACGCCGCCCTGACCGTCAAAGGCAATCGTGTAGCTGCTCGGCACCAGCCTGTCAGTGATGCCGTCCTTGCTATGCCAAATTCCGCTTAAGAAAGCTCGTCGTGCGTAACCAAGCCAGCTTGGCCGCCGCCTCATCGAAGCGCGGCGTCGTGTCGTTGTTGAATCCGTGTTGCACACCGGCATAAACAAAGGCCTCATACCGGCTTCCCGCAGCTTTGAGTGCCAGCTCGAATTTTGGCCATCCGGCATTGATCCGATCATCGACACCGGCGTAGTGAATCAGCAAGGGTGCTTTGATGTTTGGCACGCCCTGCAAGGGCGGTTGTTCGCCGTAGAACGCAACACCAGCGGCCAGCTCAGATATCTGGGTGGCCAGGATGTTCACGACGCCGCCACCATAGCAAAAGCCCACGGCACCCACTTTGCCGGTGCTCTCCGGGAACGTGAGCAAAGCGCGGGCGGCAGCAATGAAATCGTTAAGCATTCTGCCTGCATCCAGTTTTGAAAAGAGCTCTCGTGCCTTGTCTTCGTCGCCAGGGTAGCCGCCCAAGGAATAGAGGGCGTCGGGTGCAAAGGCCATAAATCCATCAAGCGCAAGGCGACGGGTGATGTCTTCGATGTGCGGGTTGAGTCCGCGGTTTTCATGGATGACGAGCACGGCTGGGAGTTTTCCGTTGACCCCAGCCGGCTTGGCCAGGTAGCCGCGCACGGCCCCATTGCCTTGGGGTGCGTCAAAGACCTGGTAGCGGGTTTGCAAGCGCGCGTCGCTTGGCGCGACCTGCTGGGCCTGGGCAAACTGAGGGTTCAGTGCAGCGAGCAATCCGGCAGCGGCGGCAGCAGACCCGGCCAGAGTGGCGGCCCGATCCAAAAACCCGCGACGGCTTATGTCGCCGTGCACGTAGCGATCAAATAACTGGAGGACTTCAGGTTGAAAGTCTTTGGCGGTCAAGTGTGTCATGAATCTGCTCCTTTGAGGGTTTCTTCCATTGAATGAAGAACCACGTACTCCGACACAGAGGTATCGGAGTCCCAGCGCACGATCTTATGCGGCTGCGCAAGTTCGTGCTGAGGCGGATTTTTTTATCCGCCGGTCCTAATGTCCCCATTCTGGCAATGAAAGTTTGCTCTTCCCTACGGCACCGCAAGCCACCGCCACCGGCAAGGACGCGGTGCTGGCGCGCAAGAATGACGGGGCAGCGCCATTGCAGATTCGACCGAACGACAATCACGCCATGACAAACCACCTGCCACTGCGCAACCCTGGCATCCTGGCCGCCCTGCTGGCAGCGGTTCTGTTCGGCGGCGCGACACCGCTGGCCAAGCTGCTGCTCGCCGGCATCGACCCCTGGCTGCTGGCCGCGCTGTTCTACCTCGGCTCGGGCCTGGGCCTGCTGCTCTGGCGGCGGCTGCGACAAAGCAGGACAGCATCTTTGGCCAGCGGCGACTGGCCCTGGCTGGCCGGCGCCATCGCGTCGGGCGGCGTGCTCGCGCCGGTGCTACTGATGATCGGACTGCGCCGCATGCCGGCATCGGGCGCGTCGCTGCTGCTCAACGCCGAGACCGTCTTCACGGTGTTGATCGCCTGGGCCGCGTTTCGCGAAAACATCGGCGCGCGCATCGCGCTGGGCCTGCTGGCCATCGTCGGCGGCGCGCTGCTGCTGGCATGGCCGCAAGAGGCCAGCTTCGCCGGCATCGGCCCCACGCTGGCGGTGCTCGGCGCCTGCCTGGCCTGGGGTCTGGACAACAACCTGACGCGGCGCGTTTCGCTCAGCGATGCAAGCTGGATTGCGTCGGTCAAGGGGCTGGTGGCCGGCAGCGTCAATCTGGCAATGGCCTTGTATCTGGGCGCGGCATGGCCACCCCTGCCCTTCGTGCTGGGTGCGGGTGCTGTCGGTTTTATCGCCTACGGCGTGAGCCTGACGCTGTTTGTGGTGGGCTTGCGGCATCTGGGCACGGCGCGCGCCGGTGCCTATTTTTCCGTCGCGCCGTTCTTCGGCGCCGCGCTGGCGGTTGCGCTGTTGGCCGAGCCGATCACGCCGCGCCTGCTGCTGGCCGCC